>JAFWXO010000002.1 GCA_017545865.1 Clostridia bacterium | reverse complement strand
CGGGGGCAGCGTTATATTGATAAGAGAAATCAAGTGAAGTGTTGGTTAAATCGTCGTAGATACCAACGGTAAAGTGGTTTTTGGGTTCAGCCTGTTCCAAATTCTTGTAAACGGCGTAAATCATTGAAGGATTAAATTCCTTGCTACCAAGACCGTATCTTCCGCCAACGACCTTAATATCGGTCATACCTTTTTCAAGGAGAGCCGAGCAAACGTCAAGATATAACGGTTCGCCGAGAGAGCCTGCTTCTTTGGTTCTATCGAGAACTGCGATTTTCTTAACGGTTTTGGGAAGAGCGTCAACGAACGCGTCGATAGCGAACGGACGGTAAAGTCTAACTTTAAGTAAACCGACTTTGTGACCTTCTTTATTCATCTTGTTGATGGTTTCTTCAACTGCGTCAGCGCCGCTACCCATAAGGATAACTACGTTTTCAGCATCAGGCGCGCCTACGTAATCGAAAAGGTGATAACTTCTGCCGGTAAGCGCAGAAACTTTATCCATCATTTCTTGAACAATCGCGGGCGTAGCAAGATAATATTTGTTAGCCGTTTCTCTGTTTTGGAAGTAAATATCGCTGTTTTGCGCAGTACCCTTTTGAACGGGGTGTTCAGGGTTGAGCGCGCGAGCGCGGAAATCTTCAATATCTTTCATATCGACTAAATTCTTCATTTCGTCGTAATCAATAACGTCGATTTTGCTTACTTCGTGGCTAGTTCTAAAGCCGTCAAAGAAATGTAAGAACGGAACTTTAGATTTTAAAGTAGAAAGGTGAGCAACTAGCGCTAAATCCATAACTTCTTGTACGGAGTTACTTGCAAGCATAGCAAAGCCGGTTTGACGGCAAGCCATAACGTCTGCGTGGTCACCGAAGATGTTGAGCGAGTGCGCTGCAAGTGCGCGCGCGCTAACGTGGAAAACCGTGGGAAGAAGTTCGCCCGCGATTTTATACATATTGGGAATCATTAAAAGAAGCCCTTGGCTTGCGGTATAAGTGGTTGTTAAAGCCCCCGCTGTAAGTGAGCCGTGAACAGCGCCTGCTGCGCCTGCTTCAGACTGCATTTCGGCAAGACGTAATTTCTGACCGAACATGTTGACTCTGCCGGCAGCAGACCATTCGTCTGCTACTTCCGCCATCGGTGAAGACGGGGTTATCGGGTAGATAGCCGCTACTTCAGAAAAGGCGTAGGCAACGTGACTGGCGGCGGTGTTGCCGTCGATAGTCATTTTTTTCATATATTATTTCTCCTTTTATAAATAACGTTAAGCAATAATTATTATATAATTAAAAAAATAAATAGTCAACGTTAATCGAATATTTTTTCAAATAAATTTAACTTTAATTATTTAAATAGGGTTAAGTGAGCGCATAACGCTTGAAAAAATTATACCGTTGTGCTAAAATATTCCAAACGAAAATTTTAAAGGAATAACGAAATGCCCCTTTTACAAGCGGAAAATTTAACCTTTTCATACGATAAAAAGCATAACGTAATTAAAAACGTTTCCCTTTCGGTGGAAAAAGGGGAATATATTGCCGTTATAGGTAGAAACGGAAGCGGTAAAAGCACGCTCGCTAAACTTTTTAACGGATTAGTTAAACCTGATAGCGGAAAACTAACCGTTGACGGTTTTGACGGCAACGATAAAAATTCGCTTTTTGAAATAAGAAAGCGCGTGGGCGTTGTTTTTCAAAACCCCGATAATCAATTAGTTGCGTCTATCGTAGAAGACGACGTTGCTTTCGGCCCGGAAAATTTAGGCGTTCCGCGTGAAGAAATCGGCAAAAGAATTGATTTTGCGCTTAAAGCGGTTGGGATGGAAAAATTCCGTCATTCTTCGCCAACAAGGCTTTCGGGTGGGCAAAAACAAAGGATAGCGATAGCGGGCGTTTTGGCGCTTATGCCAGAAATTTTAGTTCTTGACGAATCTACCGCAATGTTAGACCCGCAAGGCAGAAAAGAAGTTTTAGACGTTGTTGAAAAATTAAACAAAGAAAAGAACGTAACGGTAATAACCATTACGCATTATATGGACGAAGTGTTAAACGCCGATAAGGTGTTTGTTTTAAGTGACGGCGAAGTGGTTTTAACGGGAACACCTGAAGAAATATTCAAAGAAAAAGATAGATTAAAAAGCCTAGGGTTAGAACTCCCGCTTGCAGCAGTCGTTGCGGATAGGCTTAAAGAAAAAGGGGTGGCTCTACCCGACGGAATTTTGACGAACGAAGGGCTTGCGGAGGCGTTATGCGCGTTGAAAGCAAAGATTTAACTTTTATTTACGGCGAAGGTAGCAAAAACCTTTCGGTTACCGCGCTAGATAAAGTCAGTTTGACTGTTGAAGAAGGTGAGTTTTTCGGTATTATCGGGCAAACCGGTAGCGGAAAGACTACTTTCGTGCAACACTTAAACGGGCTTATAAAAGTGGGTAAAGATAAGGGTAGCGTTATCGTTGGCGAATATAATTTATCTGATAAAAAATGTGATTTTAAAAGTTTACGCGCTAAAGTTGGAATGGTTTTCCAGTACCCCGAATATCAACTTTTTGCCGAAACTGTGAAAGATGACGTTGCTTTCGGTCTTAAAAATTTTGCGCCTAATATGCCTGAAGGCGAGCGTGAAAAACTCGTTAGAGAAGCGGTTGAAACGGTGGGGCTTAACTATGATAGAATTAAAGAAAAATCTCCGTTTGAACTTTCCGGTGGGCAAAAACGCCGCGTTGCAATAGCGGGCGTAATAGTAACAAAACCTGAAGTTTTGGTGCTTGACGAACCTGCCGCAGGGCTTGACCCGGTAGGGAAAAGGGAGTTTATTGAACTTTTGCATAAACTGCACGGCGCTTTTGTAAAAACCATAATTTTGGTATCGCACGATATGAATTTGGTTTCTGAAAATTGCACTCGCGCGGCAATTTTTTCGCACGGAAAAATTCACTCGGTTGGCACGCCCAAAGAAATTTTTTCCCGCTATGACGAACTTGTTGAGTTGGGGTTAGATTTACCGGTAACGGCAAGTTTAACGCGCGCCCTTAAAGAAAATGGAATAGAAATTGATAGTGATTTAACCGTTGACGGGTTTATTGAGTCGGCGGCAAAAATATTTGCGGGGGAAAAGTAATGAAAGAAGTAGCGTTCGGTCAATATTATCCCGCAAAATCGTTCGTTCATAATATGGATGCGCGCGTAAAGATTTTAGCGGTAATAGCGTATATAGTTGCCGTATTTTTAGTGCAATCGTTTCAATTTATGGGTTTTGCCGCTTGTTTATTATTCGTTTTAATTGCAACGGCGGCGTCGGGCGTTCCGTTCGGCAAAGTTTTAAAAAGCATAAAAGGCATACTATTTTTTATAATTTTATCAGCAATATTGCAAGTGTTTTTTAACGCTACAGGCAACGTTTTAGTTGAATGGGGTTTTATTAAAATAACGGATAAAGGGTTGCTTAACGCGGCGTTTATCGTTGCAAGAATAACGCTTATGGTTATAGGGGCAAGTTTACTTACATTAACCACTTCGCCCGTAGAACTTGCGGACGGCATAGAAAGCCTTTTAACCCCGCTAAAGTGGCTCAAATTTCCCGTTCACGAGTTTGCGCTCATAATGAGCATTGCGCTCCGTTTTATACCTACGCTTCTTGATGAAACGGATAGGATAATAAAGGCGCAAAAAGCGCGTGGCGCAGATTTTGAAAGCGGAAACGTGTTTAAAAAAGCAAAGGCGTTAATACCCGTGCTTATTCCGTTACTTATAAGTTCTTTCCGTCGCGCAGACGAACTTGCAGACGCTATGGACGCGCGCTGTTATTCGGGCAGTAAGAACAGAACTAAATATAAAAAAATGCACTTAACTTGGCGTGATTTAATAGGCGTTTTGGTGATGGCTGGGCTTATCACGGGCGTGGTTTATCTCAATATTACCGGATTTTTGGCGGTGGTTGTATGAGAATAAAACTTACCGTAAGTTATGATGGAACTAATTATTCAGGCTGGCAAGTTCAACCAAACGGCGTTACCATACAAGAAAAACTTGAAGAAGCAGTCAAGGCGGTTACAGGTGAAACGGTAAGGGTTACGGGTAGCGGAAGAACGGATGCAGGCGTTCACGCGGTAGGGCAGATAGCGCATTTTGATACTAAAAGTAGCGTTCCGCCCGAAAAATTTTATAAGGCGCTTAACGTATATTTGCCAGAAGATATTAAAGTTGTAAAAAGCGAGTGTGTAAACGACGATTTTAACGCGTGTATTTCGGCAAAGAAAAAAACTTACGCGTATTCTTTTTATTTTTCAGACGTAGATTTACCTTTAAAAGAGAGATTTGCGGTAAGAATTGATAGAGAACCTAACGTAGAGTTGATGAAAAGCGCGGCAAAAATGTTAGTTGGAAAGCATGATTTTAAGGCTTTTTGTTCTAGCGGAAGCGGAGCAAAAACAACCGTGCGCACTATTTACAGTATAAAAATAAAGCCTTCTATAGACGGCATAGGAATTTTTGTTTGCGGTAACGGATTTTTATATAATATGGTAAGAATTATCGTAGGAACGTTATTAAAAGTCGGTTACGGAGAAATGAATATAGACGGTGTTAAAGAAATGCTTTTAACAGGCAACCGCGCAATAGGCGGAAAAACTTTACCCGCCAAAGGCTTACGGCTAGAAAAAGTTGAATATTAAAAAAAAGGACGGCTAAGGGCGTCACTCTTAGGGATTTTCCAAAGCACGATAAAAGAGTAGCAAAATTTTGCTACTCTTTACTTTTTTGCACTAAAAAATACACGACTTTCATTTGAAAGTATAGTGTGCTACACTTTTGAAAATCTTCCCACAAAGATTAACAACTCGATAAATTGGAATTTGATTATTAGCTTGAATATGTATATTTTGCGATTAATGTTTGTTCAATACTATCTTCCGTTGTATCTGCAAAAAGGGTTCTTTCGTAAGTATAGCTTTCGTGTTCAAGGCAAACTTCCAACATAAAAAGGAATATGCCCATATCAATTTT
>JAFWXO010000020.1 GCA_017545865.1 Clostridia bacterium | reverse complement strand
GGAACTGCGCAAAAGTATAAAAACGGTGTTATAAATCAAGGTAAATACGTTATGAGTTTTATCGGCTTTTTCCCAGCCGATAAGCCTGAATATTTATGCTTAGTTATCGTTGACGAGCCCGTTGGCGGAACTTACGGCTCAACGGTTGCCGCACCGCTTTGCAAGAAGATTTTTGAAGGAATAATAAACGCAAAAGGAATTAAAAGGTATGAAACTATCGCAACTAATTAGCGGAATTGAAACAAGCAAGATTTTAAACTTTAAAGACGTTGATATTAAAGATATTGAAAACGACAGTCGCCGAATTTACGAAAACAGTTTGTTTTTTGCAGTAAAAGGCAATAATTTGGACGGAAATAAATTCGTTTTTGAAGCCGTTAAGCGTGGCGCTGTTGCAATAATTAGCGAAAGGGAAAGTGACGTTTCAATAACTCAAATTATCGTAAAAGACGTTAAAAAAGTTATGGCTAAAATTAGCGAAAGGTTTTTTAAGCCGAGCGGAAATAGGGTTAAGGTTATAGGCATTGTTGGAACTAACGGAAAAACCACAACTTCTTTTATATTAAAAAGTATTTTAGAAGAATTTGGATACTCGGTTGGTGTTATAGGAACGTTAGGCGCGTTTTACAACAAGGCTTACGTTGAGCCTGAACTAACAACCCCCGACTCAATTAGTTTTTTTAAAATTTTAATGGATATGGCGAACGATGGGGTTGAGTATGCGATTGTTGAACTTTCCGCTCACGCAATAGCGCAAAATAGGACGGGAGATTTAAAGTTTGAGGCGCTTTTATTTACAAACTGCACCCAAGATCATCTTGATTATTTTAAAACTTTTGCCGAGTATGAAAACGTTAAAATGAGCGCGTTTTCTCGCAATAGTTGCAAGTTTGCCGTTGTCAATAGCGACGACGAAACGGGGAGAAAACTAATAAAAAACCCAAAAGTTAAAACGATTACTTACGGGCTTGACAACCCAAGCGACGTTTTTGCCGTTAATATCCTAACCACTAAGCAAGGCGTTGATTTTATAATGAACTCATTTGACGATATTTTAAAAATTCACTATCCGTCAACTGGTGAGTTTAACGTGTATAACTGTCTTTGCGCTTCGGCAACCGCTCACGCGCTTGGGGTTAGTGGTAGAGCGATTAGGGAAGGAATAAAAAGCGTTAAAAACGTGCCCGGGCGCATGGAATTTATTGAAACTTTTAACGGCGCAGACGTTTATATCGATTACGCGCACACTCCAGACGGGCTTGAAAAACTTTTAAAATCGCTAAAACAAATAACCAAGAAAAAACTCTATTTAGTTTTTGGTTGCGGTGGAAATAGAGATAAGGATAAACGCCCAAAAATGGGTGAAATAGCAGGAAAATACGCCGATTTTTCAATAATAACAACCGATAATCCCCGCTTTGAAGATGCTTATCAAATTATATCCGAAGTGGAAAAGGGGTATAGAAAATCAAGCCTATCTTACATAACCATACAAAATAGAGCGATGGCAATAGGTTACGCGCTCTCAAAACTTAGCGAAGGCGACGTTTTAGTGGTTAGCGGAAAAGGAGCGGAAGATTATCAAGAAATTATGGGAACGAAATTTAAATATTCTGATAAAGAAACTATTAAAGATACTATTGCAAAATTATCATTTAGCGGTGAACTAATTTGAAAGTAAAGTTATTGTCGTTTACAATTTCCGCAATTTTAACCGCAGTTTTTGGGTTTATAATAATTCCCATCTTAAAAAGGTTTAAAATAGGGCAACCGATTTTAGGTTACGTTACCGAACACGAAGGTAAAAAAGGCACGCCAACTATGGGCGGAATTATATTTATCTTAGGCGCAATAGTAACCTTTTTCATATTTAACGATGAAAAAAGTAGACTTTCAACTCTAGCAATAAGCATTGCGCTCGGGTTTTTAGTGGTTGGGTTTTTAGATGATTTTTTAAAGATAAAGTTTTCTAAAAACGAAGGGTTAACGCCTATTCAAAAATTTGCTTTTCAAACGATAATTTCTCTTATAGCTTCATATTTTTCATTTAATAGCGGTTTAGATTTTTTATATATACCGTTTTTCGGTGGAAAATTTTCACTCGGCGCGCTCGTAATACTTTTAAACGCGCTCGTGTTTGTTGCAACCGTTAATTCCGTCAACTTAACCGACGGGTTAGACGGGCTTTGCGCTTCCGTTAGTTTAGTCGTTTTTATTGCGCTATCCGTTTTGATTTATATTCAAACGAAAAACTTTCCGTCGTATATAAACGCTAAAGAATATAATTCGCTTGCCTTGTTCTCGCTTTGTATGGCGGGAGCAATGCTTGGGTATTTACTGTTTAACGTTAACAAAGCGAGCGTTTTTATGGGGGATACGGGTTCTTTATCAATCGGTGGGGCGATATCAAGCATAGCGGTGTTATCTGGAAATACGCTTTTTATTCCGTTTATAGGTGTGTTTTATTTAATTTCAACGCTGTCGGTAATAATTCAAGTTGCAAAATTTAAAAGAACGGGTAAAAGGGTGTTTTTAATGGCGCCCTATCATCATCATTTACAAAAGAAAGGTTTTAGCGAAGGAAAAATTTCATTTGGTTACGCATTTTTCACTTTTATAATCTCGGCTTTTTCAATAATTTGCTCTTTGTAGGTGGTATATGTATTTTAAAAAGACTTCATTTTTAGTTGCAGGCTTGCAAAAAAGTGGTTTTGCATCGGCTAAATTTTTGCTTGATAACAATGCTAAAGTTTATATTTACGATAGAAGAAAAAGCGAAATAGTTGTTGAAAACGTTCAAAAACTAATTTCGCTTGGCGCAATCGTTATAGAAGATTATCTTACTGATTTGATTTGCGACGTTTTAGTTATAAGCCCGGGTGTTCCTATCGATAGCGATATTTGCAAGTTTTATAAAGCAAACGGAAAGCGAATAATAGGGGAGATGGAACTTGCAAGTTTGCAAATAAACACGCCAATTATTGCGGTAACCGGAACAAACGGCAAAACAACAACTTGCAATATGATACATAAATGCTTGCAAAACGCTAATATTAGTTCGGTTTTAGCAGGTAACGTTGGCGTTCCGCTCGTTGGCGAGATTGAAAAGGTAAATAAAAGTGAACTTTGCGTTTTGGAAGTATCGAGTTATCAACTTGAAACCACTTATTTATTTTGTCCGCATATATCAGTCGTTTTAAATATAACTCCCGATCATCTTGATCGGCATTACACTATGGAAAATTACGCTCTCGTTAAAAGTAAAATAGTTATTCCACTTAAAGAAAGTGAGTTTTCCGTGCTTAATTTTGATGATGAGTTAGTTCGCGATTTTTCAAGTGTAACTAATTCAAAAGTTATATATTTTTCTAAAAAAGAAAAGGTAAGCGGCGCGTATTTAGACGGGGAAAACGTTTGTTTTAACGGGGAAGAACTTTTTAAAGTTAACGAACTTTCCTTAAAGGAGAGCCATAATATTGAAAACGCGCTCGCTACCGTTTGCGTTTTAAAATGTTTAAAAGTTGAAAATTCCGTTATAAAAAACACTCTTTGTGAGTTTAACGGCGTTAAACACAGGTTAGAAAAGGTAAAAACTGTAAATGGCGTTACTTTTATAAACGATAGTAAATCAACTAACGAAGCAAGCGCAATCAAAGCCGTTGAAAGTTTAAATAATAAAACGGTTTTAATTATAGGCGGGGCGGATAAGGGGTTAAATTACTCTGAACTTATGCGCTCGATAAAGAATTCACGGCAAATAAAAAACACGGTTATAACGGGTGAGTGTAGCGCAAAAATGCTTTCTTTTGCAATAGACGTTGGCGTTGATAACGTTTCGGTTGTTAAAGGGTTTGAAAATGCGGTGAAAACGGCTTATAAACTTGCAACGAGCGGAGAAGACGTGTTGCTTTCGCCAGCAACGTCAAGTTTTGACGAGTTTAAAAACTTTGAAGAAAGGGGTGAAAAGTTCGTTGAAATCGTTAATTTGCTCGGAACGTAAACGCGGAGATTTGTTTATTCCGCTTTTAACCGTTTTGATTTCTTTATACGGTTTAGTGATGATTTATTCCGCCTCATCTTATCAAGCGGAAGTTACCTTTGGCGATAAATTTTACTTTTTTAAAAAACAACTTTTAGGTTTTTTATTAGGGCTTGCGTCAATGCTTGGCGTAACGCTTATAGACTATAAAAAACTTGATAAGATTAAATACGTGTTGTTAGTGTTTTCAATCGTATTACTTATTTTGGTTTTAACTCCATTAGGGGTTGAAAATTACGGCGCAAAACGCTGGCTTGGCGTTGGTCCGATAACTATTCAGCCCTCAGAGATAGCAAAGTTTTCTTTCGTTATTTTTACCGCAGGTTATTTTGCAAAAAAACCACAAAGAGCAAAAACGTTTTTAGGAATTTTGCCCGTGTTATTAGTAGGCGGAGCGTTTTGTTTGCTTATAATCTTAGAGCCGAACATGAGCATAACCGTTTGCATAGGCGCGCTAATGATTTCAATGCTATTTGTATCTGGCATGAAAAAGCGCTACTTATTCGCAATAATAGTTCCTGCTGTTTTAACAATTCCTATATTGATTATCATTGAGCCTTATAGACTGAAACGCTTAATGGCTTTTTTAAACCCGTGGGCATCTCCAAAGGGGGAAGGTTATCAACTACTGCAATCTCTTTATGCATTAGGAAGCGGTGGGTTTTTTGGCGTTGGGCTTTTTAATTCAAGGCAAAAGTTTAGGTTTTTGCCCTTTGCCGAGAGCGATTTTATTCTTTCGGTAATAGGCGAGGAAACGGGGTTTATCGGTCTTGTAATTCTATTTTTAGTAATGTTTTTCTTAGTTTATAGGGGGTATAGAACGGCAATAAAATGCAACTCGTTTTTCGGGTTTTTAACGGCTTTTGGTATAAGCACGGTGTTTGCAATACAAACGCTCGTTAACGCGCTCGTCGTTAGCGGTAGTATTCCGCCAACTGGGCTTCCGCTCCCGTTGATGAGCTGTGGCAATACTTCATTGATAGTGTTTATGACTGCTTTCGGGGTGCTTTATAACGTATCGAAAGATAGCGATAAAATTTAATTAACCTAACGCACCTTTTAGGCGTATTATAATGTATAACTTATAAAGTTTCGTTTGAAAGGTGATTATGAATAAACTTATTGTTAACGGAAAAAATAAACTCTACGGAAAAGTTGACGTTAAAAGCGCAAAAAACGCGATGTTACCGCTAATTGCGGCGTGTGTGCTCCTCGATTTTGAAGTGGGGTTTTTAAATTGTTCAAAAGTTGGCGACGTTACGGTTATGCTTGATATTATAAAGTGTTTAGGCGGAAAGTATCGCTACGAAGACGATACGCTCTTCGTGGACTGTTCTTCCCTTTATATCCCTGAACTTCCTTGCGAATTATCTAAAAAAATAAGGGCGTCGGTATTTTTATTAGGACCGCTTCTTGCAAGGTTTAGAAAAGTTTCCGCTGTAACGCCGGGCGGTTGTAATTTTGGCGACCGACCTATCGATATGCATTTAGACGCGCTTAGAAAGTTGGGCGCTGAAATATCTGGCAAAGAGCATTTATACTTGCGAGCGGATAAACTTGAAGGGGCAAAAATAACGCTACCTTTTCCAAGTGTTGGCGTTACGGAAAATTTAATAATGGCTGCTTGCTTAGCGGAAGGCGAAACGGTGATTTTAAACGCTGCTAAAGAGCCTGAAATTATATGCTTATGTTCCTTTCTTAATAGGCTTGGCGCAAAGATTACGGGCGCGGGTAGTTATAAGATAGTTATTCAAGGTGTTAAGAAGTTAACTAAAAAAATCACCTATTTTAAACCGATTAGCGATAGGATAGAAGTGGGAACGTATCTCCTTGCAACGCTAAACACGGGCGGAGAGATAGAGATAAACGGTGCAAACTTTATACATAACGTTGCATTTATTAAAAAAATTTACAATAACGCTTGCAAAATAGCATTTGAAAGTGATAAAATATATCTAAAGTGTTGCGGTGTTGGCAACGGCTTAGGTTTAGTTAAAACTGCGCCGTACCCGTCGTTTCCAACCGATCTTCAGTCGCCACTTCTTGCATACGCTTGCTCTTTAAACGGTAAAACCGTTATTGAAGAAGGAGTGTTTAAAAATCGCTTTTCAATAGTTAACGAACTTAGAAAAATGGGCGCAATGATTGAAGTTTCTGGAACTAAGGCTATTGTTTTGGGAACTAACTTTTTAACGGGCGCTATCTTAAACGCTTGCGACTTGCGAAGTGGAGCGGGGCTTATTATAGCTGCTCTTGGAGCGGAAGGTGTTAGCGAAATCGTTGGGGTTGACGTTATTGAACGCGGATACTTTGAGATTGATAAAAAATTAAAACTACTCGGAGCGGACGTTTCGAAAGGATAACTTATGAAGTACAAAAAATTGCTCGTTTTAATAACTTGTTTGCTATTTATTACGGTAGCGGTTTTTTGTTTTGCTTCCGCGTTTAAGGTTACTGACGTTGAACTTAAAGTCACTTCAATAAACGGCTCAAACGAGAATATTGAAGGTTTAGTAAAAGATTATCTTAAAGAGTATGAAGGTAAGAATTTAACCTTCGTTAAAAAAGATAAAATAAAATCGGATATTTCTTCTCTTTCAGGGTATATTGATGTTGTTTCCGTTGAGAAAAATTTCCCAAATAAAATTACGATAGAAGTTAAAGAAAAAAGGGAAGTTTTTGCAATTAACTTAGGTAGCGATTATTACGCGCTTGACAAAAGTTTTTGCGTTTTAGCAAAGAAAAATGACTTGAAAAATAACGTAACGGGCGAGAATAATTTACTTATTAAACTTAGCCTTTCCGACTATGATTCTTCCTTAGCGGTTGGAAACGTTTTGTCAACTTACGATAACTCACTTTTAACTATGTTAAAATCTGCATCTTCTTTACTGGAAACTTACAAAAATTCACTTGAATACGTTGAGTTTACCATGAAAAAAGAAGGGCTTGAATATAAAACTATCGTTCTAAAAATGAAAGAAGGAGTTTTATTTACCTTGCTTAAAGCAGACGAGCAAACCGTTTTAAAACTTACTGCCACTCACGATTTTTACGTTGCGCTTGAAAATAAAGGGGTTGGGGAGTATATAACGGTTTTAAAAGCCGATGGAAATATTTCAATAACACAATAAATTAAAACCGCCTTTCGTATTGACAAGGCGGTTTATTTATATTAAAATATAAGTAATTATAAATACTTAGGGGTATAGGATATGTTTAACGATTGCGTTGCAACGCTTAATATAGGTTCAGCCGATTTAACTCTTTCCGTTGCGGAAAGAAGCGTTAACGGCGCGTTCTTTTTCCGTGCGATAGAATCCGTTAATTACTATCCTTATTACGACGGCGAGTTTTATGACGTTAAGGAACTTGAACTCAAAATCGCAACCCTTTTTAACGATCTTATAAGTAGGAGTGACGTTTCGAAGATTTCAACCGTTTTCGTTGGCGTTCCCGGTGAGTTTTCTAAGATTTTAACTAAAAATTATAAAATCACTTACGGCAAGGTTAGAAAAATTCAAGAAGTTGACGTTAGGTATTTGTTCGATACCGCTTTTCAAGATGACGACACGGAGTATAAACTCGTTAACCGCTCTGCATCTTACTTTGTTGTTGATAACTATAAAACTCACGAGCCTATCGGCAAGAAAGCCTCGTCGTTATCGGCAAGAATTTTTTTCGGTTTGGTAATAAATCATTTCGTTGAAGTTTTAACTTCAATCTTAACAAAACTCGGCGTTTTAGACGTTAAGTTTATTCTTCAAGATTACGCTGACGTTATGTATTTATTTTCAACCGAAGAGCGTGACGATTGCAAGTTGCTTATAAACGTTGGATATTCTTCAAGCACTCTTTCTATCGCGTGTGGCGACGGGCTTTTACACAGTAAATCTTTTCCGCTCGGCGGTGGCATGATTTCTGCTTATTTATCAGACGGGCTTGGTTGTGAATTTAAAGTTGCCGAAGCTTTAAAAAATAAACTTAACTTAGGGCTTAAAGATCGTGAAAGCGCAACTTATATCGTAGCGCACCCGGAATTTGGTGAGTTTGCTTTTTCAAGAAACGAAAGTAACAAGATTGCAAAATCCGTGCTTGACGATATCGGCGAAAATTGCGATAAGGCAGTTTCTTCGTGCACTTTAAAAGTTCCAAGCGATATAGAAGTTGCCTTTACGGGCGAGGGTATTTGCTCGGTTAGGGGCGCTGTTGAATATATGGCGGCGCGTCTTGGAGTATTCCCAACCGTAAAAGCCCCACAAGTTCCGCATTATGATAAACCTAATTTTACTTCCCGTTTAGCGCTTATAGACACGGCGCTTAACTTAGCAAAAAATAAACTATTTTTTACAAAGATCGACTAAAGGAGTTACTATGTTTGACGAAACTATGATTAACCACGTTTGCAAAATTAAAGTAATCGGCGTTGGCGGTGGTGGTAATAACGCCGTAAACCGTATGATTGACGCGGGTATTCAAAGCGCGGAATTTATCGCGGTTAATACTGACGTGCAAGCGCTTATGCGCTCGAAAGCAGATCCCGAAAAACGCATCCAAATCGGTAAAGAATTAACCGAAGGCTTAGGCGCAGGTTCTTATCCTGAAATCGGCGAGAAAGCAGCTGAAGAAAGCAGGGAAGAACTTGAAAAGTTGGTTGAAGGCGTTAATCTTTTGTTTATAACCGCAGGTATGGGCGGTGGCACGGGTACGGGCGCTGCTCCAGTTATTGCTAAAATTGCAAGAGAAAAGGGTTGCGTTACCGTTGCCGTTGTTACTAAACCTTTCGCATTTGAAGGCAAAAAGCGTGAAGAAAACGCTAAAAAGGGTATAGCAAATCTTGCTAAATTCGTTGATACTTTAATCGTTATTCCAAACGATAAACTTCTTGATTCCCTTCCTAAAAATACCCCTATGGAAGAAGCGTTAAGGCGTGCGGACGATAACTTAAAACAAGCGATTTGCGGTATTTCTGATCTTATAACCGTTCCCGCTCTTATCAATCTTGACTTTGCTGACGTTAGAACGATTATTAAAGGTCAAGGTCTTGCTCACATGGGTATCGGTAGAGCAAAGGGAGAAAATAGAATCGTTGAAGCGGTTAGGCAAGCCGTTTCTTCGCCCATGCTTGAAACTACTATCGAAGGCGCGCGCGGTATTATTTTAAATATTAGCGGTGGCGATAACTTATCGATAGGTGACGTTTCTGAGGCGGCAAACCTTATCCACGGCGTTATCGATTATTCTGCAAATCTTATTTTCGGCGCGAATACCGTTCCAGAACTTAAAGACGAGGTTGTTATAACCATTATCGCAACTGGTTTTACGGGAAGTTCAAATTCGATAAATCAAAGGCGTTTTATAACTGACAACGCATCTTACGAAGCCGTTGAGCCAACGATATCTGAAAAGGTTGTTGAAGAAGTTTCAAAACCTGAACCCGTTCAAGAAAAACCCGCTCCCGTTGAGCCTGAACCGCAAAAGGAAATTCCGCCGTTCGTTAAAAGGTTGTTCGGCAAAAAATAACAATATAAAATACGCTACCAAATAGGGTAGCGTATATTTTTTTGCAAAAATAAAAACGGCTGTTTGCCGTTGTTATTTTACTCTGCTTTTGCAACTTCTTCGTTGAAAGCGTTCAAGATAACGTCTATGATTTGTTTTCTAGTGTCAGTATTGATGGGATGAGCGATATCTTTGTATTCACCGTCGCTTGCCTTTCTACTTGGCATTGCTATAAAATAGCCTTCTTGACCTTCGATAATCTTGATGTCGTGAATTACGAAACAATCTTCAATGGTCATTGAAGCAACAGCTTTTAACTTGCTGTCTTCCTTTTGTACTAACCGTACTCTAACGTCTGAGATTTTCAATTTTCCTACCACCTTAAAATATATTCGTTTATATATTTTTATAAACCTAACTAAATTATACACAATAATTTGTGCAATTTCAATACCTTTTTTGAAAAAAGTTTACAATTTTATATCATTTTAGCCGTTTTTTTACAAAAATACGCCATTTTTTCGCTGTTTTGTGAATTTTTAAAAATTTAGTTCATAAGATAAAATATGAATAAAAACTCAAAAAATTTATCAATTTATTTAATTGGTGTGGGCGGAGCGGGCATGAGTGCTCTATGTGGATATTTAATAAAAAAAGGTTTCGTCGTTTACGGTAGCGATAAAGTTTACACTCAAACCATAAAAAATTTAGAAATGGGTGGTTTAACTTTTTATCAGGGGCATAGTGGGTGCAACGTAGACGGGGTTGATATAGTCGTTTACTCTTCTGCAATTAGCGAAGAAAATCCAGAACTCGTTCGCGCAAGATTTTTAAAAAAAGCGATATATAAACGGAGCGAAATTTTAAATTTAATTTTAAATTCGCATCGCCGTTCGATTGGAATAAGTGGATCTCACGGCAAAACAACAACAACCGCTATGATAACTGAAATATTAAATTTTAGCGGTGTTAAATTTACTTCGTTTATCGGTGGGGAATATCCGCTTAACGATTTGTTTGATTTTGATAAAACGCCTAAATTTGCAATCTCGGAAATTTGCGAATACGATAGAAATATTGACGATATTACCGTTGATTATCCAGTGTGTTTAAACGCCGATAACGACCATTTGGATACTTATGGTAGCGTTGAAAATTTAATTGAAACTTTTAAAAATTTTCTCTCTCGCGGTAAGGTTTGCTTTTATAATGCAGACGATAAAAATCTTTTGGCTTTAAAATTAAAAAACGCCGTGACTTTCGGCGTGAATTTTGATGCCGATTTTAAAGCGATAAACCTTATTTCAAGCGGTGGATACTACACGTTTAACGTTTTAGAAAATAATGAAATTAGCGATGAGATAACTCTTTCAGTTGCGGGAATTTACAACGTGTATAACGCCTTGCTTGCAATCGCTGTTTGTAGAAAAATTTTCAAGATTGAATATAGCGATATTATAAAAGGTTTAAAAGCGTTTAAAGGCGTTAAGCGCAGGATGGAATTTTTAGGGGAGTATCACGGTAAAAAGTTTTACTGCGATTACGCCCATCATCCAACTGAAATAAAAAGCGTTTTAACTTCGTTCAAAGATATGTTTGGCGGTGATTTTACCGTAATATTTCAACCGCACACTTATTCGAGAACTAAATTGTTGTTTGGGGATTTTATAAGCGCTTTTTGTAATCAAAACGTTTTAATATATAAAGAATACCCGTCAAGAGAAAAATACGATTATTTTGGTAGCGCCGAAAGGCTTGCAAATGCTGTTAAATGCCCATACTTAGAAAGTGTTAATGAAGTTATCGAAAATATAAAAAACAGCGATAAAGGGGCTATTTTGCTTCTTGGCGCGGGAGATTTATATGAAATCGTTTTATCAAAATTAAAAAACGGATAGGTTTTGCCTATCCGTTTTAAATTAAAGCATATCTATAATAAATTCAGCGTCTTGATTTTCTTCAAGTTTCAAAATGGCGTTTTCAAAATGCTTAGGCGCGTATTCAAACTTATAAACGTGGAGTTTAAAGTGTGAAAGCGTTATTGCTTTTTGCGCTAAAAGATTGATTGCCGTTTGAATATTACTTGCGCCGTCGTTAGCGAAAGTGATGTTTAATTGCTTTTCAAATGCGAAACTGCAAGAAAGTTTCGTTTTGGTTGCGGGGATACCAGTAAAGCCAACGTCGGCTCTGTCTGCGGTGATTTTATCAATAACGTCAATATCTTCCATTGAGTCGCTAACGTAAATAACCTTACTGCATTTTCTTCCGCCCGTTATTGCTAAAATTTCAGATTCTAAATTATCGTTTGGGTTAAGTGTGTAGTAAACGTTTGTTTTGTGCGCAACTTCAAGATTTTTTTCGTTAGAATCAATTAAGATGGGCACGGATTGATAATACATTAAAAGTTGTGCGATAACGTTTGCAAGGTAAGAGCCACCTATTATTGCAACGTGGTTACCTCTATCTATGTTAAGTTTATCAATGATAGTGATAGCGAGAGAAACGTGGCCTAAAAACAACGCATCGTCTTCAGAAACGTTTTCAGGGAGAACGTAAACTTCCGATTGAGGAATCGTAACGAAATCTCTTAAATATCCGTTTTTAGTTGCTTGTGAGGGAGCAAGGAATACTTTTGAGCCTTTTTTAATATAGTTGCTTTCGCTTAAAAGTTCAACGACTTGCCCAACCGCAATAGAGCAGGGGGTAAACGGATATTCGCGCTTTGTGTCGCCGATAAAATTATTAAGATCGTCAAGCGAAACGAAGCATTTAGTCGTTTTAATCTTAACGTCGTCAACGTTAACTAAATTTTCAGTTGTAGTAATACCGCCGAAACGCTTCGGCTCGATAATTTGCCAGTTGTTCATAATATACCTTGCAAATATTATAACAACTAACGCTAATTTTTGCAAGTGATTAGAGTAAACTAAAAAAATAGAAAAATTTTTCATTTAATTTTAGAAAAAAGCATTAAATTTACCTTGAAATAAGTTGACTTAACGAAAATTTTAATATATAATAGCAAAGTAAATAAACTTCGAGAGGTGATAATATGAAAGATAATATTCATCCTAATTATAAAACCGTTACCGTTCAATGTGCTTGTGGCGCGTCTTTCGTAACTGGTTCTACTAAGAACGTTGACGTTATCAAGGTTGATATCTGTTCTAAATGCCACCCGTTCTTCACTGGTAAGCAAAAACTTGTTGATACTGGCGGACGTGTTGATAAATTTAAGAAAAGATACGGTATTTGATTTAACTTTGCTAAATTTATACCGTCAAGGTATAGAATCGGCTCTAAGAATTTTCTCTTAGAGCTATTTTAATATTTTAAAGGTTTATTATGAGTTCAAAGAAAACTTCCATAGGTGGTCAAGCGGTTATCGAAGGCGTTTTAATGCGTGGTAAAACTGCCGAAGCTATGGCTGTAAGAACTGAAAACGGCGAATTACTAATTGAGTCTAAAAGGCTTAAAAAACGCGGAAAAATAACTAAAATTCCTTTCGTGCGTGGCGTTGTTTCATTTTTTCAATCGCTCGTTGGGGGAACAAAGTCGCTCATGCGCTCTGCATCCGTTTTTGGTGAAGACGAAACTTCTAAGTTTGACGATTGGCTTTCTAAAAAATTAAAAATAAGCGCAGTTGACCTTGCTTCGTTTATAGGTGTTGCATTAGGTCTTGTTTTGTCGTTGTTTTTATTTTTCTTCTTACCGCAAGTCGTTGCCGATTTGTTCACGAGTTTAAAGCCAAACTCATTTTTATATTGCTTGATTGAAGGTGGAATTCGCATTTCAATATTTATAGCGTATATTTTGCTTACGAGCTTGCTTAAAGACGTTCGCCGTACTTATATGTATCACGGCGCGGAACACAAAACTATATCTTGCTTTGAAAAAGGCGACGACTTAACGGTTGAAAACGTTAGAAAATGCACTCGCGTTCACGATAGGTGTGGAACGACGTTTATGTTTTTAGTAATGATAGTAAGTATTTTAATGTTTGCTATCGTTAATGCAATACTTGGTAGTTTTGGCGTTGAATTTAGTGGTATTTTAGGTAAATTTTTCCGTTTTGGCGTTAAACTTTTAACCCTTCCTTTAATTGCAGGCGTTTCTTACGAGATTTTAAAACTCTTATCAAAATCGCAAAGCAAAATTTTAATAATTTTCAAAGCGCCCGGGCTTTTGCTTCAAAAAATAACTACTAAAGAGCCGACTGACGATATGATTGAGGTTGCAATAACTTCTTTTAACGAAGTTTTGCTTATGGATGCAGACCAAACTATGCCAGTTAAGTCTTTTGACGTTTTCGGTACGGTAGAAACGTTACTTTTGAAAGTTGAAAAGATACTTAAAAAAGGCGGTGTTGAAGAACTCGTTGACGGGGAGTGGATCGTTTCAAGGGTGACGGGTGTTTCTCGTAGCGCGATAAAAGGAAATAAACAATCGGTTACTAAACAGCAAAACGACCAAGCGGTTAAGTTTGCAAACGAACGCGCAAACGGAACTCCGCTTGCTTACGTTTTTGGCGATGCTGATTTTTACGGTTATAATTTAAGGTTGATAGTAACGTTTTAATTCCAAGACCTGAAACGGAAGAGTTATGCCTTTTGGCTTTAAACGATATTAAGTCAACTGATAAAGTTCTTGATATGTGCACGGGTTCAGGCGTTATTGCAATAACCGTTAACTTAAAAACCGGCGCTAACGTAACGGCGGTTGACGTATCTTTAGAGGCGTTAAATATCGCTAAGCTAAACGCTGAAAAGTTAGGCGCTAACGTTGAGTTTATAAACTCGGATAAGTTTGAAAGCGTTCAAGGAAAGTTTGATATTATACTTTCAAATCCCCCGTACGTCAATAAAAACGATATGCTGATTTTGCAAAAAGAAATTAAACTTGAACCTTCTCTTGCTTTATACGGTGGGGAAGACGGGCTTGATTTTTATAGATATTTTGCATCGGTTTGCCATAATTATTTAACTGAAAAGGGCATAATTATTATGGAATGCGGAATAAATCAAGCAAGTGAAATTAAACTTTTGTTTGAAAACGAAGGGAAATATTCTAAGGTTGAAATTATAAAAGATATAAACGGAATCGAAAGATTTGTTAAGGTGGTTTTATAAAATATGACGGCAAAATTACAATCGGTGCTCGATAGGTACGATAAGCTCAACGAGTTAATCGCAGACCCATCTGTTATTGCCGATATAAACAACTATAAAAAATATACGAAGGAACTTTCCAATATCACCGAAACGGTTGAGAAAATAAAGGAACTTCAAAAAATAGAGCAAGAACGCGATGATGCCGAAGCGTTTATTTCAATGGAAAAAGACCCTGAAATGAAAGAACTTTTATCTCAAGAGATAAAAGAACTTATCAAGCGCCAAGCGGTTGTCAATAACGAACTTAAACTTTTGCTTATCCCAAAAGACGAGAACGACGATAAGTCTTGTATCGTTGAAATTCGCGCGGGCGCGGGCGGTGAAGAAGCGGCGCTTTTTGCTTACGAACTTTACCGTATGTACGTTAACTTTTCCGATAAGCACCGTTATAGAGCGGAAGAGATTGACGGTAACTTTACTGAACTTGGCGGTGTTAAAGAAGTAACGTTCTCAGTTAGCGGTAACGGCGTTTACGGTAAGCTTAAGTTTGAAAGTGGCGTTCATAGAGTTCAAAGAGTTCCTGAAACGGAATCTCAAGGTAGAATTCAAACGTCAACCGCAACGGTTGCGGTGCTCCCTGAAGTTGAAGACGTTGAAGTTAAGATTGATGAAAAAGACCTTAAAATTGACACTTATCGTTCTTCGGGCGCGGGCGGCCAACACGTTAACAAAACTGAAAGCTGTATTCGTATGACGCATTTGCCAACTGGTATCGTAGTAACCTGCCAAGACGAGCGCTCTCAAATTAAAAATAGAGAAAAGGCAATGAAAGTAATGAAATCTCGCCTTTACGACTATTATAATTCTCAATACCGCAAAGAGTATGATGAGAACCGCAAAAGCCAAATAGGAACGGGCGACCGTTCTGAAAGAATTAGAACTTATAACTTCCCACAAGGAAGAATAACCGATCATAGAATAGGTTTTACCCTTTATAGTTTGGAAAACTTTTTGTCGGGTAATATTGACGAAATGATTGAAGCGTTGCAAATTGCCGATAGAGAAGCTAAACTTGCAAATATCGAAGAATAACATAAAAAACGGCTAATTTTAGCCGTTTTTTTGATTTTTAAGTAAATTTTACGGCAATATTCTTTCTCTCGCAAACAAACAAGTGTATTTTGTACGCCGACAAAATATTTTTAATTATATAGTAAATTTAGTTGCATTTAATTCATAATTGTATTATTATAGAACATATAATTTAAATGTTATAACGTAATGAGTTAATGAAGGACTGAAAATATTATGAAAATTTCAAAAAAGGCGCAGTCAATTCCGTCGTCTGTAACGCTCGAGATATCTGCTAAAGTTAAACAGCTTAAAAGTGAAGGAAAGTCGATTATCGGTTTTACCGCAGGCGAGCCTAATTTCAACACGCCCGATTATATCGTTGATAGTGCTAAAGAAGCGCTTGATAACGGCGTTACTAAATACACTCCTGTTGCAGGTATGCCTGAACTTAAAGAAGCAATCGTTAAAAAGTTTAAAGTAGATAATAATCTTGATTACGATCCGTCGCAAATTATAGTTTCAAACGGCGCAAAGTCTTCACTTTTCCACGCTATTTATTGTTTGGTTGACGAAGGGGATGAAGTTATTCTTCCCGCTCCGTTTTGGTTTACTTATGAAGAACAAATTAAGATTTGCGGTGGTAAACCCGTTATAGTTCAAACAAAGCCTGAAAACGGTTATAAAATTACCCCCGAAGAACTTGATAACGCTATAACCGATAAAACCGTTACGCTTATTTTAAACTCTCCGTCAAACCCGACCGGCGCTATATATACCGAAGAAGAACTCAAAGCGCTTGCTGAAGTTGTTGAAAGGCGCGGTATTACCGTTATCTCTGATGAGATTTACGAAAAACTCGTTTATGATAACGTTAAGCACGTTTCTATCGCAACACTCTCTCCTTATATGAAGGAAAACACGATCGTAATAAACGGTGTTTCTAAAACGTACGCTATGACGGGTTGGAGAATAGGCTATCTTGCAGCGCCTAAGGCGTTAGCAGCCGCTATAAACAGAGTTCAAGGGCACACAACGAGCAACGCTTGTTCTTTCGCTCAATACGCTTCTATCACCGCATTATCGGGTGGGGAAGATATTATTGAAAGTATGAGATTAGAGTTTGATAATAGAAGAAAGTATATGTGCGACTTGCTTGACGATATGGGTGTTTCATATATTAAACCCCAAGGCGCGTTTTATCTCTTTATTGATATTTCAAAGTTTATCGGCAAGAGTTTTAACGGTAGGGTAATTGACGGTAGCGTTTCGTTTGCGTCAATTCTCACTGAAAACGGCGTTGCGCTTATACCTGGGCTTCCTTTCCACGCAGATAACTTTGTTAGGGTTTCTTACGCGGTGTCTATGGATGATATTAAAGAAGGCTTTAAAAGAATTAAAGAATTTATTTCAAAACTTAAATAATAATTAAAATTCGCCGATTATTGATTTTCGGCGAATTTTTTGCAAAATTTTTAAATAAATTTCACGGTTTGCTATTGAAAAAGTCAATTTTATCATATATAATAAAAGTACAAACAAATCGGAGGATTTAATATGATTAAAATTGTTTACGGACCTAAGGGCTTTGGCAAAACGAAGATTATGCTTGATGAAGTTAATAAAGCAGGTAGCACTGCTAAGGGTAACGTTGTGTTTATTACTGATAAGCGTTTTAACACCGTTAACGTTAACTTTAACGTAAGATGCGTATATACTGACGACCATGCCATTGAAGGTGCGATTGCTTTTAACGGATTTATTAACGGTTTACTTGCTGGTAACAGCGATATTGAATACGTTTTTGTTGATGGTTTAAAGAGAATTATCGGCAATGAAATGGAAGGTGGCGAAAAGTTGTTTGCAAGCTTTAAGCAACTTCAAGAAGAATATCCTGAACTTAAGTTCATTGTTTCGGTTAGCGCTGCTCGTGAAGACCTTCCCGACTACGTTTTGGAACTTATCGACTAATATGGCAAACGGTTTTTTAAAAACTTTAAACGCAAGAATCGGCGGGTATCAATTACCTGCCGATTTTCAATGTTTAAATTTGAAATTTTTAAAAGAGCTTTCGGATCTATCGTTTGAAGATAGAATAAAAAGTATTTACGCCTTCGTTTTTGGTAATGATTTAATTGATGGAAATTTTTCTTCAATTAAAGATTGTGAGTATCCTGCAAGCGTTTACGGGGTTGACGATAACGTTTCCGTTTTAGAACTTTTTGATGGTGAAAGTTGTTGTTATAACGACTATGTTTTCGGTGAGAAAAACGCATTTTTTAAAGTGGTTTCACTTGCATTTACCGTCGTTTCGGCTTACGTTGATTTGTGTGATAGCGGTAAGATAAATTTCGGCGATAAAATCAATATTTCTTCCCACTTGGCAAGCGGAGAATTGCTTCTTTCGTTATATTTTTGCAAAATGCTAAAATTGCCGATAGAAACGCTTATTTTTGCCACTAATAAGCCTGTTGATTTTTCTCAAAAAGGCATTTATTTTGCCCTTTTAGAAAGTGGCGATATTGAAGAAATAACCGAGGCGTTTTTCGAAGAAACCGACTATGTTTTAGACCCTATTTCCGCTGGTGGGCTTGCTTCATACGATATATTTTACTCCGATTATGAAGACGGGCTTGAAACTCTTATTTTAGCGCTTAATTCCCCGTATTTATTTTCTCGCAATTTATTAAAGGTTTTAACGGGAATAAACGAACTTTCGGTAGACAAGGCAATAAAAAAACTCGAAGAGTTTACGGCTATTGAAGTTCCCGATTGTATTTTAAGCGGTAAATTACAGCCTTTTTACAAAGAAATTGAAGAAATTTCTGTGAAAGATGCGTTAGAAATCATAAAAGATTCTAATTAAGTTTGATTTTTACCAAAGTATATGTTATACTTTGTTATACTACGATAGATGGTGATTTTTATGTCAGACAAAAAAACTTTATTTAGCGCCGTTCAACCGAGCGGTATTCCAACGATCGGCAATTACGTTGGCGCAATTAACAACTTTGTAAAACTTCAAGATGAATACAACTGTATTTATTCTATTGCGGACCTTCATTGTTTAACCGTTCGCCAAGACCCTGCAAGTTTGAGAAAAGCAACTCAAGAACTTTTAGCGCTCTATATCGCTTGTGGCGTCGATCCTGAAAAGTGCATAATGTTCGTTCAATCACACGTTCCTCAACACGCTGAACTTACTTGGATTCTCAACACGATGACTTATCCTGGCGAACTTAACCGCATGACTCAGTTTAAGGATAAATCTCGCTCTCACGCCGATAACGTTAATATGGGTTTAATGGATTATCCCGTTCTAATGGCGTCGGATATCTTGCTCTATAACACAGCGGTTGTTCCCGTTGGCGCAGACCAAAAGCAACACATTGAACTTACTCGTGACTTAGCGATTAGGTTTAACGGTAGATATAGCGATACTTTCGTTGTTCCAGAACCCATTTTCCCAAAACACGGCGCAAAAATTATGTCGCTTGCTGATCCCACGAAGAAAATGAGCAAGAGCGATGAAAACGTTAACGCTTTCGTTTCCATGTACGACGATACTGATACCGTTATTAGAAAGTTTAAAAGGGCGGTTACCGATAGCGATACTAAGATTTATTTCGATCCTGAAAATAAGCCCGGTATTTCAAACCTTTTAACCATTTATTCAGTATTTAGCGGTGTTTCCGTTGAAGATGCGGTTAAAGAGTTTGAAGGTAAGGGTTACGGCGACTTTAAGATTAAAGTTGGCGAAGCGGTTGCAGAAGGCTTAAAGCCGATAAGCGAAAAGAGAAATTCACTTTTAAAAGACAAAGCGTATTTAGATTCAATTATGCTTAAAGGCGCTGAAAGCGCGTATAAAATCGCGAGAAAAACTCTTTCAAAAGTTTATAGAAAAGTTGGGCTTTACAGTCCTGAAAGGTAATAATGTTCGGATATTTAAAACCAGACAATCCCTATTTATATCTTAAAGATGAAACTCTTTACAAATCGCTTTATTGCGGTATTTGTAAAAGTATAGGCAAAGTTTGCGGTCAAATTCCAAGGATTACGCTTACTTTCGATATGGCGTTTATGTCTGCAATATCGCACAACATCTTAGGGGTTGACGTTAAGATAAATAAAGAGCGTTGTATTGCTCACCATATTAAAAAACGCCCTGTTGCTAAGCCTGATGAAATTTCGCTTAAACTTGGCGCTGTTAACGTTTTGCTTGCTTATTATAAAGTTAAAGACGATATCGTTGACGAGAATAGGGGTGGGTTAAAAAGTTCTTTGCTTAAAAAAGGTTATAAAAAAGCCAAAAAACTTTATCCAAACGTTGATAAGATTATTTTTGACGGTTATAACGCTTTAAGGAAATACGAAATCGAAAACTCAGATAGCATTGATATAGTGTGCGATCCGTTCGCAACCATACTCCAAGATATTTCGAGTGACGTTTTTGGTGATAAAACCACAGATTTTACAAAAGGTTTGTTTTACGCGCTTGGAAAATGGATATATCTTATCGACGCGCTTGACGATTATGATAAAGACGTTAAAAGTAATAGTTTTAACGTTTTGTATAACTTATATAAATCGCCCGATTTTAAAACTTTAATATCGGAGCATAAAAATGAAATATTCTTTATCTTCAGTGGTATTTTTGCCCAAATTGCCGAGAATTTTAAGAATATTGAAATGAAATATAATACCGATTTAGTGGTTAATATTTTAACTCGCGGTATTCCAACAACTACTAATAAAATTATATCTAAGGGGCTTAAAAATGATTGATAAATATTATAAAAGTTTAGGGGTTTCTCCTGAAGACAGTAACGAAGTTATCAAGGAAAAATATCTTGAACTTAAAAAGAAATACGAAGAAGAAAGGTTTAGCGAAGATAGTGACGTTGGCAATAACGCTGCTAAGCGTTTAACTGAAATTGAAGTTGCTTATAACGCTATCGTAAACTATCGTTTCGAGCACGCACAAAGTGGAACTACAACAGAGGCGTTTAGTAGCGTTGAAGCGGCTATTCGTAGCGGAAATTTATCTTCCGCTCAACAACTTCTTGATGATTTTGACGAGAGAACGGCAGAGTGGCATTACTATCAATCGGTAGTTTTCTACAAGAAAAACTGGATAAATGAAAGTAAAAAGCAACTTGAAATAGCAATAGCTATGTCGCCAGACGAGCCTAAGTATAAATCTGCGCTTGATAAAATCAATGCAAGAGTTAACGAAGGCGCTAAGATAAATAACGACTGGAATAGGTCTGGTAACGCTGGTTATCAAAACGCAGGCGCATATCAACAAGGCGCTCCCGATCAACAGTTAGGTGGCGATAGTTGTTTACAATGGTGTTGCGATATGATTATTTGCAATATGCTTCTCAACTGTTGCTGTAATTGTAGATAATTATGAAAAACGGTAAACTTATTGCCGTTTCGGCGCTTTCAACTGCGCTTAGTATAGTTTTTTTGGTAATAGGGGTGTATTTTCAAACCTTTGATTTAAGCGCTTTATTCACCGCTTCTTTAATGGTGATGATCCCCCTTTCTAAAAATAGTTATAAAGGCGCGTTGCTCACTTATGTTTCCACGGCTATTTTGGCGTTTGTTTTCTCAATGGGGCGCTTTCACGTTCCACTTTTATATGCGGTTTTCTTTGGAATTCATCCAATAGTAAACTTTTTTCAAATGCAAAAAGGCTCTAAATTTTGGTTTTTATATATAGTAAAATGCGTTTGGTTTATAGGCGTTTGCTTTTTAATGTTTTACGCTTTTGCTATGTTTACCGATATTCCTCATTTAGATAGCCCATTTATTAAAAACATCTTACCGTTAATCATTGTTTTGCTCGGCTTAGTTTTCTATATTTTATACGACTTGATAATGATTAAATTTCAAAAAATGTCTTTTAGGATAGTAAAAAGATTAGGATTATAAAATTATGCGAAAGAACGACGAATTTATCGGCAACGTGTCCGCAGTTGGCTCTAATATGGAAGGAATCGTCCGTATTGACAATTACGTCTGCTTCGTGCCTTTTGCCTTAATAGGCGAAAAAATTAAGTTTAAAGTACTTAAAACAACTAAAAATATTGCGTTTTGCAAATTGATTGAGGTCTTAACCCCTGCGGAGCAGAGGGTAAGGCCTCGTTGTTGTGTTTACGGAAAATGTGGTGGTTGTCAACTCCAACATTTAAGGTATAAAGACCAATTAAAACAAAAAACTCAAACGGTTAGCGACTGTTTAAGAAAGATAGGCGGTATTGAGTTTGACGTGCTTCCAACTATTAAAAGCGATAACGAATACGAGTATAGAAATAAACTTCAACTGCCTGTTCGTTTTGATGGAAACGGCGCTTTAATAGGCTTTTTTGCAAATAATTCACATAGAGTTGTTGAAACTGAAGATTGCCCTATACAAAAGCCGTGGTGTAAAGACGTTATTTCCGTTTTTAAAGAATACATAAGTTCAACGGGCGTTTCTTGTTATGACGAAAGTAAAAACGCTGGTTTAATTCGCCACGTTGTAGTTCGCCAAATTGATAATAGTTTAATGATAACCGTCGTTATAAACGGCAAAACGCTCCCAAAAAGCGAAGTTTTAATAGAAAAACTGTCGCTCAAGTTTAAAAAATTCTCACTTTTCACTAACGAAAATGAAAATTCAAACAACGTTATCTTAGGTGAAAAGTTTAATCTTTTATTCGGTGAGCAGTACTATTATACTGAAGAGTTTGGCATTAAATATAAGGTTGTTCCCGAATCGTTTATGCAGGTTAACAACCAAGTAAAGCGAAAATTGTATCAAGACGTTGTTCGCGCTATCAACGCCGATAGTGAAACCGTGGTGATTGACGCGTATAGTGGCGCAGGGCTTATGACTGCTTTGCTTTCTCAAAACGCTAAAAAGGCTTACGGTATTGAAATTATCAAACAAGCGGTTGACGCTGGCAACGTTTTAGCCAAAGAAAACGGCTTGTCCGATAAAGTTGAAAATATTTGCGCCCCTTGTGAAGAAGAATTACCACGCTTAATTGCTCGTTTAAGGGCGGAAAACGCCAAAATTTCCGTAGTTTTAGATCCGCCGAGAAAAGGGTGTGACAAATTAGTTTTAGACGCTATTTTGTCTGCTAAACCCGATAAGGTGGTTTACGTTTCTTGTTCTCCGCAAACTTTAGCGAGAGATTTAGGTTTGTTAACAGGAAAACTTTATTACGACGGTAACGAACTTAAAAAGTCCGTTGACGTTTCTCCCGTTTACGAGATAGAAAAAGTTCAGCCTTACGATATGTTTCCGCAAACAAAGCACGTTGAAACACTCGTTAGTTTAGTTAAGATATAAAGGGGGGCTAAAATGCCGAATATTTTAATTGTAACGGATTTAGAAGGGTTAACTACCGTTACGCAAAAAGAACCTATAAAAGATGAAACTTCTTTAGCGTATAAGTCGGCTTGTGAGCAACTTATGCGAGAAACAAACCTTGCAATATCCGCGTTAATTGATGCGGGCGCAACTAAAATTTACGTTCTTGACGGACACGCTAGCGGTAAAAACTTTATCAAAAATTCCCTTGATAAACGCGCCGTTCAAGTTTGGGGCGATGATTTAGCCTGGGTTATGAAGGAAATTGAAGGTTTTGTAATGCTCGGAGCGCACGCTTTGGCAGGGAGTAGCGACGGGTTTTTTAGCCACACTTTGATGTGGGAAGAATTTAAAGTTTATCGCCATAACGGTAGAGCGGTTGGCGAAACGGATATTATGGCAACTTACGCAGGGTTATTTGACGTGCCTTGTATTGCGGTAACGGGCGATAACCACGTTTGCTTAGAAGTTGAAAGGGTGTTTAACGGCGTTGCAACGGCGGTTGTTAAAAGGGCGATTAGCCGTGATGAAGCACAGCCGTTATCTTATACCGATGCGAAAAAAGTTATTTACAACGCTATGGTAAAAGGCTTTAAAAATCGCAAAAATATTAAGCCTTTAAAAGAAACTTTCCCATTGACGGTTGAAGTTGATTTTTCAACCGAAACTGCGCTTGAAAGGTGGTGCAAAAACCGTACGGATATAATTAAAGGCGAAAACCTTAATACTAAAAGTATTAAACTTAGAGAAAACGTTAAGTTTTATCGCGATTTATTTTTATAAAATCACGGAGATATTATATGAAAAAAGTTGTTTTAATAGGTGACTCTATAAGGATGGGTTACGACAAGTACGTTAAAGACGCTTTATCTGGCGTTTGCGAAGTTTATTACCCTGAAGAAAATTGCAGGTTTGCCGAATACGTTCTTCGTTACGCTCACGAGTGGAAGGGTAACGGTAATTGGGGTGACGACGTTGATTTAGTTCATTGGAACGCAGGGCTTTGGGATGCGCTTGAACTTTTTCAAGACGAGCCTTTAACCCCTATTTCAACCTACGGCGAGTATTTAAAACGAATTGACAAAAGACTTCGTATGCTATTTCCAAAAGCAAAAATTGTGTTTGCCTTGTCAACTGCGGTTGTTGAAGAAATGGCGCGCAAAGATTTTATGCGCCACAACGCCATAATTGAAAAATATAATGAAGAAGCGGTTAGGGTTTTATCTTCCACCGATACCGTTTTTAATGATTTGTATTCTTTAACGAAATCTTTAGATAGAAGTTATCACTCCGACTGGGTGCATTATTACGTTCCTAAAGCAACCGAACAAATCGGCGGTAAAGTTCTTTCAATAATATCTAATTTATTAGATATTAAACCTAACGAAATTAACATTGAAAATTTTGAACCTGAAAAATATAGTGACAAAAACATTGGATACTAATTATGAAAAACTCTAATTTTAAAACTTTATCTTTTGATATTTTTACTGCAATTATTTCTGGAATTATAGTTGGTACGGCGTATCATTTCTTCCAAAATAGCAACGGCTTTGCTCCTGGTGGCGTTGGCGGTTTAGCAACGATGACTTTCCACTTTTTAAACGAAAAAGTTAGTTGGTCTATACTAATGGTTGCCTTTAACTTGCCTATATTTATTCTTCTTTCAATTTTCGTTAATAAAAAACTTGGGCTTATCTTAGTTTTATATATGTTAACTCAATCTTTTATGCCTTACGTTTACGGTTGGTTTAAATTTTTACCGTATTCGCTCGCAAACAACGGCGAAGATTTCAATATTATTTTTGCTTGTATTGCAACGGGCGTTATCTCGGGCGTTGGCTTTTCGCTAATGCTTAAACGCTTTGGCGCAAGCGGTGGAACTTACGGTATTTCCGCATTACTTAAAAAAGCAAAACCCGATATGAATATTGCTTACGTTTCTTTTATTTTAGATTCAAGCGTGGTGGCAATTGCGTTTTTCGTTTACGGATTTAAAGTAACCCCCGTAGTTTGCACCTTGCTTAACTTATTTATTGCAAACGTTTTAGTTGATAGGGGGCTTGCAGGTATTAAAAACGGATATAAGTTTGAAATTATTACCGATGACCCTGACGCGCTTTGCAAAGAACTTTTATCTAAACTTAAACACGGCGTTACTGAAATTAGCGTTCACGGTATGTATTCAGATACCGATAAATTTATGCTCGTTTGCATAATCAACAAGCGCCAACTTGGCGAAATGATGAGAATACTTAAATCACACCCACGAACTTTTGCTTACTTTGAAAAAGTGAACGAAGTTTTTGGTAATTTTAAAAGGAAAGTTTGATATGAATTACACTGTTATTGACTACGAAAACTGGGATAGAAAAGAACTTTTTGAACTCTACACAACGAGTTTAAAAATAACGATGAACTTAACCGTTGAAATTGACGTTACTAACATCGTAACTTTCGCAAAATCTAACGGATATAAGTTTTATCCTTGCATGATTTGGGCTGTTTCAAAAGTGGTTAACGCGGGCGATGAGTTTAAATACGCCGTTAAAGACGGAAAGGTTATCAAATGGGATTTCGTTTCCCCGTCATATACCGATTTTAACAATGAAACTAAAAAGTTTAATAAGTTCGTTTCTGAGTATTCGCCCAACTTTAAAACTTTTTACTCTACTTGCCAAGCCGACCGTGAAAAGTACGCTGGTTTAGTTGGTTTTGCCGATAATCAACCTGAAAACGTTTTCGATATTACTTGCTTGCCGTGGGTTTATTATAAAAACTTTACTATGCACATTGAAACGGAAGCAAGGTTTTTCCCCGTTGTTAGCTGGGGCAAATATATTGAAAAAGACGGAAAGTTTATAATGCCCGTAACCTTAGATTTTAACCACGCGGTAGGTGATGGTTATAACGCTTCAAAATTCTTTAACGATTTACAGGCTTTTATTGATAATTTTTATAAGGAAGTTTAATTTTTTATGAAAAAATTACTTGAATTGGCGCTTGATATTGGCGAACAAATGATATTTAGCGGTGCGGAAGTTCACCGTGTTGAAGATACTTTAAATAGAATTTGCACTGCCTTTGGCGCTTCTCGGGTTGACGTTTTTATAATTACCACGAGCATGGTTTTAACCGTGCACGATGAAAACGGCGTTTCATTTACTCAAACCCGTAGAATTCTATCGTCTGGAACGGACTTTAACAAGCTTTCAAAATTAAACGCTTTATCGAGAAAAATTTGTTCAACTAAAAATCTTAATGAAGAAGAAATTAGAAACGAGTTAAAGGAAATTTCTAAGTCTAAAACCTATCCGCTTTGGTTTGAGTTTATTATTTATTCAATTATCGCCATGGCGTTCACGCTATTTTTTAACGGAACATTTATACAGTCGGTACTATCGTTATTTATCGGTTTTTTAGTAAGATGGCTAATTCTTTTTTCCGATAAATACGTTAAAAATAAGATTTTTAATAAGTTTATCGCATCGTTTGGTTTAACTGCTTTTTCGTATATTGCGTTTAAACTCAAAATCGTTTTATCCGTTGACGAAATTATTATCGGTAACATAATGGTTTTAATTTCAGGCGTTGGTTTAACTAATTCCCTTCGCGATCTTTTCACGGGGGATAGTATGGCGGGTGTTTTAAGGTTTATTGAATCGCTTTTAACCGCCGTTGCTATTGCGCTTGGTTATCTGGTGTTTATTTTCCTTATTGGTGAAACGCCGTACTTTACAGCAATTCCAAAATCTGCGCAATTTTATAAATACGTTATTGAAATCGTTATGGCGATAATCGGTTCAATCGGTTTTGGTATGCTTTATAACGTTAGAAATAAAAATTTGATTGCCGTTGGAGTTGGCGGTGCGCTTGCGTGGGGAACGTATTTGCTACTTTATTCCTTTATAAATAACGAAACGGTTTGCTATTTTATCGTTTCAGTAGCGGTTTCTCTATTTGCCGAAGTTATGGCAAGGCTTTTAAAAGCGCCGACAACGGTGTTTCTAACGCCGTCACTTATCCCGTTAGTACCAGGCGCTTCGCTTTACTATTCAATGACGTTTATGTTTAGTGGGAACTTGGAACTTTTTACGGGCAAGGCGTTTGCAACCTTGCAACTTGCAGGAGCGCTTGCGCTCGGCGTTATATTCTCATCCGTCGTTATGAAATTTATAAACACTCTAATACTTAACAAAATCGTTAAAAAATAATGGTGAATTATGGAACTTAAAAAATTTGATTATTTTAACTACGAAGCTTATGAATTTGAGTTTGACGGTTTAAATGCAATAATCGTTAAACCAAGTGTAAAATCAAACGGAAAGTGGGTGTTAAAAACCGAGTATTTCGATGCTTTCCCCGATACTCAAAACGAGTTTTTAGACCGTGGCTACCACCTTTGTTACAATCAAAATTACAACGGCTGGGCAACGGATATTGACCTTGATAGAAAGGCTAAGTTTATTTCTTTTATTTCAAAGGAATTCGGCTTAGAAAATAAGTGTATTCCTATAGGTATGAGTTGCGGTGGGCTTTATGCTTGCAAATTAACGGCTAAATATCCAGAACTCATTGACGTTTTGTATATTGACGCGCCCGTTATGAACTTGCTTTCTTGCCCGTGCGATTTAGGCGTTGCAAAAAGCAATATATTCGATAGCTTTTTTAATGCAACACACCTAACTAAAAGTCAAATGTTATCTTATAGAGATAACCCCATTGATAAAATGGATATATTACTTAAAAACGATATTCCCGTGGTTATGGTTGCAGGGGATAGCGACGTTATCGTTCCGTACGAAGAAAACGGCGCAATACTTGAAAAGTACTATAGCGATAACGGCGGAAGAATTAAAGTTTACATAAAACCCGGTTGCAATCATCATCCGCACGGCTTACAAGATTATAAAACCGTTGTTGACGCAGTTGAATTTTATTCTAATGAAAATTTATCAAAATAAGGAGAGCAAAAATGGAACTTAAAAAATACGATTATTTTAATTACGAAGCGTACGAATTTGAATTTGAAGGCTTAAAAGCCATTATCGTTAAGCCAAACGTTAAGCCTAACGGAAAGTGGGTGTTAAAAACCGAGTATTTCGATGCTTTCCCTGACACTCAAAACGAGTTTTTAGACCGTGGTTATCATCTTTGCTACAATGAAAACTTTACCCGCTGGGCGCCCGATAGCGACCTTGAGAGAAAGGGTAGGTTTATAAAATTTATTTCAAAAGAATTTGGTTTAAACGAAAAATGTATTCCCATCGGTATGAGTTGCGGCGGGCTTTACGCTTGCAAAACTGCGGCAAAATTCCCAGAACTTATTGACGTTTTGTATATTGACGCGCCCGTTATGAACTTGCTTTCTTGCCCGTGTGATTTAGGCGTTGGCAACAGTCAACTTTTCGACGAGTATTATAGGGTTATGAAAATTTCTAAGAGTGAACTTCTCTCTTATAGAGAGAACCCCATTGACAAAATGGATATTTTACTTAAAAACGATATTCCCGTCGTAATGGTTGCTGGCGGTAACGATATTATCGTTCCCTATGAAGAAAACGGCGCAATCTTAGAAAAGTTCTATAAAGAAAACGGGGGTAGAATTAAAGTTTACATAAAACCCGAGTGTGGTCACCATCCGCACGGTCTTGAAAACTACAAAATGGTTGTTGATGAGATTGAAAATTACTCTAAGGAAAATTTAAAATGAAATTATCAACTGAAATAGATTCGATAGCAAATTTCGTTGGGCAAGAAAAAGCGGTTGAAATGGTTGCAAAAGCAGGTTTTAACGCTTGGGACTTTTCAATGTTTGCTATGGGCAAGGTTAACGATGGGGCGCTTATCGATCATCCGCTTAATAAAAGCGATTACTTATCGTATGTAAAAACGCTTAGAAAAGTAGGCGAAGATAACGGAATTAGATGCAATCAATCACACGCTCCTTTCCCCGTTCGCGATAAAGTTAAAAGGCCGTTTTTAAAAAGGGCGATTGAGTGTACTGCAGTTGCGGGCGGTGATATTTGCGTTATCCACCCAGATAACGATTTATCCCCCGAGAAAAACGCTGAATTTTATTTTGAACTTTTGCCTTTTGCCAAAGAGCACGGCGTTAAAATAGCAACTGAAAATATGTGGAATTATAATACTACTAACTGGACTATTATCGATGCTGCTTGTTCTAACGAAAAAAGTTTCGTTGAACACTTAAACGCCGTTAACGACGATTATTTGGTTGCTTGCTTAGATATAGGCCATGCGGAAATTCGTTCGCTCAACACTTCCGCCGTAAAAGTGATAAAAGCGATTGATAAAAAACTCCAAGCGCTTCATATTCACGACGTTGATTTCGTTCATGATAATCATCAAATTCCTTTTTCGTTAAATGTTGATTTTGATCCCATAGCTAAGGCGTTAAAGGAAATAAATTACAATGGCTATTTTACCCTTGAAGCGTGCTATTATTTAAACGATTTTACTTTAGATACGCTCAGCGTTGGGGTTAAAAATTTATACTTATCTGCTAAAAAGTTTGAAGATATGTTTAATAGTTAAGGAGGTTTTATGAAAATTCAATTTTTAGGAACTGCCGCTGCGGAAGGTTTCCCGGGTTCGTTTTGCAATTGTGAATATTGCCAAAACGTTAGAAATTTAGGCGAAAAATATTACCGCACTCGTTGTCAATCGATAATAGACGGTAAGATTTTAATTGATATGCCAGCCGATACTTATTTTCACTTTTTAAAATACGGTATTCGTGGCGACCAAATTAAAACGGTTATTTTCACTCATACCCATGCCGACCATTTTTATCCAAACGAACTTGATATGCGTGGCGCAGGTTACGGCAAAAATATGGAAGTTCAAAAACTTAACCTTTTAATTCCAAAAGACGCTACTGAAAGAATAAACGGGTTATATAAACACACGAAAGATATTATGAACGTTGTCGTTGCAGAGCCGTATAAAACGGTTAAGTTTGGCGATTATGAAATAACTCCGCTTAAAGCAAGGCACGGTTACGGCGTTATTCACGCTAATATCTATCTTATTAAAAAGGGGGATAAAGCCTTCCTTTACGGTCACGATACCGGGTATTTTTACGATGAAGTGTTTGATTATTTAAAAGATAACAACGTTTATCTAAGCGGCTTAACGCTTGATTGTTGTTATGCATCTCTCCCTATATCGGATGAGGGTGGGCATATGGGTTACCCAAACGTTGAAAGAGTTTTAAATAGGCTTGAAGAGTTGGGCGTTATTGATGGCAACACAAAAAGAGTTATTAACCATTTCTCACACAACGTAAATCCCGTTCAAGAAGTTATTGAGAAAGAAAGCAAGCACCTTAATTGCATCGTCGCTTACGACGGTATGACGCTTGAAATTTGATATGAAACCTAATACTTATTTATTTGATTTTGATGGAACGCTCGTTGACTCTATGCCAACGTTCGTTAGCGCTATGCTTAAAGTTTTGAACGATTATAACGTTCCTTACGGTGACGATATAGTTAAAATTATCACACCGCTTGGATATAAGGGGAGCGCAGAATATTTTCAAACGCTTGGTTTAAAACTTTCAACTGAAGAAATTATTGCGCTCGTTAGCGATTTTGCAAGGCGTGAATATAAATATAATATTCAACTAAAGGGCGGTGTTTACGAAACACTCGTTGCGCTTAAAAATCAAGGCGCATCGCTTAACGTTCTAACGGCATCTCCTCACGATATGCTTGATCCGTGCTTAAAACGCGTGGGCGTATACGAACTTTTTGACAACGTTTGGTCGTGCGATGATTTTTCAACGACGAAAGCAGACCCGAACATTTATAAACTTAGCGCGGAAAAAATAGGAAAACCCGTTGGCGATATAATCTTTTTAGACGATAATTATAACGCTTGTAAAACCGCTAAAAGCTCGGGTATGAAAGTTTACGGCGTGTTTGATAGTTCAAGTGAAGATTACGTTGAAGAAATGAAAAATTTAACGGATAAATACGTTTTCAACTTTAAAGAATTGATATAATTTATATAAATAACGCGAAATAAGTATATTGAAAAATTTATTTAAAAGTTTTATAATTGTTTTAACGATATTTTAAGGTGAGTATTATGAGTGAAAAAATAATAGTTCCTGGTTTATCCCCCGTAACTTCCAAGCAAAATGGAAACGATTTTGACGTTAGCGTTTGGAATAGAGTTTACAAAATTTCTAACGCTCCGTTTTTTTCGTCTATTTTATCGGGTGGAAAAGAAGTTTTAGCAAGCCCGATTAGAGTTGCAGGCACTTGTTTTGGCAAAACTATTGAGTGGGAAAAGTTTGAAAATTTAGAAATGGCTGATTCAACTGAGAAGTCTATCACTTTCGTTCAAGCCACTAAGTCTAGAGAGCTTATTTTAAACACGAGATTAACCGTTTATTACGACGGTATGGTTAAGTGTGGAATTACTCTTTGCCCCGAAGGTTATCACAGTGGTGCAGTGTACGGAAGGAACGTTATTCAAGAAGAAAGGTTGTCCCTTAACAAACTTTATCTTGAATTCCCCCTTAAAAAAGAGTTTGCTAAGTTTTATCATATGAACCCGGGCGGTGTTACTACTATTGACGGCAACCAAGTTGACGCTAAAACTATGAGTCTTAGAACTATGGATTATGTGCCCGAAAAGAGTTTAGTTGCTCCGTTTAAGCAAAGTTTTTATTTGGGTAACGATTACGCTGGTCTTTCGGTATTTTTTGAGTCTGACGAAGGTTGGAGACCTGAGTTTGACAATAAAGTTATCGAGTGTATCAATCAAGACGACTGCATATTGTTAAGAGTTCATCTTTTAGATGAAGAACACTTTGATTGGATAGACAAGGGTGGTTTTAACGGCGGATTTTTGTATCCCATAAACTTTTCTTTCGGCATGCAAGCAACTCCCGTAAAACCCATGCCTAAAAATCAATTCGTTCAAAAGGCGTTCCATAGTGATGGTATTTTAAGAGATGGTAGATTTGATTTAGATATACCGCTTCCCGATAACAAAACGGGCGAGATTATGGTTGACGAACTTAAACGCCAAGGCGTTGAGTACGTTTACGTTCACGAAAAGTGGAACGACTTGCAAAACAGTTTTAAACTCACGAAAAACACGGCTGAAAGGCTTAAATATATGGTTAAGCTTTGCCACGACCGCGGTATGAAGTTAATTGTTTATTTTGGGTTTGAAATCGCTTCGCTTTCTCCCGATTTTGAAGATTTTATGCAATATAAACTTCAACGTGAAACCCATTATTACGACTTTATGCACGGGATTTACGTTAGAACTCCCCATCAAAGAGATTTGTCCGTATGCTATAAGTCCGATTATTCTAAGATTTTCTTAGAAGGCGTTGAAAAGCTTATGGACGAGTACGGGTTTGACGGGCTTTACCTTGACGGTACTTATGAAATTAACCCTTGCCACAATTTTAGGCACGGTTGCGGTTATATTGATAGAAACGGCGTTTCGCATCCCACTTATTCCGTTTGGAAAAAGCGTGAAATGTGCGAAAAACTCTATGAAATCGTTCACAGTCGCGGTGGTATTATCAATATCCACACGTCAAACAATTTCCCAGTTCCCCTTCTTGCTTTTGCAGATAGTATTTGGGATGGAGAAGTTATTCAACCGTTGCTTTTAAGCGGAACGCTCGATTGTGTTCCCGAAGGGCATTATAGATCCGTTTATACGGGTAGACCGCTCGGTATTTTTGCAAACACCATAAGTTACGTTAATCCCCCCGTTTGGACTCTTCATCACTCAATTGCCACTATGATTACTTTCGGTATGCTTCCAAGACCGCAAAGAACGAGTGAACAATTAGATGAAGTTTCAAAAATTTGGAAGATTTACGATGAGATTGACGTTGAAAACGCTATTTTCAAGCCTTATTACGAAAACGACGTTAAGGTTTCAAACGACAACGTGAGAGTAACTTATTTTGAAAACGGAAATAACGTTTTAGCAGTTATTGCAAACGCTTTTAAATACCCGTCAGGCAAAACGACGATTGAGTTTAGCGATAAATTTAAAACTGCTACCGATAAAATTAACGATAAAAAAGTAAATCTTATAAACGGCAATACAATAGACGTTGAGTTTGAAACGTTTGATTACTTACTTATAATGCTTAGTAAATAAAAAAAGCCCGCAAATTGCGGGCTTTTTTACGTTATTTTTTAAAATTTTTGGGCGAACAACCGAATTTTTGCTTAAATGCTTTAGAGAAAGAAAATGGTGAAGAATAGTTTAGCATTGAGGCAATTTCAGTTATTTTATACTTATTTTCAAGTATTAAAACTTTTGCAGTTTCTAATTTTCTCGATTGAAAATAATCGAGTAGTTTTTTACCCGTAGTCTTTTTAAAAAGGCTTGATAGGTAACTATAATTATACTTAAATCTCGTGGCAACCGTTTCAAGATTTAAAATAGAATATAAGTGCGTGTCGATATAATTCATTATTTGATAGCAAAGTTTTTCGTTTTCTGAAAATTTTGCAGTTTGGTGCTCAACGTCACTAAAATCGCGGATAAGATAAACGGTTATTTGATTGAAAATGTTTTCCAAAATTTCTTTACTGAACGGCTTTTCGGAAGAAAATTCCGATATTGCGTTTGCAATTAGGTTTGCAATTTTAGGATCTTTAAACACACGGCTATTCTTACCGAATAATTTCCTTGAAACCTTGCTAAGTTCTTGCCTAAAGATGCCTTCGCTTAAGGTAAAGGAAAAATAGTCGTATTCAAGAGCCTCGTCGTCACTTGCATGAATTTCGTGAATATCGCAAGGTATAGATAAATGGCAGTCGCCGGGGAAAACTTCAAAACTTTCCCCGTTTGATAAAACAGTGCCTTGCCCGCCGGTTACGATAGTTAATTCGTAATAATCTTGGTGGGTGTGTGGGGGGATAATTTCACTTTCCGCGCAGTAACGCCTGCCAATTTGCAAAAGGCTAACGTTGCCGAAAATCTTAGGCTCGTCCATAAACGAGCGGTTGAATATAAAACGAGTTTTCATAACGATATTATTATATTCTTAAAAAAACACCGTGTCAATAAAGAAAGGTATGTTTTTTAAGTTAAATTTTGCAAAAAATACTAAAAATCTAAAAAAATGATATATATTAAGTGGAATTTTGATATTTACAAATAACTTATAAAGTTATATAATAAAATTATCAAATCAATTTTGATTTAAAAAAGGAGAAAATTTATGACTACTGTAGCAATTATCGGTTGTGGCAGAATTGCAAACAACGCACATTTACCCGCGCTTTCTGAACTTGAAAACGTTAGAATTAAATACGCTTGCGATCTTATCGAATCTAAAGCGCTTAAGGCTAAAGAAAAATTCCCCAAGATTGAACAAGTTATCACTGACTATAACGTTGCGCTTGCAGATAAGGAAGTTGACGCTGTTTTCGTTTTAACTCCCAACTTTGCTCACTATACCGTTACTATGGACGCTTTAAAAGCAGGTAAGCACGTTCTTTGCGAAAAGCCCATCACCGTTAACTATCCGTTATCCGTTGAAATGGCTGAAGAAGCTGAAAAGCAAGGCAAAATTTTAAATATCGGCGTTTGCAACAGATACAACAAGTCCGTTGAAATGCTTAGAGAATGGGTTGAAGCAGGCAAGTTTGGTAACGTTTACCACGTTTACTGCTCGTTCAGATCTTTCCGTTCTATCCCCGGCCTTGGCGGTGACTTTACAACTAAGTCGCAATCGGGCGGTGGCGTTCTTATCGACTGGGGTATTCACTTCTTCGATCTTATCTTATACATTTTAGGTGGCGCTAAGATTAAGAACGTTACTTGTGACGCTTACTGCGAAATGGCAAAAGATATGAAGTCTTATAAGTATAAAGGCATGTGGGCTGAAGACACTAAGAATCTTGACGGTACTAACGACGTTGACGACCTTATTACCGGTTACGTTCGTACTGACAAGGCAAGCATTTCCTTCAACGGCGCTTGGGCTCAAAATATTGACGTTCCTGAAATGTATATCGACTTTATGGGCGATAAGGGTGGCGCTCGTCTTGCTTACGGCGATAAGTTTAAGTTCTATGACGGTCAAACCTTAGAAACTATTTGCCCTGAATACGATATTCCCAATATGTATAAGTGTGAAGACGAAGCGTTCATTAAGTCTATTGAAACTGGCGTTAAAGATAAGAACAACATCGTTAACATTTTAGAAAGCATGAAACTTCTCGACGCGCTTTACGCTTCGAGTGAAAAGAAATCGGAGGTTCAATTCTAATTATGAAAATTATCGGTTTTATTGATTGTTTTTTAGATAATTTCCACGCTAATAAATACGTTCAATGGATTAAAGAATACAATGAAAAGAACGGCACTGATTTCGTTGTTAAGTACGCTTGGGCTGAAGAAGATTTAGCAGGCGGAAAGACTAACGACGACTGGTGCAAGGATAACGGCGTTACTAGATGCGCAACCATTAAAGAAGTTTGCGATAACAGTGATTTCTTAATGATTCTTGCTCCTGCAAGACCTGACACTCACTTGAGATACTGCGAAGAAGCGTTTAAATATGCTGAAGGTAAGCTTACATACGTTGATAAAACTTTCGCTCCCGATTACGCTACCGCTAAGAAGATTTTTGAACTTGCTGAAAAACACAACGTTAAATTCTTTAGCAGTTCCGCTCTTCGTTTTGCTCCAGAACTTGCAAAATGCAATCCAAACCCTAACGTTTTAACGATTATGGGTGGTGGTAATTTTGATGAATATATTATTCACTGCATTGAAATTGCCGTTAAATTTATGGGCTGTGGCGCATCTAAGGTTAGATATGAAAAATATTTTGATCAAGAATGGGCTGATATCGTTTACGAAAACGGTAAACTCGTTAAGATTAACTTAACGTTATTTAACGATTATTTCCTTATCGCTCCAGATATGGAAGGCGTTTCGAAGATGGTTCCTATCGATTGGAGTTTCTTCGTTCATTTACTTGCTGATATTTTACGTTTCTTTGAAACTGGCGAAACTTCGTTTGACGTTAACCAAACCTTAGAAGTTATTAAGATTAGAGAAGCCCTCATCAATGCTAAGGAGACTGCAGGAGAATGGAAAACTCTTTAAAAAAATTCAAAGTAGCGGTTATCGGTTGCGGTAGAATTTCGGTTATGCACCTCGTTTCAATCAACATGATTGAAAACGTTGAACTCGTTGCTTGTTGCGATATTAAAAAAGACCGCGCTGAAGAAGTTGCTAAAAAATACGGTTGCAAAGTTTATACTTCTTATGAAGAAATGCTTGAAAAAGAAGATCTTGATGCCGTTCATCTTTGCTTACCGCACTATATTCACTGTAAAGTTGCCGTTTACGCCATGAAAAAGGGTGTAGCGGTGCTTACTGAAAAGCCGATGGACGTTGACTATGCTTCCGCTGAAAACGCGGTTAAAGTTGGCGAAGAACTCGGCGTTCAATTCGGCGTTATTTCTCAATGCCGTTACAATAACTCTGCAAAACTCGTTAAAAAGGCTGTTGAATCTGGTAAGCTTGGCAAGATTATTTCCGCTCGCTCCGTTCTTACTTGGAATCGTTCCGACGATTACTATTCTGGTAGCGACTGGAAGGGTACTTGGGATAAAGAAGGCGGTGGCGTTGTTATCGACCAGGCAATTCACTCGCTTGACCTCGTTCACTGGATTGTTAATAGCGAAGTTGAAAGCATTTCTTGTTCAATGGCAAACCGTGGGCATAAAGCGGTTGTGGTTGAAGATACGGCAGAAGGTTTAATCACTTATAAAAACGGCGTTAGATACGGTTTTTACTGTATGAATAACTACGGTAAAGACGAGCCTATTGAAATTAGATTATTCTGTGAAAACGGTAGCGTTGTGTTTGGTTACGACGATGCGTATATCTATTATAACGACGGCACTGTTGAAGAGACCCACCAAAACGAAAACACCGTTGAATACGAAGGTGGTAAAGATTACTGGGGCTTCCAACACGAAAGGCAAATTAGTCAATTTTATAGGGCTTTAGCAGGTGTTGAACCGCTTGATATTTCAGGTAGAGAAGCGCTTAACACTCACAAACTTATAATGGATATTTACGATATCGGCAAAAGGAGTATGAATTTATGAAAATAGGTATTATTACCGACTGTTTTAAAAGCACTCACGAAGAAGGCATAAAAAAGGCGGCGCTCCTTGGTCTTCAAGGCGTTCAAATTTATGCAACCACAGGTGATTTTAGCCCCGAACTTTCTGAAGAAAAGAAGGCTGAATATAAAAAACTTTTAAAGGATAACGGCTTAGTTGTTAGCGCGCTTTGCGGTGATATGGGCGGTTTTGGTTTTGAAAGAGCGGAAGATAACGCTGATAGAATTGAAAAAACCAAGAAAATCGTTGATTTAGCAGTAGAGTTTGGCACTAACGTTGTTACAACTCACATAGGCGTTATTCCCGAAGACAAGTCAAACCCCAGATATAAAGTTATGCTTGACGCTCTTACCGAGTGCGGTTTATACGCTAAGTCTAAAGGCGTTACGCTCGCTATTGAAACTGGTCCTGAAAAAGCAAAAACTTTACTTAGCTTCATTGAAGATACCAAAGGTGGCGTAGGCGTTAACCTTGACCCTGCAAACTTTACCATGGTTACAGGTCAAGATGCGGTTGAAGCCGTTTATATCTTAAAAGATTATATCGTTCACACTCACTTAAAAGACGGAAGAATGCTCGATAAAAACCAAGACCCGACTGACGTTTATCACGCGTTTGCTCTCGGCGGTGTTGATGCGCTCAACGCTTGCGAAGGTTTTATTGAACTTCCTATCGGTGAAGGTGACGTTGACTGGGATAACTATATCAAAGCCTTAAAAGAAATCGGTTACGATGGATTCTTAACGATTGAACGTGAAGCAGGCGACGATCCCGTTAAAGATATGGAACTTGCTGCAAACTTCATCAAAACTAAAATCTAATAAAATTTGCGACACTTTGTGTCGCATTTTTTTTGCCTTTTTGTTTAAATTTTATTGCTAAAATTATTTTTAGTGTGCTAAAATGTAATCAAGGAGTACGATTATGAGTATAAAAGTTGGTATTTACGGTTATGGTAATTTAGGCAGGGGCGTTGAGTGCGCGGTTAAATTAAACGGCGATATGGAGCTTGTGGGCGTGTTCACAAGGCGTGATCCTTTAAATGTGAAAACGTTATTCAATACCCCCGTGTATTCTGCCGATAACGTTTTAGATTTTGAAAATAAAATTGACGTTTTGGTTATTTGTGGCGGTAGCGCAACTGATCTTCCTAAGCAAACCCCAAACCTTTCAAAATATTTTAATTGCGTTGATAGTTTTGATACCCACGCTAAAATCCCCGAACATTTTGATAACGTTGATAAAATTTGCAAAGATAACGGCACTGTAACGCTTATTTCGGCGGGTTGGGACCCCGGTATGTTCTCGCTTAACCGTCTTTACGCGTCAAGCGTGCTTGCAAACGGCAGTTTATATACTTTTTGGGGAAAGGGTGTAAGCCAAGGCCATTCTGACGCTATAAGGCGAATTAAAGGCGTTAAAGACGCTAAGCAATACACAATCCCAGTTGAATCTGCGCTCGAAAGGGTTAGAAACGGTGAAAATCCCGAACTTTCCACTCGTGAAAAGCATTTAAGAGAGTGTTTCGTTGTTTTGGAAGACGGGGCAGACGCTAATGCTATTGAAAACGAAATTAAAACAATGCCAAACTACTTTGCCGATTACGATACCACCGTTCATTTTATTTCTCAAGAAGAACTTGATAAAAACCACGCGGGTATTCCGCACGGTGGCTTTGTGATTTGTTCTGGAAACACGGGTGTAAACGGCGAAAATAAACACGTTATAGAATACTCGTTAAAACTTGATAGCAACCCCGAGTTTACCGCGTCGGTTATCGTTGCTTATGCAAGGGCTGTTTCAAGACTTGCAAGCGAAAAATCATTTGGTTGTAAAACCGTTTTTGACGTTGCTCCTAAATATTTATCGCAATTATCCGATGAAGAAATGAGAAAAAATCTTTTATAATTTGCATTAAAAAACGCTCCGCACTTTTAGCGGAGCGTTTTTGTTTTAAGTTAAATTTCGTTCTTAATTAAATCTTCAAAACTTTCGCGTTTAACAATAATTTTGGCGTTTTTATTGTCTATTGCAACGATGGGTGGGCGGGTAATTCTATTATAGTTTGAAGCCATTGAATAGTTGTATGCGCCTGTTACCGCAACGGCTATTATATCACCGCGATTCGGTTTTGTTATCTTAACGTTTTCTTGAATAATATCGCCACTTTCACAGCATCTTCCTGCTATCGTTGCGGTAACTTTTCTATCGGAATTTACCGCGCTTGCATTGTAAACGGTGTAGTTTGATCCGTATAAAGCGTAGCGTGGGTTGTCCGTCATACCGCCGTCGATAGAAACGTAATTTTTATAGCCTTCAATCGTTTTAAAACTACCGCAAGTGTAGAGCGTTAATCCGCTATCTGCAACGATGCTTCTACCAGGTTCAAGAATAACTTGGGGTTTAAAAAGGTTTAATTTTTCACAAGTTTCGTTGAAAACTGAGCCAACTTGCTTCAAATTTTCGTAAATATCGATTTGCGGATCGCTTTCAACGTATCTAACGCCGTAACCACCGCCTAAATTGAGAATTTTTGCGGTGTAACCGAACAAATTTTTAACGTCACGAATAAAGGTGAGCATAATAATAACTGCATCGATAAACGCCGAACTTTCAAAGCATTGACTACCAACGTGGCAGTGGAAACCGCAAAGTTCAACGCTCTTAGCGTTAAGGGCGGTTTCAACCATTTCAAACGCTTGCCCAGTTTCAATAGGAGTGCCAAACTTACTGTCAACTTGACCAGTTGTAATTTTAGCGTTAGTGTGGGGATCAATACCCGGCGTAATTCTAATTAAAATCTTTTGGATAACGCCTTTTTCGGTGGCAATTTTGCTAATAGCGTTTATTTCTTCAACGTTATCCGCAACGAAATAACCAACTCCGTTTTCTATTGCAAACTCAACGTCAAAATCAGTTTTATTGTTGCCGTGGAAAAGCGCTTTTTCAAGCGGAAAATCAACGGATTTTGCAGTAAAAATCTCGCCTGAAGAAACAACGTCAATCCCGATATTTTCACTCTTTGCAATTCTATAAATTTCTTTTATTGAAAGCGCTTTTGATGCGTAACACGGGAAGGAGTTATTGCCGAAAAATTCTTCAAGCCCCTTTTTGTAAAGTTGCATTTTAGAGCGGACTTTTTCAACGTCTAAAAGCATAAGGGGAGTGCCGAATTCACGCGCTAATTCAGTTGTGTCAAGCCCGGCAAAAGCAAGGTGGTTTTCGGCAGTTACCGATAAGTTATCGTGTATCATAATTTCCTTATTTTAAAAGTGATTTCATATCGTAAAGCCCAGCGGGTTTACCGATTAAAAATTCTGCAGCGGTGAGCGCGCCGTTAGCAAATAACGAACGAGCGTGCGCCTCGTGGCGAATAGTGATAGTTTCGTTGCCGGTCGTTACGAAAACTTCGTGAATACCAACAACGTTGCCCATACGGATAGATTGAATTCCGAGTTCGTTTTGTTCACGCTTAGAGTAACCGCTTCTTCCCGTTGTAATTTTAAGTTCTGGGCGAACTTCTAACACGGAGTTTGCAAGCGCTAAAGCAGTTCCGCTTGGCGCGTCAACCTTGCGGTTGTGGTGCGTTTCAATAATTTCAATATCCGCTCCGTCCATAAATTCAACTGCGGTTTTGATAAGTTTTGAAGTAACCGCTACTCCTAAGGAGTAGTTAGCGGCAAAAAACACGGGAATTACCTTTGAAGCGTTGTAAATATCTTGTTTTTCTTCTTCGGTATGACCTGTTGTTGCGATAACGCAAGGGAGATTTCTTGCGATAGCGTCTTCTAAAAGTTTTTTGGTTGCGGTGTGGAAGGAAAAGTCAACCAAAACGTCAGCCTCGCCGTTATAATCGGCAAGAGTTTTGACAACTCCTTCGCCCGCAATATCAATTTTAGCAACGCAAGTTGCGTTTTTAAAACCCTTTTCACAAAGCGCGTTTACTTCACGGCCCATAAAACCGTTTGCGCCACTAATAACAACTTTCATTAGATAATTCCTTCTTTTTTCATAATTTCAACTAAAACTTGTTCTTTCTTTTCATCCATAGAAGTTAACGGCATTCTAAGAACGTTAGCGCCGAATCCTAAGTGGTGCATAGCCGCTTTAACGGGGATTGGGTTAACTTCAGAGAAAAGAGCGGTGATAAGGTCGTGATACTTAATTTGAAGATCAGCGCTCGCCTTAACGTCACCATCAAACCATTTTTTAGCAATTTCAACCGTTTCAGCAGGGATAACGTTAGAAAGAACGGAAATGCAACCTTTACCGCCGAGTGATAAAATGGGAACGATTTGGTCGTCGTTACCGGAATAAATATCAAGTTTGTCGCCAACGAGAGCAAAAGTTTCTAAAATCTTAGAAATATTGCCGTTTGCTTCCTTAATACCAACGATATTTGGGTGATCTGCAAGAACTGCGTAAGTTGCAGGTTCAATATTAACGCCCGTTCTTGAAGGAACGTTATATAAAATAACGGGTTTTTCGCTCGCATCTGCAATTGCAGTGTACATTTGGATTAAACCCTTTTGAGTTGCCTTGTTGTAGTAGGGGGTAACAACTAAAACTGCATCTGCTCCCACTTCGCAAGCGTGCTTAGTAAGGTCAATAGCGTACGCTAAGTCGTTTGAACCTGTTCCTGCGATAACGGGAACTCTGCCGTTAGTTCTATCAACAACAAACTTAATAGCATCACGATGCTCATCGTCAGTAAGGGTTGACGCTTCGCCCGTTGTTCCGCAAACTACTAAAGCGTTGATACCCGATTCAATTTGCCAATCAACAAGTTTACCAAAGTTTTCGTAATCGATGCTACCATCGGCAAACATAGGGGTAACGAGTGCAGTTGCAATACCTTCAAAAATGGACTGTTTTTTCATAATTAAATCTCCTTAATAATAACCTTTATGAATAAACATAGATAAAGGGCAGCGATAATACGGCTGCCCTGAAAAAACGCAAAATTAACGTAATTTCATTGATAGCACTCCGTAAAAACGACAGTTTAACGAATATTTTCCGTTAAACCAGCAAACGGCACTGCAAGGAAACCGTTAACTTCGGCAACCGCCCCTTTAATCACACCGCTTGCACGGTTTTTACGTGAGTACTTATGACAAGTTGCGCCTCTATCAATATTTTTTCATAATTTTAGCATACTAAAGTGAACTTGTCAACTCTTTTTTATATAATATTCAATATTTTTTTAACGCGTTAACGATTGAAATAAATTGCCGTTTATGGTAAAATAAAATTAACTAAAATTTTAAAGGTTTTTTATGTTGAAAATTAAAGATAAAACAAAGTTTTATATTGCGCTTATCGTGTTTGGTTTAACGGGGCAGGTTGCTTGGGTTGTTGAAAATATGTATTTCAACGTTTACGTTTACAAAATGTTCGGCGCAAGCGCAACGGATATATCAACTATGGTTGCAGTTTCCGCAGTAGTTGCGGCGCTCACAACTATTTTCGTTGGCGCGCTTTCGGATAAATTCGGTAAGAGAAAACCATTTATTGCGATAGGTTATATTATTTGGGGTTTAACCATTTCACTTTTCGCGCTTATTAGGGTTGACGTTATTTCTAAATTGTTCCCAACGGTATCGGCTATGAGTTTAGGCGTAACGCTCGTTATTATTATGGACGGGGTTATGACCTTTTTCGGCTCTACCGCGAACGACGCTTGCTTTAACGCCTGGATAACCGATACCACCGATAACACAAATCGCGGTAAGGTTGAAGGGTTGAACTCAATGATGCCACTCGTTGCAATACTCGTTGTGTTCGGTGGTTTTATGTCGTTCAACTTAGATTTAGCATCAAGTTGGACTACTATTTTCTTAATTATAGGTATCGCCGTTATTTTAATAGGTGTTTTAGGTTTATTTACCATTAAAGAAGTTGAAATCAACAAAACTCAAAACGGCAGTTACTTTAAAAACTTAATTCACGGTTTTAAACCGAGCGTAATTAAAGAAAATAAAAATTTCTATTTCGCTTTGATAGCCTTTGCGGTTTTCAATATTTCAATTCAAATCTTTATGCCGTATCTTATTTTATACTATGAAGTTTCTCTCGGTATGAAAAATTACGTTTTGATTATGGCTCCCGCAATTATCCTTGCTTCAGTAGTAACTGCGCTTTACGGCAAGGTTTACGATAAGTATGGTTTCTTAAACTCTGTAATTTTACCTATTTCGTCACTAATTTTAGGGTATGTATTGTTGTTTTTCTTCAAAAACGCCGTTTTGGTGTTCATTGGCTCGCTTGCTATGATGAGCGGTTATTTAACGGGTATGAGCGTGTTTGGCGCTAAGATTAGAGATTATACTCCCGAAAATAAGTCGGGTTCGTTCCAAGGTCTTAGAATTATCGGTCAAGTGTTAATTCCGGGCGTTATAGGCCCGTTTATCGGCTCTGCAGTTCTTAAAAATGCAAAAACGACCGTTGGTACTGATGGAACTGTTTCATTTATCCCAAATTCTAACATATTCTTAGCGGCGCTCATCGTTGCGGTAGTGTTAATCGGTTATTTAGCGCTATACTTTACAGTTTTAAATAAAAAAGAAAGGCGGAATAATAATGGCTAAAAAATCAAAGAAAAAGAGTAAATTTCGTTCTGCGATAACTGTTATCGCGATAATTTTAATAATAGCGTTCGTTGCGCTTTGTTATTTTTATCCGCCGTTCTATCAAAAGGTTAAACAACTTTTGGGGATTGACGACGGCAAGCCTTCAAACGATATAAGAGTGGAAGGCGATACCGCTTACGTTACCGTTTTAGAAGATTTAAAAGTGCATTTTGTTGACGTTGGTCAAGGCGATTGCATCATCTTAGAACTCCCCGATGGTAAGAACGTTTTGATTGACGCTGGCGAAGATAAGTTTGACGAACTCGATCATTATATCAAAAATTCAACAAGCGTTGACAAATTTGATTTCGTTATCTTAACTCACGGCGATAGCGATCACGTTGGCAATATGGATAAAGTTTTACAAAATTACGAAGTTAAATACGTTTATCGCCCACACGTTAAATATACGGGTAGTAAATACAGTTTTGACGATAGTTTTAATCAAGGTGGTAGCAAAAATACAAAATCAAGCGTTGCTTACGGTGATTTTCTAAATTGTTTAAAGAACGAAACTTATACTGAAAACGGCGAAACTAAGCAAGCAGGTTGGGAGTTTTTCACCCACAATAGCGATTTTGCGGGTAAAATCTCTTATCAAAACGAAATTTACGAGTATTATTTTGACTTTTTAACTCCGAGAGTTGAGAGTTACACTCAAATAAATTACGCTAACGCTAACGACTATTCTCCCATTTTAAAGTTTAGTTACTGTGGGGTTGACGTTATGTTTACGGGCGATGCTGAAGGCGGAGTTGCTGGCGATGCGGAAGATGAGTTCGTTGATTTTTATAAAAACGTTACCGATTTGGATCTTGACGTTGATATTTTAAAAGTTAGCCACCACGGCTCTAAAACTTCAACGACTCAAGCGTTTTTAGATATCGTTAAACCCGAACATTCCGTTATTCAATGCGGTTACGATAACGAATACGATCATCCCCGTCAAGACACTCTTGATAGGCTCGTTTCTATGGGTTCTTCAATATTTAGAAACGATACTCACGGCGATATTTTGTTAACCATAAAATCAAGTGGAACGTTCACTTTCACACCGCAAATTATCAATCCTGATAACGTTTTAGTCGGTGGCGAAATCTTGTATGGAAACACTTAAAATTTAAATAAATAAGCGTCCTTTTAGGGCGCTTTTTTATTTGCCAAAAAAACGCAAAAAACGATATATTTCCGCAGTTTTTGCCTTTAAAATTCGTGTTATAGTATTATGCGAGAGGTGTGAAATGAAAATTAAATACAATCTTGATAAATCAACGCTCCACGTTTATTTTATCGGCGAACTTGACGAGTGCACGGCAAGTAAAACACGCGAGATTATCGACGGGCTTATTAGTGATATAAACGGCATAAAAAAGGTTGTTTTTAACCTATCTGAACTCACGTTTATGGATAGCACGGGAATAGGTGTTTTTATCGGTAGGTATAAGAAATTCAAGAGTAAAAACATAGCCGTTTTCGTTGAGAATCCATCAAAAACGGTTGATAAGATTTTGCAAATATCAGGGCTTTATAAAATAATGCCCGCTGTATAAGGAGAAAGCATGAAAAACAAGTTTAAAATTAACTTTTCTTCAATATCTGAAAACGAGGCGTTTGCAAGAAACGTGGTCGCATCGTTTATTCTTCCGCTAAATCCCACGCTTTCCGAGATTAGTGACGTTAAAACCGCAGTTTCAGAAGCGGTTACAAACGCCATAGTCCACGGTTATCCAGATAGCGTTGGAGAGATTGAACTTACCGCCGAATTAGACGGATTCGATTTACATATCGAAATTAAAGACGATGGCGTTGGGATCGACGATTTAAAAAAGGCTCTCGAACCGTTTTATTCAACCAAGTTTGAATCCGAGCGTTCAGGCATGGGTTTTACTATAATGAAAACCTTTATGGACGACGTTTCCGTTTCATCAAAAAAGAACGGTGGAACGGTAGTTAAATTGAGCAAAAAAATTATCGACGAAAACGCCCGTTAAAGGAGCGTTTTTTATGTTGTCGGTTGAAGAAACTTTAAGGCACTTAAGACAAGCAAAACTCGGCGATAATAACAGTAAAGAAATCCTAATTAAAAGCAATTCTTTACTCGTTAAAAGCATTGTTTTTAGGTTCAAAAATAAAGGCGTTGATTACGATGATTTGTACCAGCTTGGCTGTATGGGTTTACTCAAGGCAATTTATAATTTTGACGAGAGTTTTGGAGTGCGTTTTTCCACTTACGCAGTGCCTATGATTATAGGCGAAATCAAGCGTTTTATTCGTGATGACGGCGAGATAAAAGTTTCAAGAATAATCAAATATCAAGCGTATAAAATCTCCCGTTTTGTCGAAGAATTTCAATTAAAACACGGCTATGAGCCAAGCGTTGAAACTATAAGCAAATCACTTGATATTTCCGTAGAAGACGTTGTGCTTGCAAGCGGTAGTAATAAGATGACGGTTTCATTATACGAAACGATTGACGACGGGGAAGATAAAGGGCAAAGTTTGATAGATAAAATCCCTTCAAAATTGAGTGAAGACGACGTTGTTGAAAGCATTTATTTAAAGCAACTTTTGTTAAAACTTTCCGAGCGGGAAAGGAAGGTTATAATGCTTAGGTATTTTCGCGATAAAACGCAAGGCGAAGTATCAAAAATATTAGGTGTTTCGCAAGTGCAAATTTCAAGGCTTGAAAACAAGATTTTAAAGCGGTTAAAAGACCTTGCAAAATAGAAAAAAGTCCACTTTTAATAAGTGGATTTTTTTGTATTATTTTTTAAAAAGTTGTAAATAATATGTCTATGAAAACCGTTGACTTTTTAACTGAAAACGAACGCTCGGTAACGCCGAGAGAAATTCTTAACAAGGAGATTATAAATGACGGGGAAAAACGCAGAAAACACAAATAAAAATTACCTTGATTACGTTTCGGAAATCTCGCCGAAAACTAACGAATTAAAAACGCTACTTCACGCCTTTTGGGTTGGTGGATTTATATGTTTTATAGGTCAAGCCGTTAGGTTTCTATTCATTTACGTTTTTGGACTTTACGGTGACGTTTTAGCTGGCGCAACCAGTATGGTTATGATATTTTTAGGCTCGTTTTTAACGGGGCTTGGCGTTTACGATAAAATAGGAAAATACGCGGGTGGTGGCTCAATCGTTCCGATAACCGGTTTTGCAAATTCAGTAGTTTCGCCTGCTATGGAATTTAAAAGTGAAGGTTATATTTACGGGTTAGCGTCAAAAATGTTCGTAATTGCAGGTCCAATTATCGTGTTTGGGGTTATAGGTAGCGTTTGCGTTGGCTTGATTTATTACGTTAAGGGGTTGTTTATATGATGAAAAACGCTTATAAAACGCTTATTTTTGAAAATTCGCCGTCAATTATTGAAACGTATTCAATAGTCGGAAAAAAAGAGGGCGAAGGTAGCCTTGGAAAGTATTTTAACCTTGTTCTAAGCGACGATAGATTTGGTGAAACAACTTATGAAAAAGCTGAGTGCAAAATGCTTTCAACCGCTGTTAAAAGAGTGATAAACAGCGCTAATTTAAAAGAAACCGACGTTGATCTTTTCGTTGCGGGCGACCTTCTAAATCAAATTATCTCCGCAAGTTTCACAGCAAGAGATTTCGAGATTCCGTATTTAGGGCTTTACAACGCTTGCGCAACTATCGTTGAGAGTATAATAGTCAGTTCAATGGCGATAAGCGGTAAATTTATATCAAACGCAGTAGTTGGGGCGGTTAGCCACTTTTCAACTGCTGAACGGCAATATAGATATCCGCTTGAACTCGGCTCTGTTAGACCACCGCAAGCGCAGTGGACGGTAACCGGCGCAGGTGCTTACGTTTTAAGCGAGAAAATTGAAGGTTTTCCATCGATAACGAGCGCAACGGTAGGTAAAGTTGTAGATTTCGGCGTTACTGACGTTAACAATATGGGCGCGGCGATGGCTCCGTCTTGCGCGTCAACGCTCGTTAGGCATTTAAAAGGCACTAATACGTTTCCCGACGAGTACGACGTTATTTTAACTGGCGATTTGGGTTTACTCGGTAGCAAAATATTTAGAAAACTTTGCCGTGACGAAGGTTTTGAGGTGGAACTTTATCACGTTGACGCAGGCAGTATTATTTACGATAGCGATGGAACTCAAGATCAAGGCGGTAGTGGCGCTGGTTGTGGAACTGTTACCTTTGCAAGTTACCTTTATCCGCTTTTAAGGCAAAAGAAAATTAAAAAGGCGTTGTTTTTAGCAACAGGAGCGTTGCTTTCAACCATTTCTTCTGGGCAGGGCGAGAGCATACCCGGAATAACACATTGTATTTGCGTGGAGAATTTATGATAGACATATTATTTTCGTTTTTAAAGGCTTTTTTGGTTGGCGGCGCAATTTGCACGCTTGCTCAATTGCTCATAAATAAAACAAAACTAACTTCTGGCAAAATATTAGTCTACTTCTTGCTTGCAGGTTTAATCTTACAAGCGTTTGGACTGTATGAAAAATTAGTAGACTTTGCAGGCGCGGGCGCAACCGTTCCGATAAGTGGTTTTGGCTATCTTTTAGCAGAAGGGGCAATAATCGGCGCAAAATCAGGGATCTTCGGCGCGATTACGGGCGGGCTTGCAAGCGCTTCAGCAGGCGTTACTTCCGCAATTACCTTTGGTTACGTTTTTGCATTGATTTTCAAAACCCACTCAAAAACCTAAAAAATTACAAAATTTGCGAACAAATGTCCGCTTATAACGAACAATTTAAATAAAAGAGCATAGTTGCGAAAAATTTCACACAATTTTGACTTAAATATTATTGACAGTAGGGGCGCTTACTGTTAAAATGTAATTGTATAATTGTGACAAAATCCGCTAATTATGCCCTTTTTTATTTAAACCGTTAAAATTTACGATTTTGCAAAAATAATTTACTTTTGTGTAAATACAAATTGCCGTTTGTCCTTTATACTATAATAGTGCACGCGTGTGTTTTACTTTGAAACGTGCGTAGCGCTCACAACATACGCATATTCCTTTGGGGGAATTATGCGATTTTCCGTTTTATTTTGTCAAAAGTGCAAAAATAAGCAATTTGCATTAAAATTTTTTAAAACTACTTAGGAGGTAGAAAATGAAGAAGTTTTTATCAATGATACTTTGTCTTATGATTTCGCTCTTCGCCGTTGCTTGCGGTGGTGGCGATGATGATGGCGATGACTTGAACGTTACCGCTGATAACAAAGTAGTAATTAACGTTCCCAAGGGTTGGGGCGGTGGCGCAGGTAACGACTACATGCAAACCCTTATGAACTACTTTAACGACAGCGCTCAATGGGGCAATCAAAAGATCGGTAAATATAACGGTTGTAAGATGACTCTTATTGAATCTGACTTACCGTCAACTCCGGCAAGTATTCCCACTCACGGTGGTGACGTTATCGGTTTTGACCGTCGTATCGGTGGTATGATTCAAGCGCAACCTTATCTTTCTGATATTACTGATATCGTAACTAGCGACCTTCCTGGCGAAGATCAATCGATTGAAGACAAGACCCCTGAATTTATGCGTCCTGCATACACCAACCTTGACGGTTCTAGATACTACGGTGTTGCAAGTTCAGACTTATGGTGCGGTTACTCTATCGATACTGAAATGTGGGAAAGAGAATGCTTATATATCGCTGCTGCTTTCTTATATTCTGATCCTGATTACGCTACTAAGTGCGCTGAATACGATTCTTACATCGGCGCAGGTGTAAACGCAAGACACGATAGTAATAAGTTTGGTATTACCTTATACTTCTCTGATTACGATGGTGACGGTCGCGGTAAATACGGCGTTTCCGGTGGTAAAGCGCAAAACAATGGTCAAAACGGCTATACTTGTTCGAGAGAAGAACTTTGGGAAGAAGGTTACGTTTGTTGCGGTCCTGACGGTGTTTACGGTACTATCGACGATGGTATTCCTTCATCCGTTATCGAAGTTTTAGCGCTTTGCGATTACATTCGTTCTCCTCAATTTGCAGCAAACGCAAGAACTAACTTCTATTCACCCTTCTCTTTAAGTGGTACTTATAGAGATGCATACGCTAACTCTTTCCTTGATGGTATGTACGCTTCATTAGCTGGTGAAAACTACAACGACGCGGTTTACTGTTTCGACTCTGAAGGTAGATCTGTAAGAGTAGTTACCGGTTACACTAACGAACCTATTTACCCTGGTATCAGTTATATTAAGAAACCTATCGTTGAAGAAGTTGTTATCACTCCTGAAACTGGTTACTACGTAACTTGGATGGAAGATAAATATTATACTGAAGCAGCGCTTGAAATTATTAAGCAAGAAGGTTACTTTGGTTATACCGAAAGAAACGACGTTTCTCACACTGAAGCGCAAACTAACTTCCTTTACGGCGGTTATTCTGACGAAGAATATCGTGAAGCATGCGCATTCTTCATTGAAGGTTCTTTCTGGTCAATGGAAGCAAACCGTTCTGACGTAAACGCATATCAAAAGCTTTACATGGCTGACGATAGCGCAGTTAACAGAAGAACTGAATTCGTTTCAATGCCCGTTAACATTAACGAACCTGTAACTGAAGAAGCTGATAACGGCGATATGAACACCCTTTGTACTAACCTTGGTGGTTTCACTGCAATCAACAAGAAAGTTGAATCTGATCCTGATAAACTTGCTTACGCTAAACTCTGGTTACAATTCCTTAGCACTGAACCTATTTTAGCATACTGCTACTGGGCAACTCACTTTACTCCTGTAAAACTTGCTGACTACGATGCAGTTGTTGCTAACCCTGAATATCAATCAATCTTAAACGAACTTGGTTTACAAGAAAACTACTACAACCAATATCACTTTGCTCAACTTAGAAAGCTTACTGCTGAAACCTATTCGAGAAGAACTGCAGCTATTGGTAACTTAGATATTTCCATTAACTTCAGAACTCAATCTCAATGGTATTTAAGAATGTATGCTTCCGGTGCGTTTGGTGTAGGTGGTACTACTAACGGTTACGAAAATATCCGTAAAGAAGGTACTATCAAAACGTTTGAAAAACAAATGTACACTAAGACTAGCTGGTCTAACTTGTATGGTAATGCTTATGTGGAAGTTCCTGAAGCACAAAAATCATACAACAACGTAACTTACACTCCGTACTCTGCATAATAATATATTTATTATAAATAAGGATAGCGCGTGGCACGCGCCACGCGCACCCTTACTACAATGTTTTTACAGTTTTTCAAGGTGATTTATGGAAAAAGAAATTTTAAACTGTGAGCAACAACCTGTTGCTCCTGAAGTTAAACCGCCGAGAATGCTTACTAGAAAGACGAAGAGACTTATTTTCTATACGATTATGGTTTCTCTTCCTTTCCTTCAGTTTTGTATTTTCTACGTTTACGTTAATATTGACTCCATTATGATGGCGTTCAAAGTTACCTATCTTGATTCAGACGTGGGTACTTACGTTCAAAGATGGAGTATTAAAGATAACTTTATTGGTGTGGTTAACTTCTTAAAAGTTAGAAAATGGAGGCCTGTTGTAAACGCGCTCAAGATTTACGCAATTTCTTGGTGTACTTCAGGTATTTTCTCCGTATTCTTTAGTTACTACGTTTATAAGAAGTTCATGCTTAGCGGGATTTTCAAAGTATTCTTATATCTTCCTTCAATGATTTCGGCAGTCGTTATGACGCTTGTATTTAGAGTATTTATGAACTCCGTTTTACCTGACATGATTAACCAACTTGGTAATAGAACTCAAGAAAATGCTCTTGGACCTTTACTTATGGATGATCCGTTCCCGTACTTAATGGGTTATTCTATATTCTTCTCGCTTGGCGGTCATATTCTTATGTACACAGGCGCGATGAGTGGTATTAACGATTCCGTTGTTGAGGCTGCTCAGTTAGACGGTGTTAATGCAGTTCAAGAATTCTTACACGTTACTTTACCAATGATTTGGCCCACGTTCACCACGTTCACTGTAACTGGTTTAGCGGGTATATTCACTAACCAATTAGGTTTACATACGTTCTATGGTGACGCTGCTCCCCAAGAAGTTTCAACTTTAGGTTATGAAATATTCGTTTGGACGAAGAAAGGCTCACTTATCGGTTCAAGCCCTGACGTAGCAGACCCCAACCGTGGTCTTTTACTCTCTGAAATTTCAGCAGTAGGTTTTATGATCATGGTAATAGTTCTTCCGCTTTCTATGGGTCTTAAGAAGGCAATGACCAAGTGGGGTCCCAGTGTGGATTGATAGGGGGTAAATATGGAAAAATCAGTTTCTGTTAGAAAATCATATAAGAGCAGAAATAGAAACCTTAACCCTGCGGTATTGTTTTTATTCTTAATCTTAATGCTTTACACAATTGTTTTCTCTTTCATGATTTTATGGGCGTTTATGAACTCTTTCAAACCCCCGATGCAATGGGAAGCGAGAGAATACATGCAACTTCCTAATTATTCGAATCCTTTATGGACGTCTAAAGAGTTGCAATACATTAACAACAACGCTTATATGTCAAACTATTGGCCTAACTTACTCTACAACTATCAAAAAGTTTTAGTAGTTATGCCTGGTAAAGCGCAAGCTCAATACTACGTTGGCTGGAACTTAGATAAAAAGATGCCCACAACTGCGAAGTATAATGGTATGTTCACAATGATCTTCAACACCATTTTCTACTCGCTTGCTGGTTCTGCAATTATCGCGGTTGTTCCTTGCGTAGTTGGTTACCTTGCTGCTAAATATCCCTATAAGTTTAGTACGTTGTTATACGTTATAACCTTATTCGTTATGGTTATGCCTATCGTAGGTTCTGAACCTGCGCGTATTAAACTTTTATGTAGACTTTACTTGTTCGATACGATGTGGGGTGACTTTATAGTCAACTTTACGTTTGCGAACTTGTATTTCTTAGTTTTCTATGCCTTCTATCAAGGCGTATCGGGTACTTACGCTGAAGCGGCGGAAGTAGACGGAGCGTCACAACTTCGTACCATGATTCAAATTATCATGCCCCTTGCCTCCAAAATGATATCCACGGTATTGTTGATATTCTTCATCGGCCGTTGGAACAACTATGCAACACCGCTCGTTTATATGCCTAACAAATGGATGATTTCTTACAGACTTTACATTGTTACGACGTATAACAAGAACACTCTTGGTGACGATCCTTCAAGAATCGCCGGCGCAATGATGATAGTAGTTCCCATCTTAATCTTGTTTATTCTTCTTCGTAACAAGATTATGGGTAACATTTCTATCGGTGGTGTAAAAGAATAATTTATCAATTTTTGTATAAATTATTTATTGAAATAATAGTTTAAAATATTCTTCTACCGCAAAACGGCAATCGTTTTGCGGTAGGTGGAATAGTTTTTGCTATAATCAAATTGTATTAAGTTTGAAAACAAAACTATGCTTAATTTCGGTATGAGTTGCTATAACGCATTATAAATATGTAATGCACGCGCGAGTACCTTAAAAGAGTAGAGTTATTATATAAAAAATCTTTTTTTCAAGGAGAAACAAAATGAAAGCATCTTTCGGAAAGAAAATTGCCGTTTTATGCTTGTCGGCTGCGATGGCAATCGGCGTTGGTTTCGGTATCTCTGGTATTAAGACTGCGAAAGCGGCTACTGAATACAAGGATATCGTTGCTGAAAGCTATAAACTTAACAGCATTGTTAAGGTAACCGACGAAGAAGTTGCGGAGAACGAAGTTAAGTTCCCCAAGACTTACGATGTAAATGGCGACGGCCAACTTATTGCGACTGCATACGTTATTACGTATCCTGATGGCGTTGCACTTTCTATTAAGGATAGTGTTCAACTTGACCAACTTGGTAAGTATGAAATTGCTTACAGGGCATACAACAACAACGTAGCAACCGTATATTATGATACTTTCAACGTTCATAATAACTTTTCAAACAACGCCTCTTTCGTAACCTTACACGAAAAAGACGTTTATTCTGCGTACAAGAAAATTGAAAAGGGTACAACCTACAAGGCAAGTGAAATTTACTCTCACGAACCCGCTGAAGGCGCAGTTGTTGAAAAGACTGTTAAAGGTGTTAGAGTAGCGCTTGAATCTGGTGTTAGCGTAACGCTTAACAACATTATCGACGCTTCTACTAAATATGCTGATGAAGAAGGTTTCGTTAATCTTGCAACCGTTAACCTTGGTTCGGTTGAAAGAAGCGCAACTAACTTAAAGCAAGCAACACTTATCAACAAGAACTTCGATATTATCTTTACTGACGTTAACGATCCTAATAACTACATTAAGATCACTTCTTCTAACCAAGTTGGTTCTATCGGTCACTCTTTCGGTGTTGAAACTGCACACACTCCGCTTATCGGTACTGCTGATACTTACGTTGATAACGCAGTTGAAAAAGAAGGTTCAGTAAGAATTTTCTACGTTGACGGTGTTCGTAACGCGGCTTTCATCAACAATACGAGAACTTGGGGTGGTGGTGAAGACGATTTATACGACTATTCCTTCTTATACAATCCTACTACTAAGGTTGTTAAGATGCACATGATTCGTCACTTCAACTTTGAATACGGTAACAAAAACGTTATCACTCAAGATATTATTATCGACCTTGACAACCCTGATATCTTCGATGAAGGCGCACAACTTTTCGAAGGTTTCTCTACTGGTGAAGTTAAAATTACTCTCCAAGCAAGAAACTTCGAACTTAACTCCGCTCATATCGACGTTTTAGCGCTTGCTGGTATTACTGGTGAAGAACTTCAAGAATACTACAAAGCTGATACTATCGTTGATAGTATTGCGCCCGTTATTAAAGTTAACGCTAAGTCTACTGACGTTAACGGCGTTTACTCTGCATACGATCCTGTTCACAACGTTAAATTCTTCGTTCCCGATGCTGTTGCATACGATGCAAATAAGTGTTCTGAAGTTGAATACAGAGTTTACAAAAACTACGTTGATAAAGATAGCGCAAAAGTTTTAGTTGACGTTAACGACGATGGTTCTTTCTATCTTTCTGAAAAGGTAATTTATACTATTGAATATAGAGCAAACGATATTTACGGTAACGAAGGTATTGCAACCTTTAACGTTGTTCCCGTTGAAGCTTCTGAATTAAGCGTTACGGGTGACGTTGTTATCAATGAAGGTATTAAAGCCGTATTCGATAAGTTAACTCTCGTTGCCGGTGTTGACGTTTCTGTTGATGCTCTTAAATATTTAGATACCTTAAACGTTAAAGAAGACTTAAACGTTAAGTTAACTATCACTAAGGGTGGCAAAGAATACTTTAACGCTAACTACAATTTATATAATTATGAAGGTCAAAAGATTGCGTTCAAGCCCATTGAAACTGGTAAATATACCGTAACTTACGAATTTACTGACAATGCTAACTATCACGTTGAAACTTACGAAGTAAACTGCGTATCTAACAACGTTGTTGAATTCGCATCTGCGCCTCTTCTTCAAAAATACTATATTTTAGGTATGACTTATGAAAAGCCTGACTTCACTGCTTACAAGTTCGGCGATACTATGGTTGAAAACAAGACTGACGTATACTTAAGTTATGATGAAGGCGCAACTTGGGTAAAAGCAGGCAACACCTTCGTTATGGGCGCTGACTCTGAAGGTAACCTTATTCCTAACGTTGATTCCGTAATGTTTAAATACGTTTCTGAAGGTGTTGAAGATTACGTTACTGGTCTTGCTGAAATTGTAGACGTTAGAAATGACGCTGCTATTGCAAACAATGATAAGATCGTTCTTACAACCGTTAAGAATAAACAAACTGCAAACATTGATCAAGCTAAATATTTTGATATTGAAAACGCTGAATTAAAGTCTAACCTTGCTGAACTTTACATGGCGCCGGTTGACAATGCAACTTCTATGAGTGCAACCTTTATCAACCCGCTTGGTTTCAACACCGTTGGTCAATTCTATATTAACTTAAAAACTCAAGTTGGTATGAGCGACTTCAATAGTCTTACTATCACTCTTACCGATATTTACGATGAAAACAACTCCGTATATTTCCAACTCTTTATGCTTGGTGACGATACGAGATGTACTCTTAACGGCGGTAAAGCATTTGCTTCTCCCGTAGCATTGAAAGAAAACTCTAACTTACAATTCTACTACAGCGTTGCTAACCAACTCGTTACTATCGGTGGTAAGAACTATGACCTTCCGTTCAAACCTGCTGCTGATCGCTTCTATATCACTCTTTCTGTAGATGGTATTACCTCTGAAAGAGCAGCGCTTAGCATTTTAACGTTTGGTAACCACAAGTTCAATATGTCTAAGCAACAAGATACTTCCGCTCCGATGATTTACTATACTTCGGCTGCTGGTTCTTACGCGCTTAACTCTTTAGTTACTATTTACTCTCCGAACGTTAACGATATTTTAACTCCTTACACTCATAAGGATGAAAATGGTAATAACAGAACCAAGATGACTGTTAAATATAATAACGCTCCTATCAAGAGTAAAGATGGTGTTTTACTTGACGGTACTCAAGATCCGACCAAGAACTACGTTATCGAACTTGATAAGTACGCTACTTGGAAGGTAGAATACACCGTTGAAGATGCTGCTGGTAAATCTACCGCTCCTTCCTTCCAAATTTCTGCAACCGATACCGTTGCTCCTGAAATTACTCTTAACTATGGTTTCAACGAATCAACCGTTCACAACGTAACTTTAGGTAAGGCGTTCTCTATTGAATACACCGTATCTGATGACGTTTCTGAACAAACCAAGATAAGCGTTGGCGTTGTTATTATCAACGATTCAAATTATTTCACCGTATATTCTTCTGAACCGTTTGAAATAATTGATACTGGTGATGAACACGTTCCCATTACCGATAGCTGTATTATTACAAGACGTGGTATGTACACCGTTTACGTAATGGCTATCGACGAAGCTAAGAACATGACTATTGTTTCTTACAAACTTAACGTTCAATAATAAAAGGAGAAAAAGAAAATGATTAAAAGATTATCAAGAATATTCGTTATATTAACTCTTATACTCACGCTCTCTTTCTCTATCGTTGCGTGTGGTGGTGAAGAAGATACTTCTACTGGCGAACAAGCTCTTCCTGAGTTTGTTCCCGTATCCTTCCAAGGCGTTCACGATTTTACCGCGCCTGACAGTGTTGACACATGGCTCGTAAAAAACGGCGTTTCTGACTTTGCAACTATCGTTCCCACGGTTTTATCTACTGATATGAAAGTTGCTAAGAAGGAATTCGACTTACTTTTTGAAGATGCTACTGGTCTTGCATTACCTTCAATTCCTGAAAACAGCGAATTATTAAACGTTGATGGTAAATATATTTCCTTCGGCGATAACGCTTGGTTCAAGAAAATGAACAAAAACCCCGGTGATGAAGGTTACGATCCTGAAATTCACATTTCAGACGCTGAAATTGATAGAGTAGCCCTTAAAACCGAAGGCGTTCGTATTATTACTAAGAGAAATATTACTTACTTCCTTGGTTTATCTGACCTTGGTGTTGTAAACTGTGTTTACGATTTCATGGCAATTCACTTCAACTATGAATATTTCTACAGAGATACTATTAGAATTGACACTAACGTTTTAGATGAAAAGGCTAAAGTATTCAACGTTAAAGATATCCCTGATATTGATAGACGTATGAGAAATATCCCCACTTACGACGTTGGTAAAGAATCTCAACCGTTCGACCAACTTAACGGTCTTACTCAAGAAGATATGAACAACCGTTCTTACAGAGCGCGTTTAACCGCATCTCACGGTAACGACCTTATGGGTGTTGTTTACACTGATAACTGGGGTTCTAATTCTACAATTCACAACGTTGAAGAATACTTCCAAGGTTACAAAGATAACGTAACTGATATTAACAATACTAAATACGTTAACTACGAAAAATATTTCTACGACGAATATATTCCTACTGGTGACGTTTATACCGCTACTGGCGAAATTCAATACGACGCTTACGCTCCTGGCAGACTTGGCAATCCTTCCGCTAAGGCTTACGTAGCAGACGTTGACGGTGACGGCGTTGTTGACGTTGACGAAAACGGCGACGGTATTCCTGATAGCTGGGGCGAATGGGGTAACGGTGTTTCCGATGCTATTAAGAACGCCGATAAGAACGGCGACGGTATCGGTGACTGGTATCAATACGGCGACCAAAAAGAACACGAAAATGCTTCTTTAGGTCACAAACGTGGTACTGTTGGTAACATGTGGGTTGGTGTATCTTGCTGTTATACTGCAAAAGGTAACCAAAACGCTTATCAAGCGCTCGTTAAACGTCTTGCAGAATGCGTAATGCAATCTTGCAGATTATATCCTGTTGAAAAATTCCCCAACAGAAACACAATGCTCTTCTCAATTGAAGACGCGGGCGAACCCTGTGCGTGTGAAGCTTGTAAAGAACTTTATAAGAATAACGACGACTCTAACTGCGCTGCCGTTAACTTCCTTTTGAACGACGTTATGGAACAATACATTCTTCCTTGGATGGCTATGCCTGAAAACGCAGCTTACGATAGACGTGACCTTGGTTTCACTATGGGTTACTTCGTATATCACAACCTTACCAACGCTCCCGTATGGCAAGATGAAAACGGCGATAGCCACTGGGATCCTAAATACGACTGCTTAGGTTATGAATACAAGAAGAACGCTGATGGTACTATTGACTGGGCTAACACTAAAGAACGTTATAACGTTTCTATCTACTACGCTGGTGGTTACAGAGTTGGTCAATCTAACTGGTACGATAACGTTAACGCTAAAGCTCGCCACAACTTCGAAGAATGGAGACTTATCTGTAACGATATCTTAATTTGGGACTATCCTTCGTTCCAATATGGTTACAACTACTTCTACGATACTGCGGGTCTTTGGAATAACGACTACTATGCATACCTTGCAAACGCAGGCGTTAAGTTCACCTTTAACGAATCTCAAGATAATGGTGATATCGCTCCCGACTGGCAAACCCTTAACTCTTATATTCAATCTGAACTTGAATGGGACTGCAATCAACCTATCGGTGATTTAACCAGAGATTTCTTTGACGCAATGTATCTTGACGCTGCTGACACTATGCTTGACATTTACTACTCAATGAGAGTATATCGTCACTGGATGGCAGACGAATTCAATATTCGTGGTGGTGTAGGTGGTCAAGTTATGGGTCAACCTAAGTACTGGCCGTTACCTATTTTACAAAAATGGGTAGAAGGTATGTACGGTGCGATTGATGAACTTGAAAAATACAAGACTATCAATCCTGGTTTATACGCTATTACCGTTGACCATATTCACATTGAACTTGCTGCTCCGGTCATGAACATTATGTCTCTTTACAGAGAAAACTTGACTAAGGCAGATTACGATAAGTACAAAGAATTTATGCTTTACTATTCAAGAACTTATCCGTTGATCAATATTAAGACTCAAAACGACGCGGATTTCCACACTCTTGCAGGTAAATTATAATTTATAATTTGTAATTTATAGTGAATAAACTATACGATTTTTTTGAGGGATTATGAAAAAATTATTTAAGAAATTGTTAGTTCTTACACTCGCATCTACCGTTGCGCTTGCAACGGTAGGATGCGGTGATAAAGGCAAAAACAATGCTGATGATAAACCGAGTGGTCCTAACGTCTCGGTTCTTCAACCGCTTGAGCCGACTATCACAATGGCAAGTGCAATTCCTATGCTTTTAGGCGAAACTAAAAACTTAAACGTTCAAACTAAGAACGTTAAAGGCGATTTAGTTTACGATTCAAGCGACAAGTCTGTTGCTATTGTTGAAAACGGCAATATTACTGCCGTTGGCGCAGGTATTTCTACTGTTACTGCAAGTTTTGGAGGCGTTACCGCATCTTGCGTTGTTTCCGTTTCTTATGGAGACTATCTTCCGACTTTAAGATTTGACTCTAACCTTGTTGATAACACTATTATCGCAGTAGATAAGACTTATGATATTTTACCTTACGTTGACTTTAACGGCTTGCATTTTGATGATTTTGACGTTGATTACGTTATTGAAGATGATAGCGTTTTAACCATTTCTGAAGATGGTGTTATCACCACTCTTAAGACTGGCGCTACAAAGGTTACCATTAACGCTAACTGGCGTGACTTTACCTTCTCTGATTCTGTTCAAGGTAAAACTCAATCTGACACGCTTTCTGCAACCTTTAATCTTGAAGTTAAAGATAACGTTGCTTTCTATGATGAAGGTCAAATTCTTACTTCTTACGCTATTGAAACTCCCGCATCATTTATAGATCCGGCTTCTTATAACAACGTTCACGTTTTCGTTCCTACTGCTATTGTGAACGGTGAAACTATTCCGTTGCCGACTGAAAACATTTCAGTTAAACCCGTTGGCAATACCGAAGCAGGCGTTGACTATACTTACGATGCAACTACTATGACTTTAACTGCTCTTCAAATGGGTGAAGTTGTAGTTGAATTTAGCTATAATGATTATAAGAGTAACTTTGTTATTACTATTGATAGACCTATTAAAACTCTTGCAACCGGCGTTGAACTTTTCTCGGCTAATAGTGGTTTATACAAAATTAAAACTGCTACTGGTTATCAAAACGTTGCGCTTGAAACGTTTGCAGATGCTTGGGGCGAAGACGTTACTTTAGTTGACGCTTATCAAGATGGTTTAGCATTAACCGTTAACAATGCAAACGGTGCAGTTTTAGGTCTTCAAGTTAACCAAGAAGAAGAAATCAACACTTCTATCGTTCTTGGTACTAAGACTGAAAGATACGAAATCCCTGTTAAAGCTTGCGCAGGATATATGGCTGACGCTCAAGACGTTAAATTATCCTTTGAACAAGTTACTAACAAGAGATTGATAACAGGTTACCATAAACTTTTAAACGATATCGATATGACTGGCGTTGTTATCGATAACCGCGTTGACGACGTTGACAACTTTGGTGTTAATTTGTATGCTGGTTACCGTAAATATAACGGCGTTGTATATTACGAAGATATCAATTCTCGTCCTGAAATCGGTTTCGCAGGTGTGTTCGACGGTTGTGGTTACACAATTAAGAACGCTACCGTTGTTCAAGCGAACGACAAGGGCGCAGTTTACTCAAATCCTGAATGTACAATAGTTTCTAAATACGCAAACATTAGAGCGTATGGTTTCTTCCACAACGTTAAAGCAAACGGTGTGATTAAGAATGTTGCGTTTACTAATCTTTTCGGTGAAAAACTTGTTGGCGACCAAAACAAACTTTACGGTTTAGTTTCTCCGCTTTCTTACAGTTTCAACGGAACTATGCAAAACGTTTACGTTGACGTTAACGAAAACAATTCAACAACTCGTGGTATTTTAGCTAACATTGGCGCTGCCGCAGTTATTGATAACGTTATCGTTGAATTCAAGAGACCTGAAGATTATAAATTTGCAGCTAACATTGAAAAATATTTGTCTGAAGAATTATATGCTTATGGCTATTCTTCCTTCTCAACTTCTATAAATGCTGCTGCAAAACTTTCTGATATCGTTGTAGTTTCGCCCGTTCCGCTTAGTTTAAACGGTGGTCCTAGCGGTCTTAAAGACGATGCTTCTGCAAGCAACGCAATCACTTACGGCGCAAACGAAACTAAACTTTTATTCCCGTTCTCAGCGTTTGATACAGTTCATCCTAAGAACGTTGGCAACCACACAGTTCAATCAACTGCTGGTCCTCACGAAGAAATTAGCGGTCAAGTAGTTGTAACCGGTAAGACTATCGTTAACAAGAATATTCTCCGTTACAACAATATGGCTGAGTTTACCACTTCTGACTACGAAGGCTTACCTTCAGTTGCAGCTTCTTTTGCAACGAGTGAAAACTGGTACGTTATCGGCAACACTCCTATTTGGCATAGCTTAACTGATAATTATGCTGATCAAGTTTACGCAACGTTAAATGATTCTGCTGAATTAACTATTGATTGCTACGAAACCGCTGGTTTTGACGTTAAGTTATTCGGTGGCTCTGTTGAAGAACTTACTATCGCTTCTAATAGTGATCTTATCTCTATTGAAAATAACGCTATTACGGGTGTTAAATTAGGTGACGGCGCAGTCGTTAACGCTTCTTATAAGATTAACGGCAAGTCTTACACCAAGGCGTTCACTGTTAACGTTGTAAGCCCCTTCAATTTCTCTTTAAACGGCGAAGAATTTGATAATGAAGTTGAATTTGCTAAGGGTTCTACCGGCGAATTCAAGGTAATGTTAAAAGGCGTTGAAGTTCCGAACGTAACGTTTGCTTCAAGTTCAAGTAACCTTGTGTTCAATGGAAGCAGCGCAACTGCAAGCGCATTTGCTAATGACGTTGTTGTTACTGCAACTTTCGTTTACGAAGGTACAAACTGGTCGGTTGATTTCGTTGTTGACGTTATCGATATAATTTCCAAGTATGCAACAGTTAAGGTAAACGGTGTTGCAACTGAAGAAGTTGTATTAAAGATTTCTGAAACTCCTTATACTATCGGTGTTGAATCTAACGGTACTGACGCAACTTCCGTAACTCTTTCTTCTGATAGCGCTGCTATTATTGTATCTAACGATAAGTTAACAGCTAATCTCTTTGGTGAAGCGCTTGTTACAATCAACTTTACGGTTGATGGGGTTGCTCACGAAAAAGTTATTACCGTTACCATTGAAAGAGACGTTGAAAATACCGTTATTATAAACGATGCAGTTGATTTCGATGCAAATAAAGGCTTTATCAATTCTACGTTAATTGATGATTCTGGTATCGTTGAAGCAATCGTTAAGTTTGAAGGAAAGACCTTTACTTTAAATAAAGAAAACGGTGGTATCCTTGCAAACGGTGAAATGAGAATTAAGTCTTCTAAGGCTGATGAAGAAGCAGGTCTTCCTATTATTTCTAAGCGCGAATATGCTGACGTTCAAAAGTTTAGCGTTACTATCGGCACTAACAAGGCTTACTATCAATTCAATGACGTTTCCTTCTGGACTTCTATTATTGATAACGCAAACGCTCTTAAAGCAGCGCTCGATATTGATTATTCTAAGCAAACCCATAACTATGGTTTCTATAAACTTAGCGGCGATATCGATATGACTGGTATTACGTTTGCATATAATAGCATTAAAACTCCTGTTCCTAACCAAAACGGTAATGGTGGTTTCCTTGGCTATTTCGATGGCTATGGTTATACTATTAAGAATTACAACGTTGGCGAATACGGTTTATTTGGTGCGTTCTTATATAACGGTGGCACTTTATCTGTTGGTGGTGCAGTTGTTAAGAATATTGCGTTTACTAACGTAACTGCTACTGATAGTGGCAATACTGGTAAATATGCTCTTCTTGGTTGGTATACTCCTGACCATAACTATTGGCCTGGTTCTCACTTACACGTAAGCAACCTTTACGTTTCCTTCAATGATGAAAGTAAAGTTCAAGGTATCATTGGTTTCAACGGTTTCGGTTACTATAACAACATCGTTATTGATACCGCTGGTAATACCGTTGCTACTGGTTCTACGTTAGCAGGTGATGAATACGGCGCTGAAGTATCTGGAAAGGCTATTGCAATGAATTCGTCTATGTACAGTGATAGCACGGCGTTATTCCAAAATAACAGACTTAATCAACCTGAAAGAGCAACTGCTAAGTATATTAACAACGTTATAACTCTTGGTGCAACTCCTGTTGTATATCAATGGTGCTATGGTTCAAACTACAACTCGTTCTGGCACTATGAAAACGGCGTATTACAAATAAGAAATATCGGTACTCTTCAACCGTACACTTCTTATGAAACTTACGTTGGTTTTGCAGGCAACCAAGTTAAGGGTGATATCCCCATTATGACTGGTATGAAAGCAGGCTTTAAGGCTCTTGTTGATGCAAGCACTATCACAGCTGACTCTTATAAAGCACCTAATAACGTTATTGCTGGTTACGTATGTACTACTTGTGGCGAAACCTTCTCTAAGACTGAAGGCACTTGCGCAACTTGTAACGTTGCATTAACTAAGTTTGATGATCTTTGGAAGACTCCTTGGTCGTTCACTTGGACTCTTACTGATATTGCAACTCACGTTAACGTTGCTGAAAACAGCGTTTACAAGTCTGGTACTTACGTTTATGAAGGCGTTTCTAAGTACAACACGATCGATGAAATGAAGTCATCTAACAATGATTTTGCTTCGTTCGTTGGCGCTGAAGGTAACGGCTTATGGACTGTAACCGAAGGTGTTCTCACTTGGGTTGGCGCTAAAAAAGCGTAATTAACAAAAATAAAAATACTACGGAATCTTCCGTAGTATTTTTTTGTGCAAAAAATGAAATTTTGTTCAATATGTTGACAATAATAGTAATTTATAATATAATTTAGGTATGGAAGTTAACAAGATGGACAAACGAAGCGTTAGAACACGCTCGGTTATAAAAAAGGCGTTGATAGTCTTATTAAAGAAAAAGAATTTGGAAGATATTACCGTTACTGAGATAACTAAGATTGCGCTTATTAGCCGAAATAGTTTTTACACTCATTATAGTTCTGTTTTTGACGTTATGAGTGATATATTCCAAGGTGTTTTGGATAATTTTGATCAAGTTTTATCAAAATACGATTATTCTGAGTTTGAAAAAGACCCTTATCCTTGCTTAAAAGAAATTTCAATTCCGCTTATAACCAACGTTGCTTTTGCGGAATACGTTATCTTCTCAAAAACCTCTAACAACTTCGTTCAAAACATAGTTGATGCGCTCACGGATAGATTTTACGCTATTTACCTTAAAAATAGGGGAACGGCTAATGAAAAAATTCCGTATATGGTTAATTTCTTAGTTGGTGGCGCTATTGAATTCGTTTATAAGTGGTTTAAAGATGGTAAAACCGTTCCTTATGACGACGTGTTAAAATGTGTTTCATCCTTAATATCAGAAGGTATCAAAATGATAAAAATGATTAAAAACAACAGTTAAAAATACCCGCAAATCGCGGGTATTTTTTTTAAACTATTGCAAATACTTTTTACTATGAATATTAAAAGATTTAAAAAACTCTTAGTAGTTTTAGCAGTATTCGTATGTTTATTTTCTTTTTTCTCATTTAACGTTAGCGCTGAAGAAAAATATTATTATCTTGGCGGTAACGTTTTAGGTTTTACCATTGATACTGAAGGGGTGAGCGTTGTTGGTATTTCGGAAGTTATCACGGAAAGCGGGCTTGTTTCACCTTGCGAAAAGGCAGGAATAACCGTTGGCGACGTTATTCTTAGTTTTAATAATAATTCCATTAACACACCGTTAGACGTTGCAAATTGCTTAAAAAAGTATAATGGTGGCGAAATTATCGCAAAACTTAATAGAAACGGCGAATTTAAACTCACTCATATAATTCCCGTTAAAGATTTAACGGGCGAATATAAACTCGGCGCTTATTTGACTGATGGGTTAAACGGGCTTGGAACGGTAACTTATTTTACTGAAGACGGGGCTTTCGCATCGCTTGGTCACCCTGTTTCTAACGAGAACGGTAAAATGTATAAAGTTGTTGGGGGAAAAGTTTTCGCTTCAACCGTAATAGGCGTTAACCAAGCCGAGCGTGGCAAGGCAGGGGAGTTAAAGGGCGTTTTTATAGGCGAAAAAGAAATAGGTGACATATCAAATAACACTTCCGTTGGTTTGTATGGGCGTGTAAACGGCTTTAAAACCAGTTCAAGCGTAAAGGTTGAACTTGGCACTGCAAAACCGGGAAAAGCTGAAATTTACGCCACTGTTGACGGCATTAAGCCTAAATTTTATTCAATCGACATCGTTAAATGCGATTATCACTCTAAATCTAATAAAAATTTCGTTATTAAGATAACGGATAAAGATTTGCTTTCAATAACGGGCGGAATAGTTCAAGGTATGAGTGGTTCTCCCATAATGCAAAACGGCAAACTCGTTGGCGCGGTCACTCACGTTTTTTTAAACGATAGCACTCGCGGTTACGGAATTGCAATTCAAAATATGATATAAAAAAGCGTTGCTTTAGCAACGCTTAATTTATTTTACTTTGTTTTTTAAACTCGGTAGGGGTAAGCCCCGTGAATTCTTTAAAAGTTCGGTTAAAAGTGTTGATAGCTGAAAACCCGCAAGACATTGCAATTGAAGATATATCTTCTTTTGAATTTAACAGTAATTCTTTTGCCCTTAAAACTCTATAAAGAGAAATAAATTTTCTAAAATTGATACCAGTTAGTTTATGTAAGGTTGCGGAAAGGTATTTTTCGTTATATCCAAACTTTTGGCTAACGTCTTTAAGGGTTATATCTTCTGTAAAGTGCTTAAAGATATAATTTATAACTTTTTGGTAAAGTATTCCATCTGAAAGAACGCTTGGCGAGAGCTCGGAGTTCTTTAAAACTATATCGCATAAAATATTCAAATAACCACTCGTTAGCATCTTTGAAGAACTGTCGTGAGTGAAGATTTTTTCAAGCAAATCTCTATGTTTTGCAACGTTAATAGGTTCAACGTTTAAGTGCCTATCGCCGATTGAATTGAAGAATAAGGGGATATAATCGTTTGAAAATACCGCGCAATACACCTTTGCTTTGTCAATTTTGTATTGATGAATATAGTTTGGGGGAATAAAAACGAAATCATCGTCTTTTAAATGCAGGGTTTTACCGTTAATAACAATTTCAGCGTCCCCACTTAAAACGTAAATTATCTCGCTAAACTCGTGAATATGCGCTCCGATAACGAATCCTTCGTGAAGTTTTGGTCTAAAATCATAACTTTTGCCAAAATTTTCAGTTTGATAAAACAAATGGTTCATTTTCTACCTAACCTAACTTTTTGGATATATTATATTACATTATAGGTTGAAAGTCAACGCCTAATCGGTGTAAAATAAAGTTAACAAAACCTAAAGGAGTTTACTATGGGTACTAAATGGTCAAAAGAAAGAGCGTGGGAGTGGTATAATTCTCGCCCGTGGATAAGGGGTTGTAACTATCTTCCTGCAAACTGCGTTAATAGAATTGAAATGTGGCAAGAATACAACCACGATAAAGTTTACGCCGTTATGGAAGAAGAATTTAAACTTATGCAAGAAATCGGTTTTAACTCTATTAGAGTTATTATTGAATTTTTGGTGTGGGATAAAGAACACGACGGGTATATGGAAAGGTTTGAAAAGTTCGTTCAACTTGCCGATAAGCACGGTATCACCTTAATGGTCGTTTTAGCAAACGACTGTATGCGCCCGAAGGGTTTTGAAGTTGATAAACTTGGCGAACAACCTTGCGACTGGGGTTATCACGGCGGTAGAAAAATGAGCCAACACGGTGTTTTTTCTAATATGGGGCATCATTATCTTGACGAGCCTGAAACTGCGCCAAGATTTTTTGCTATGATTAGAGAATTCGTTGAAAAATATAAAAACGACGAAAGAATTTTGATTTGGAACGTTTATAACGAAGTTGGCAACAGCAATAGGCGTGAAGTTTCTCTCCCAAACCTTAAAAAGATTTTTGAAATTTGCCGTGAGATTGATCCTATTCAACCGTTAACTTGCGAAACGGCATCTTATTACGGCGGTAATTTTGACGACGTTTGCGAAGTTGAAAAATACGGCGTTTTAAATTCAGACATTATCTCTTTCCATAACTACAACAGTTATATGTCTAATATAAACACTATTAGAACGCTTAAAAAGTTTGGTAGACCGCTTATCAATAGCGAGTGGCTTGCAAGGTGTTTAAATAACAACGTTGAAGATTTGTTCCCCCTTTATTACCTTGAAAAAATCGGTTGTTATAACTGGGGTTTAGTTGGTGGCAAGGCGCAATATTACGAGCCTTGGAATAGCGTTTGGACTCAATATGAAGAAAACCCCAACTTAAAATGGGATTTTACTAAGTGGTTCCACGATTTGTTTAGGCTTAATCATAGACCTTATAATCCTAAGGAAATTGAAATTATAAAGAAGTATTCGGCTATGGCTGACGAAGACTTTAAAGAAGATAAATCTAAATATGACGTATAACGTTATCACGCTTAAAAAGGGCGATTTTTCCGCTAAAATTAACGCAACGCTCGGCGCAAACTTAATTTCGCTTAGAAACGATAAACTCGGCGTTAAAATTCTAAGAGAGCCTGATTATTCTGCTCCGCTTGATAATCCTTATCTTTATGGCGCTCCGCTACTTTTCCCAGTAAATAGAATAAGCGGTGGTAAGTTTAATTTTGAAGATAGAGAGTTTAATTTTCCTATAAACGAGCAAAAAACGGGTTGCCATTTGCACGGCGAACTTCACACTTTGCCGTTTACTATCGTTAACAATTCAAATTCAAGCGTAACGCTTAAGTATACTATTTCAAAAGATAAGCCTTATCTTTGTTATTGCGAAGATTTGGAAATTTTTGTTAATTATAAATTAACAAAGAAGGGTATTATAGTAAAAACGTCGTTTAAAAACAACGCTAAAGTTAGTTTACCTATCTTGTTTGGCTATCACACAACCTTTAATTCAAAGTTTATAGATAACGCTGAGCCTATCGTTAAAGTTGAGTTTGAAAACGAGATTGAACGCAATATGCAAAACTATTTGCCAACGGGTAAACTTTTAGAATTTGATAGTGTTTCAAATGAACTTCTTAGTGGAACGTTTAACCCGTTATCAACTCCGATAAGTCGCCACTATAAATGCAAAAATAACGGTAAAATCGAAATTTTTGATAAAACTTCTAAACTTAAAGTCGTTTATAAAAATAGTAAAAACTTACCGTTTAGGCTAATTTACAACGGAAATGCTGACGGGTATATTTGCTTAGAACCGCAAACTTCTATGGCGAATAGTCCAAACTCTCCGTTTGATAGAGAGTTTGCAGGGTTTAACGCTGTTAAGCCTAATAAGAAACAAATTTTCGTTTCTAAAATATTACTTAAAAAAGGAAAATAATTATGAAGATAACTTGGATAGGTCAAGGTGGGCTTTTGTTTGATATTGACGGGTTTAAGGTTTTAGTTGACCCATATTTATCAAATAGCGTTCAAAAGATTGAGCCTAAAAACAAAAGGCGAGTTGCCGTTAAGAGAAAATTTTTAAAAGTTAAACCGAATTTAATCATTTTAACTCACTCTCATCTCGATCACACCGATCCTGAAACGCTCAAATATTATTTAAAAGACGGAAGCGTTACGGTATTAGCGTCTTATAACGCTTGGAAAACTGTTAGGGAAACTTTTAAAGGCTCTAATAATTTCGTTATGTTTAACGCCGGCACTTCTTGGACTGAAAATGGAGTAACCTTTAAAGCGGTTTACGCTGAACACTCTGATTTTTATGCAATCGGCGTTGTTTTTACCGTGAACGGCAAAACTTATTATGTTGCAGGCGATACGTTATATAATGAAAAGGTGTTTGCAAGCATAACGGATAAGATTGATTATTGTTTTATCCCCGTGAACGGGCGTGGCAACAATATGAACTTTACCGAGGGCAAAGAGTTTGTTAAAAGGCTTGGCGCTACTGCAATTCCTATTCACTGTGGTTTATTTGATAATATCAATTTAAACGATTTTGATTATGAGAATAAAATAGTGTTTAATTTCTACGAAGAAAAGGAGTTTTAATATGAAAATTACTAAACTTGAGGTTATAAAAGTTAAGCCAAGATGGATGTTTTTAAAAATGTATACCGATAAAGATATTATCGGTCTTGGCGAGCCTGTTTTAGAAGGGCATTGTAACGCCGTTGAAGCGGTTATTAAAGAGTTTGAAGAATATTTAATCGGCAAAGATCCTATGCAAATTGAACACCACGTTCAAGCGCTTTATCGCGGTGGTTTCTACCGCGGTGGTCCGCTTATGCTTTCGGCAATCAGCGGTATTGAACAAGCGATGTGGGATATTAAAGGCAAGTATTATAATTGCCCCGTATACGAAATGCTTGGTGGAAAGTGCCGTGATAAAATTAGAATGTATACCCATATTAAAAGAGCGGGTGTTGCAGGCGAGTTTCCGATTGAAGAAATGCTCAAGATTGCAGATGAGCGCTTAAAAGACGGTTACACCGCTTTAAAATATTCGATAATTCCGCCTATTAAGCAAGTTGATAACCCTGAAAACACCTTTAAACACGTTGAACGATTTGCTAAAGTTAGAGAAAAAATAGGAAATAAAGTTGATCTTGCGATAGACTTTCACGGTAGGGTTTCGCCCGCTATGGCTAAAAGGCTTATTGAACTTTTAAAGCCTTATACTCCTATGTTTATCGAAGAGCCTTGCTTACCTGAAAACGTTGATACTATGGTTAATATTGCAAACTCAACAACCGTTCCCATCGCTGCGGGCGAAAGGTTGTTTGGCAAGTGGCAATATAGAGAACTTATTGAAAAGCAAGCCGTTTCTATAATTCAACCCGATATTTGCCACGTTGGCGGTATTTACGAAGGAAGAAAACTTGCGGCTATGATTGAAATGTATTACGGCTCGGTTGCTCCGCATAATCCATTAGGTCCTATTTCTCTTGCAAGTTGTATTCAACTCGATACTTGTATTCCTAACTTCTTAGTTCAAGAACACCCCGGAAATCCCGATAAATCTGACTTGGGCGTTGGTTATATTAAAGAACCGTTTGTTATTAAAGACGGGTATATTGACGTTCCCACCAAGCCTGGTCTTGGCGTTGAACTTGATGAAGAAGCCCTTAAAGATAAGATTTACGACGGCAAGTGGACAACCCCCCGTCAATACTTTGAAGACGGCTCGAACGCCGACTGGTAAGGAGTTTTTATGAAGAAATCAGTTTTCGTAACAGGCGCAACTAACGGCACGGGTTTTGCTATTGCCGAGCGTTTTGCTAAAGAAGGTTACAGTGTTTTTATCGGTAGCAGAACTTTAGAAAATTCAGTTATTGCCGCAAGAAAAATTTCCGAAAAATACGGAGTTTTTGCTAAAGGTTATCAAACGGAAATTTTTAACGAAGATAACGTTAAAGCAATTTTTGAAGACATTAGAGCAAACGGTTATCTTCTTGATACTCTCGTTTTAAACGCTGCAAATCTTGGCATAGGTCAAGTTAGTTTAGACGTTGATATTAAAGATTTTATGGACGTTTATAATACTAATATCGGCTGGAATTTTATGATGGCGCGCCAAGCGTGTTTACAAATGAAGGAAAAGGGTAAAGGCTCGATTGTATTTATAACGAGCAACTCCGCGATAAGAGTTACTGAAAATCGCCTTGCTTACTGTTCGTCAAAGAGCGCAATTTTGGCTATGAGTAAATCTATGGCTGTTGACTGGGGTAAATACGGGGTAAGATCAAATTGCGTTTTGCCCGGTATGATTAAGACTGAAAGATGGCATAATAACGTTAATAACGCTAAATATTGCCTTCCTAACTATACACCTATTCGCGATATTGCCGAATTTGAAGATATTGCAAACGCCGCTTGGTATTTTGGCAGTGATGAATCAAGAAATACAACTGGCGCAGAACTCGTTGTTGATGGTGGCATGCTTGCGCAACTTACGCCAAATATTGAAAGGGAACTTTGGAAATGATTGAACTTATTAAAAAAATAGAAGAAGAAAAGATTATAGTTATCGTTCGCGGTGTAAAAAAAGAAAATTTAATTCCGCTTGCAACCGCTATGTATAACGGTGGAATTAAGCTTTTAGAACTTACTTATTCTGCAAATGGATCTATTTCCGATGAAGAAACTGCTGAAAATATTAGACTTTTATCCAAACATTTTGCAGGTAAAATGGATATAGGCGCAGGCACGGTTTTAACTGAAAAGCAAGTTGAACTTACCAAAAAAGCAGGTGGTAAATTCATTATTTCCCCCGATACTTACGATAAAGTTATAAAAAAGACTAAGGAATTAGGTCTTGTTTCAATGCCGGGCGCTCTCACTCCGAGTGAAATTCAATCGGCGCATAGAGCGGGCGCAGATTTTATTAAACTTTTCCCGATAGATAATCTTGGTGTTTCATACTTAAAGGCTGTTAAAGCCCCGCTTTCACACATAAAATTCTTAGCGGTTGGCGGTGTTGATGAAAACAATATGAGCGCTTACTTAAAGGCAGGTGTTTGCGGTTTTGGAATAGGTTCTAATATCGTTAAAAAAGATTTAATTGAAAAAGGCGATTTCGATGCTATCACGGAACTTGCTAAAAAATACGTTAGCATAGTTAAAAATTCATAATAAATATTAAAACCCCGTATAATAGTTCGGGGTTTTATTATGCAAAAATTTATAAACTTTGTAATTTCAGCGTTTAATAATAGAAAAACTTTATTTTATATTAGCGTTGCTATTTTTATATTAGGCGTAATTTTAGGTTTAGTTTTATCGTTAAACGAAGATTTTTTATGTTTTTATAGGGATTTTTTAGCTCGTTATTTTGAAAGGTTGTTTAAAAAAGAGCGAATTTTCTCTTTTTTAATAAAGAGAATTTTCACTTGTATTTTAATTTTAACGCTTATATTTTTACTATCTTTAAATAAAGTTACTTTTTACGTTATCTTTTTAATTTTATTTTATAGAGCGTTTATATTAGGTTTGGCTCTAAAATTATTTATATCAAATCTTTTATTAAACGGAGCGTTTATTTTCTTGTTTTTAGTTTTAATAAACGCGGTATTTTTATCAATAGCAATTATTTTTTATATTTGTTCAACCTTTAAAAAATTTGAAAAACTTAATAATTGTAATATAAATTTTCTCCTTAAAGTTTTGCTTTTTTCTATAATTATTGCAAGTTTTGGCAGTATAATTGAGTTTATTTTCTTGGTTGTGATAATTCGACCGTTAAATTTTTATTTTTAGGTATTAAAACTTTAAAACTACAAAAAATAAAATTATGAAAAAGCGATTTAAGATTTTTGCTGTAACTTTAATTTGTTCGTTGTTTAGTGGGGTTATGACCGTTAACACCGTAAAAGCGGAAAATTTACCCGTTAAAGCAAAGTATTTGTATGATTTTAACACTGGCACTGAAATTTACGCTTATAACGAAAATGAAAGGCTTCCTATTGCAAGCATGACCAAGATTATGCTTTTAGACTTGGTTTACGAAAATATAGAACTTAAAAATCTTTCCCTTGATGAAGAAATAACGATTTCTGAAACGGCTTCTGGTATGGGCGGTAGCCAAGTGTTTTTAGAAGCGGGTAGAAATTACACCGTTTCAAATCTTATTAAAAGCGTTACCGTTGCATCCGCTAACGACGCGAGCGTCGCTTTGGCTGAACGCCTTTACGGGTCTGAAGATAATTGCGTTATAAAAATGAACGAAAAGGCAAAGAATTTAGGGCTTAACAACACCTTGTTTTCAAACTGCACGGGGCTTCCAAAGCCGATGCAGTATTCTTCGGCTAAAGATATAGCCTTAATTTTTGCAGATTTAATTAAGCACGAAGGGTATTTTGAGTATTCTAAAATTTGGATGGATAAGATTGAGCACTCAAAAAATTCAACTGAAATTGCAAACACTAACAAACTAATTAAATTTTATAACGGTTGTGACGGCGGTAAAACGGGTTTTACAAACGAGGCAGGGTTTTGCCTTACAGCAACGGCAAAACGTGGCAATATGCGCTTAATTTCGTCTGTAATAGGCGCAAGCGACAGTAAAACAAGATTTAACGAAACTTCAAAACTTTTAAACGAAGGTTTTAACGGTTATGAAAATAAAGCGGTTTTAGATAAGAATATTCCGCTTGACTTTAAAGCAAAGGTTGAAAGTTCTAAACAAGGCTTGGTTGAAGTTTATCCCGAAAGGAATTATTTCGTTCTTTGCAAAAAGGGTGAAAAGCCAAAGGTTGATTTTGAATATCAGCTAAATAAGGTTAAAGCGCCCGTATATAAAGGGGATAAAATCGGTAAAGTTACGATTTACGTTAACGGTGTTGAAAGTGGCTCGGTTAATCTTTTAAGCGCAACTAACGCTTTAAAAATGAACTATTTTGACACTTTGAGAGAAATAGCAAATAATTGGTAGTATTCGCCCGCAATTTTGCGGGCGTTTTTATATTAAAACCTTGCGTTTTTTTATAAAATGTTGTAAAATATATAATAAATAAGGGGTTTTATGGCAACTAATAATTTCGAATCTAAAGTTAATTATTTAACTAAATTATCGAGCCTTGATTTTGAAGGCCCGCTTGATTTGTTGTTATATTTAATAAAACAAGCGGAGATTGACGTTAAGGATATTTTCGTTTCTGAAGTTACAAATCAATTTTTAGAATACGTTAACTCGCATGATATTGATATGGAAACTGAAAGCGAATACCTTTCTATTGCCGCAACGATAATCGAAATTAAGTCAAAAGCCATTATTCCCAACGAAGAAGCGCAACTTGAAGCGGAAGAGGAAGGCAATCTTTTAATTCAACGCCTTGAAGAATATAAGCTTTACAAAGAGTCGGCGGAAAAACTCAAAGCTTTGGAAGACGTTAATAAGTTTTACAAAAAGCCTGATGACGATGCGCATAACGTTAAAATTGTTTACACCGATTTTAATCTTGACGGGCTTATCAATGCTTTTGCAAACCTTTTAAAGCGCGTTGACGTTAAAGATACTATTGAAAATAAAGAAAAAGAAATTCCCAAAGAAGTTTTCACAGTTGCAGACAAGATTTATTTTATTAAAACCGAACTTCAATCAAGAAAGGAAATGAGTTTCTTTGATTTATTTACAACTCACGCTACTAAAACTGAAATGATTACAACTTTTCAGGCATTATTAGAACTTTTAAAACACCAGTATTTAACTTACTTGCAAGACGATACTTTTGGCGATATTACTTTGTATTATAACGAAAACGGAGGGGAAGAAATTGGAGAACTTGAAGAATATAATTGAGTCCGTTCTATTTGTTTCGGGTGATGCAGTTCAAATTAAAGATATTTCCGAAAAATTAGGCGTTACCGATAAACAAGTTTTAGACGCTGCAAAAGAGTTGCAAGACAAATATGCGGAAGAGAGCGGTATTAAACTTTTAATTTTTAATAAAAAACTTCAATTTTGCTCAAACTCTAAGTATGCTGAAGAAGTTTCAAACGTTTTAAACCCCATTAAAGAGAGAGAACTTTCTAAAAGTATGCTTGAAGTTGCGGCAATTATCGCTTACAAGCAACCCGTAACCCGTATTGACCTTGAAGAACTTCGTGGTTCAAACAGTGAATTTGCCCTTCAAAACCTTTTAAAACTTGGCGTTATTGAAGTTGTTGGCAGAAAAGATACGGTTGGTAAGCCCGTTTTATTCGGCACGACTGATGAGTTTTTAAAGCGTTTCCAAATTTCATCGCTTGAAGATTTGCCTGACTACGATGAACTTATGGATAAGATTATCAAACTTAGAAGCCCAACGAACGACAGTAGTTATCTCTTTGAAAAAGACGAGTACGTTGAAGGTGAAGAAGTTGATCTTTTATCGGATGTTATTTCAAAAACCGAGCCTGCCTTTAAAACGGTCGATTCAGAAGATTTTGAACTTCCCGATATCGATGGCGAAGATTTGCCAGAACATCTAAAAGGCGAAGAGTTTGATACAATAAAATAATCTTTAAAAAATGCGTAATTTACGCATTTTTTTTATTTTTTTACAAATTATATAATTATGGTTATAGCGGTATTTATCACAACTTTTATTTTGATATTACCGCTTGTTTTTTCGGTTTATTTTCACTTTGAAAAGTCGTTAAATAAAGGCTATTTTGCAATTTACGTTTTTGGGTTTATTAGGCTTGTTAGCGGTTACGTTTGCAGGCGAAAAGAAGGCGGTGTATACGTTCATTTTAGCGATAAAAAAGCATTGATTTTACAGTTGAACTTTGTTAAAAAGTTAGAAAGCGACTTTAGCTATTTTAACGTGATTAGTATAAACAATATTTATTTGTCAACTTTAATAGGTTTTAAAAGCGCAACGCTTTTGACGTTTGCTACTACTTTAACAACCGCAATTCAAATTACGTCAAAAATTATAGAAGATAATGGTTACGGGAAGAGAATTGTTGCCGATTTGATAGTCTATGATGAAGATAAATTACTAAAATCAATGAAGATGAAGGTTAAATTTTCGTTTAATCTTATAAGTATAGTTATTATTTTTATTGCAAATTATATAAGTAAGGTAAAAAGTAATGTTAAAGGAAAGAAAATCAAATTTAAATAGTAGTATTATCAATTCATTAAAAGAGTTTAATGAAAACTTAAACGTTAACTCGATAATAGGTGCGCCGATAAAGTTTAACGACTATACGGTTATTCCTATATCAAAATTAACGGTTGGATATATCGGTGGTGGTGGGGAATACGGTGAAGTTAAAACGTTTTCATCAATTACTTCACACCCGTTTGCAGGTGGAAGTGGAACGATATTTAACTTAGTTCCTTGTGGGTTTTTAATCTGCAAAAAGTCGGGAGTATCATTTGTTAAAACCGACGATTCAATGAGTGAAAAAATCTTTGAGAAAGCAACGGAATTTATAAATGAAAACATTAAAAAGTAAAATAAAAATATTTATATTTTGCGATAATATCAATTATTTTATGTAGTATTCTATATTGCAAACCAACTGTTGCAATGGCTTACGCGTTATCTAAGGGAGAGTGTGTTATTGAAGTAAATTCAGGAAGAATACTTTATGAAAACAATAAAGATTTGCGTCTTCCCATGGCTTCAACAACAAAAATTTTAACCGCGCTTACGGTAATTGAAAACTTTGATATTGAAACCGAAATAATCGTTCCTAAAAATGCAGTAGGAGTTGAAGGTTCAAGCGTTTATCTAAGGGAAGGAGAAAAGTTAACCGTTAAAGAATTACTTTATGGTTTAATGCTTAGAAGTGGCAATGACTGTGCAGAGTGCCTTGCTCAAACGCTAACCGATAGAGAAAGTTTTATTAAACTTATGAACGAAACGGCAATAAAAGCGGGCGCAAATAATTCAAATTTTACAAATCCACACGGATTGCCCGATGATAACCACTATACGACTGCGCACGATTTGGCAAAAATTTCAGTTAGAGCGATAAAGAACCCCATTTTTAAAGAAATTGTTTCCACAAAACGTGTTAACGTTTCAAACGATGGTTACGCTTACGAAAGGGTTTTGGTTAACAAAAACAAGCTTTTGTTTAATTACGATGGTTGCACGGGTATAAAAACGGGTTACACCAAAAAGGCTGGTCGATGCTTAGTTAGTAGCGCGGAAAGAAACGGTTTAAACGTTGTTTCGGTTGTTATAAATAGCCCGCAAATGTGGGAGAGAAGCAAAGAGTTATTAGATAATTCCTTTAACGAGTTTGAAAAGGTTAAAGTTATCGATTGTGATTATTATAAAAACATAGTTTTTACCGATTGTAACGGAAATCCTTTTCAACTTGGGTTTGAAAAAGATTTTTACTATCCTTTAACTAAACTTGAAAAAGAAAGCCTTTGCTTTAAATTTGACGGCGAAACTTTTGACAATTTTATAAAAAACCCTAAAAAAGAAGCTGTTTTTGAAATATTCATTAAAAATAAGTTGATTTTTTCTCAAAATTTATATAACATAGTAAAGTAAATAAAATCTAATGTTGGTGAAAATATGAGAATTAACAAATTTTTAGCAGAATGTGGCGTGGCAAGCAGGCGTAATTGCGATAAACTTATTGCAGACGGGCTTGTTACTGTTAACGGTAGGGTTTGTTCGTTAGGTCAAGAGATTGACGAGTTTAACGATAGCGTTGCGGTTGATGGCAAAAAAATCAATAGGGTAAAGAAATTTTCTTACTACGTTATGAACAAACCAAAAGGTTACGTTTGCACGGTAAGTGACGATAAGGGTAGAAAAACCGTTATGGATCTTCTTCCCCCGGGCGTTGATAGGGTTTTCCCTGTTGGTAGGCTTGACTATGATAGTGAAGGTATGCTTATTTTAACTAACGACGGTGATTTTTGTAATAGGCTTATCCACCCGTCGAGTGAAATACCTAAAACGTACCTTGTTAGAATTGAAGGCTCGCTTGAAGATAGTGAAATTTTAAGGCTTTCTCGCGGTGTTGTGATTGACGGTGTTAAAACTAAAAAATGTTCCATCAAAATCGTTGATGAAACAAAATCTTTTACAAAATATCACGTTACCGTAACTGAAGGTAGAAATAGAGAAATTAGAAAAATGTTTTTAACCGCTGGAAAAGAAGTTAAATTCTTAAAAAGAATTAAGATAGGCGATCTTGGTATGGGCGGTCTTGACCGTGGCGCAGTTAGAAAACTTTCTCAAGACGAAATTGAATATTTAAAAAATCTTTAAAAAAATTACGCGTACTACATAACTTTTATGGGGGAGTAGTATGCGTAAAAAATTTTTTAAGGGAATATTATTTGTTTTTATATTGATGCTTTGCTCGGCTATTTTAGTTGGGGTAAAATTACAGGCTAAAAACGTTACGACGTTTAAGAGTTTAAAAAAGGTGGGAGTAGTTGCAATGGTTGAAAATTCAGGGTATAATGAACTTAAAAGTTCTATTGACCAAAAATACACTCAAAGTTTCGTAAAAATACTTAACGAAACGTCTAACTGCATGCAAAATGAAATCAAGGGTGTTTTAGGTGAAGAATATCAATCGTTAAAAATTGAATACGACCAAATCACCGATTATATAAGCGATGAGATTAGAAAATTCAATAATTCCGCCGATTACGTTGCTAAAAGAAAGGAATTATCCGCTTTAAAAGTCAAGATTGATTCGCTTGATAAAAGTTCAAAAGAAGAATATTTAGATGAGTTTAGAAGGGTTTTAGGCGAAATATCAACTCTTAACACAAAATTTAACAATAATTTAAAATCGAAAAGAGAACGCCTTGACGAGATTAAGGGTAGCGTTAAAGAACTTTTTGTTAAGAATAAAGAAACGCTTATTGAAATTAGGCGCAAAAGTATGGTAGCCACTCGCGAAAAACTAAAAGAATTGTTTGTATCTTATAACGTTGAAGTTAAAGAATTAAACGACGCTTTCGGCATTGATAAAAAGCCGCGCGATTACCCGTTTGACGTATCTTCAATGCAAAACTGTTTAGTTGCGGGTAAACTTGAAACTGAGTGTTTCAATGAAATTTTAGGTTTAAACGGCGTTTCGCCAGTAATTTACTCAGAAAACAGTTCAAATTTAATTAGTTAAAGACTTTTTAAATTTTCCTTATTATTTTTGTTAAAAACGCTTGCAAAATTTACTAATTCTATATATAATAATCGTGTTGAATAATTTTTCAGCACGATTTTTTTTATTCGTATAATACGGAGGACTATCGAAGCGGTCATAACGAGGCGGTCTTGAAAACCGTTTGGGTTAACGCCCACGGGGGTTCGAATCCCTCGTCCTCCGCCAACAAAAGCGCACCATTTTGGTGCGTTTTTTGTTGGTGTGAGGCGAGGTGTCGAACGTTCGGCGCTTGCGTCAACCGAGAGGTCTCCGTTTACGGAGTTTCGGTTGTATCCCTCGTCCTCCGCCAACAAAAAATGGATGCCTTTAGGTATCCTTTTTTTGTTAGCGAAAGATGGAAACGAACCATAGGTTCGGCCGTCATTTGACGGACAATCCATGACGGACTAAGGTCTGCCAGGGTGTCCCTATTTATAGGGTGTGGCAGTATCCCTCGTCCTTCGTAACAATAAAGAAGAACCGCAGTTTTAAAATCTTAAAAATTAGTTATCTATAGAATTTGTGGTAATTTATATTGAATTTATTAAAAAACAGTTGTATAATTATTAAAATTAAAAAATTATTAAACGGAGTGTAAAATGATTCGTAAATTTGATAATCATGAAATAAGAACAGTTAACGTATTGGATGGTTTTTGGCTTTTTGCAACAGATGAAAATAACGTAGGCGAGAATGAAAAATGGCAAGAGAAGGGCTTTAAAGGAAAAAGTACGTTTGTTCCGTCTTGTTGGAATACTGATTTAGGATTACTTAATTACGAAGGTGTTTGTTGGTACGAAAAAGAATTTTTATTTGACGGTGGCACGTTAAAATTAGAGTTTGGCGCGGTTATGACCAGTGCAAGAGTTTATCTTGATGGTGAATATTTGGGTGAACATTACGGCGGATTTACAGCGTTTAGTTTTATTAAAGAAGACGTTTCGAAAGGTTACCATAAAGTTACGGTAAGGGTAGACAATTCTTTCGATTCTACTTCAATTCCACAAAGTAAGGTAGATTGGTTTCATTACGGAGGAATAACTCGTAGCGTAACGGCTGAAAAATTAAGCGGGCTTACCATTATGCATAATCGTTTTAATTATACGCTTTGTGGCGATACTGCCAAGTGCGATTTTGATTTAGAACTTTACAATGCAACTAACGAAACTATAGAAGATGAAGTGAAAATTTATCTTGAAGGTAATGAAGTAATTTCACAGATGGTTAAAGTGGGTGCGCGCACTATCGCCTTTATAAAAACGGATTGCTTTACGATAAAAAACGTAAGGTTATGGAGCCCAAAAACGCCTAATCTATATTTTGTTAAAATAGTAAGTTCTTCCGACGATTTATTTGACCGCGTTGGTTTTAGAACTGTGGAAGTAAAGAACAAAAACATTTACCTAAATGGCGACGAATTTGTTTTTACTGGCGTAAATCGACACGAAGAAAACACCGAAAACGGTATGGCGTTTCCTCCGTCGCTTATGCAACGCGATATTGATATTATCAAGCAAATGAATTGTAATTCTATTCGCGGATCACATTATCCTAATAACCCGATTTTTGTTGATATGTTAGATGAACAAGGTTTGGCTTTTTGGAGCGAGATTCCAATTTGGGGTTGTGGTTTTTCTGCTGAAACACTTGCTAATCCTATTGTAATTGAGCGTGGACTTGTCATGCACAAGGAAATGGTAAAACAATATTGCAATCATCCATCTATTTTAATGTGGGGTATGCACAACGAAATTTTAACCGATTGTAACGAGGGTTACGAAATAAGCAAGATTTACTACGAATATTTAAAGAGTGTTAACGACGGTCGACTAATAGTTTACGCATCGATGCGCCCGTTAACTGATATTTGCTATGATTTTTGTGATGTTGTTTGCTTCAACCTTTACAATGGCTGGTATTATTCAGAAATAGAATCATGGGATAAGTTTGTAACAGATTTACACGAATATTTGGAAAAGCTTGGAAAAAGCGATAAACCAATTATAGCTAGTGAATTTGGTGCGGCATCTATTTATGGATATCATACTTTTGATGATATTCGATGGACCGAAGAATATCAATCTCGACTTTTAAGTTACACGATCGACTTATTTTTAGATAAATCTAGTTATTCAGGAACTTTTGTTTGGCAGTTTGCAAATATTCGTACTTATCAACCGCTAAATCTTAATAGAGTACGTGGATATAATAATAAAGGCGTTGTAGACGAATATCGTAGACCAAAAAGCGCATACTTTGCCGTAAAAGATGCTTACAAGAAATTTAATTAATAAGCATTTTAGCATCTAAACTAAAGGATAAAGTTTTGCATATTTACAAACAAAAAAGCACCGATTTGTGCTTTTCTTTATCCAAGCCAACTTAGGCTTGGTATTTAATCTGCGATAGCGGTAGGCGATTATAAGTAATTTTCAAAATCTATTGAAATTTTAAATTATAATCATTATAATATCAATTATGAAAATTGAAACTATTACTAAAGCCGATAATTTAATAATTGCATCAATTATAAGAAAAAACCTTAAAAGTTATAATCTTGATATCGCTGGTACTGCTTATTTTGATGAAAATTTAGATAATTTGAGTGAGTTTTACCTTTCTAACCAACAAAAACGCGTTTATTTAGTTTTAAAAGACGATAATAACCAAGTTGTTGGTGGAGTTGGGCTTTCCGAGTTTGAAGGGTTTGATAATACTTGCGAACTGCAAAAACTTTACCTTGACGACGCATATAAAGGTTTAGGTTACGGAATAAAACTCGTTTTAGCAATAGAAGAAAAGGCTCGTAAGCTTGGGTATTTAAAAATTTATTTAGAAACTCACGATATTTTACAGCCCGCTATCAACTTGTATAAAAAACTTGGATATAAAACCATTGAAAAGCCAAACTTTGTTGCCCATAGCGCAATGAACTTATTTTTTATTAAAGATTTATGATTGCATTAAAAAACCCTACGAAATTCGTAGGGTTTTAATTATTAGTCAACGTTTTCAAAGAGTTTTAAACCGACAACGGTATCGATGGGAAGAGAGAAAATAACGCCGTGCGCGTCAGTATGAGCGCCTGCATTTTCCATTATTGCTTTCATAATACCGTCACGCGCGTCACGGCGGGAAACGATATAGATCATTTCTTTTTCTTCGCTAATTGAAACGCCGAAGAATTTAGCAAGTTCTGCGCCTGTTCCTTTACCGCGAACGACAGTTCCACCGCCAGCGCCTGCGCCCCTTGCGGCGTTCATAACTAAATCGGTGTTACCTTTATTTACAATAGTGATTATCAATACGTTTTTACTTTCGTTTAAGTTCATATCGTTCTCCTTTTTTTCAATAGTTTTTTCGCCGATAAACGTTTTTAGCGAAGACGCTCCGCCTATGCTATCAATCGGTAAAAATACGGCGATTCCGTTGCCTGCGGAAGAAATGTCCATTTCCGTTAAAAAGCCTTTTATAAGGGGAGCAACTTCATCTTCAGGAATAATGGTGTTAAACATCACCTTTTCGGTTTTTTCAAGCCCTAATAGGCTAAGTGTTGATTCGGTTGCCGTTCCGTTACAAAGTTGGCTTAAAACTGTTTTAACGCCGTGATTGCGGAAAAAAGCAATATAATCTTCTGAATATTCTCTTTTTGTTATTGTTATTAAATATTTAAGCCCTTTCATAAAGTCTCCTTTATTCGATAATTTCTTCAATAGTGGGCGAGTTGTTTTTCGTTTCGAGTTTTCTCGACTTAATCTTAAAGATTAAACCTAAGAATTGAATAGTGATAAGCGGAGTCATTGCGACCATGGCAACAACGCCAAAGCCTTGCGTTGCAACGTTTGCGCCAACGGTTGAGCAAATGCCGAGAGCAAGTGGCATTAAGAAACTTGCCGTCATTGCGCCGGAGGCTACGCCACCGGAGTCAAACGCGATAGCGGTAAACATTTCGGGAACTACGAAAGTTAAAACTATTGCCGTTAAATAGCCGGGGATAAGGAAATACATAATGGGAATATCAAATAATATTCTCAACATTGCAAGCCCAACGGAAACTGAAACGCCTATCATTAAACTAAATCTAAGCGCTTTTTTAGGAATTGCGCCTGCGGTAAGTTCAAATACTTGTTTTGTTAAAACGTGAACGGCGGGTTCTGCCGCAACAACGTAATAACCGATTATCATACCGATAGGAATTACTATCCAGTTATAAGGCAAACTACCGAGTGATTGACCGATTGTAGTGCCAACTGGCAAGAAACCAACGTTAACGCCCGTTAAGAACAAAACCAAGCCAACGTAGGTATAAAGAACGCCTATAAGTATGCGGTTAACGTTCTTTTTGGAAAGTTTTGCGCCAAAAATTCTAAATATAAAGAAAAACGCTACGATAGGAAGGAGCGCTATTGCAACTTCTTTTAAATAGTGGGGAATATTCGTGCCGAATAAATACATCAAATCCCTTGAATTTTCAATGGAAATAAGCGTTTCAGCGGTTGTATCAATAGTTTCGGGCTTAAATATAATACCCAAAATCATCACTGATAGAATAGGACCGATCGAGCATAGGGCGGTAAGACCAAAACCGTCAGTTTCCGAAGCGTTGTCACTTCGCATTGACGCAACGCCCGTGCCGATTGCTATTATGAACGGAACGCTCATAGGTCCTGTTGTAACGCCACCAGAGTCAAACGCTAAAGGAACGAAAATATCTGGAACGAAGAAAGATAGCGCAAACACCGCAACGTACATTATTAAAAGAAGGTAAGATAAGCGAATTTTAAACACTATTCTTAAAAACGCTATCACCAAGAACACTCCAACGCCAACGCCAACTGCGATGATTAGAGTCCAAGCGTTCATTGTTTTAGTAAGTTGTGACGCTAAAACTTGAAGATCGGGTTCTGAAACTGTTATTAGTACGCCAACGATAAAGCAAACGGGAATTATAATCCATAATTTTTTAGTGCGCATAACCGAACCGCCAACGTATTCGCCGATAGGAGTCATAGCCGTATCCGCTCCGAGGGTGAATAACCCCATACCTAAGATAACGAAAAACGCTCCAACGATAAAGGATAAAAACAATCCGCTATCAAGCGGGGTGAACGTTACGCACAGTAAAAGCACGATTAAAGTTATAGGAAGAACTGAAGAAAACGCTTCTTTTACTTTTTGAGATATAATAGTTTTATCTTGAGTTAGAAATTTAGGGCGTTTTCTCATATTTTTCTCCTTTTTATCAATAATTGTATTATAGCAACGACAGTAAAAATTGTCAATTTAAATAAATTATACATATACTATAATTGTTATGGAGAATTTTATGAATCCTTTTTTAGAAAAACCTATAAATCTGCTTTCAACTTATGAAAACTGGCGACAATTATACCCAAGAGCGTATAATAAGCACGAAGTAGACCCATACACGAAAACGAGAATTGTTTTAATGAACGGAACTGAGTTTGAAGCGAACTGGTTTTCTCATAACCTTGCTCGCCATACCGATAACAACGAGTTACGGCGTGAAATTTCAGTTACACGGCAAATAGAAAAACAACAACAAATCAAAAACTCACTTTTAAAGCCTTGTAACGAATCTGCGCTTGAGCATACGATTGCATACGAGCAGTTGGCTGTTGATTTGACTGCGGAACTTGCAAAAAACGAAAAAGATTGTTACGTTAAAAAGGCGCTTGATTTTGCTTTACTTGAAGATTTCGACCATTTGTATAGGTATTCAAACTTACTTGAAATGGAGCAGGGCGTAAAAGGGGAGCGGTTAGTTGGTAGATACACTGAAATTATGCCAGCGCGCCCAACGATTGCTCACCATCGTTTTAATAAAGATAACGTTAAAAGGGCAATTAACGCTAAAACTGCCGATAAGCAAAGCGTTTTGGCAACTATGATAATAACCGCAGCCGAACAACAAACGATGAATTATTATATGAATATAACAAACCTTGCCGAAAACGATTTATCCCGTAAATTATATATGGAAATAGCGCAAGTTGAAGAAGAACACGTTACTCAATACGAATCGCTTATGGACTCAAACGCAACTTGGCTTGAAATGCTACTTTGGCACGAATATACCGAGTGTTATTTATATTGGTCTTGCTATATGACTGAAACAGACGATTATATTAAAGGATTGTGGGAACAAAATTTTGAAATTGAAATAGCGCATCTTCATAAAGCGGTTGAACTGTTGAAAAAATATGAAAATAAAGACTGGCAACAAGTTATTCCTGACGGGGAGTTTCCGAAACCTTTATCTCTACACGAAAATATTGAATACGTTAGAGAAATCTTAACAGATACCGTTCAGTTTACGGGATTATTAGACGATTACGTTAAAGTTGATGAACTGCCAACCGACGCTAACTTCTTTCAATTTCAAAAAGTTATAAATCCAACGCCTGAAATCGTTCCGTCACACTTAACTATTGAATCTCATATTAGAAATTACGGTAGAGATTATCGCTTTGAGGTTGCGCCTAATCCGATTAAAGAACTTAGGTGTAGAACGAGTGATAACGTTAGCGTTGGCAGAGTTCCAAACGTTGCGACAAGCACGGATTTCTTCTGCAATTAAATAAAATTAGGCTGTTATCAGCCTTTTTTTATTGTTTAAAATCATATCAAACCACAAAAAATATTTTTTATATCTATTTCTCACAATATATTGACAAAAAAATTATTTAATTTTTATTTTTCTACAATATATTGACATATTCGCGCGGGCGTGTTAACATTATAACAATGGTCGTTGACCAAATATATAAACAAAGGATGTAAAAACCATGGCAAAAAACTTAGTTTACGACGTTCAAGACGTTCCAAAGTTTAACAAGATGTTAATCTTTGCACTCCAACAATTGCTTGCGATTTTAGCCGCAACGATTGCTGTACCCACAATTATCGGTTTACCGACTCAAATCCCCGCTGCAATTTTTGGCGCAGGCGTTGGTACTATCGTATATCAACTCTTCACAAAATTTAAGAGCCCTGTATTCTTAGGCAGTTCGTTCGCTTTCCTTAACTCGCTTGCAATCGCAACGACTTACGGTTACTGCGGTATCGTTTTAGGCTCTATCGTAGCAGGTCTTGTTTACGTTGTTCTTGCAGTTATTATTCACTTCGCAGGTACTAAATGGGTTTCAAAACTCATGCCCCCGGTTATTATCGGACCTACCGTTGCTCTTATCGGTTTATCATTAGCGGGCGCTGCAATGGGCGATATCGTTAAAGCAAACGGCGCTGCTATCCATGGTTCTTACAACCTTGTTGCATTACTTTGCGGTTTAGTTACTTTCATTACGGTAGTTATTTGTTCTACTCAAAAGCGTTACCAAATGCCTAAACTTATTCCTTTCATTTTAGGTATCGTTGCAGGTTACGTTGTTGCATCTTTATTCACCCTTATTGGTAAACTTGCTAATATTGATTATTTCAAGATTATCAACTGGCAACCTATCGTTAACAATTTCGTTGACGCTGAAGGTAAGTTTAGGGGAATAACTGCAATATTTAACGTTCCCAAATTCTCACTTGTTCAAGCAATTAAAGAACTTGCTAGCCAAGAATTCTCGCTTGATATTATCGCTGCAAACGCAGGTAAAAATCCTGCTGTCGTTCCCACTATGATTAACGGTGGTGGCATTGCGGAAGTTGTTATCGCTTTCCTTCCCGTTGCTCTCGTTGTATTTGCGGAACATATTGCCGACCACAAAAACCTTTCTTCTATCATTGATAAAGACCTTATCACCGAACCCGGTTTAAAGAGAACTTTACTTGGTGACGGCGTTGGTTCTATCGCTGGTACTATGTTTGGTGTTTGCCCGAACACTACTTACGGCGAATCTGTTGGTTGCGTTGCTATCACTAGAAACGCATCTGTTGCAACTATCACTTTAACGGCTCTTATGTGCCTTGTTCTTTCCTTCATTAGCCCGATCATGGTTGTTTTACAATCTATTCCTTCGTGCGTAATGGGTGGTGTTTGTCTTACCTTATATGGTTTCATTGCTGTATCTGGTCTTAAGATGTTCAAAGATATTGATCTTTCTGAAAATAAAAACCTTTTCGTTGTATCCGCAATCTTAATTTCTGGTATCGGCGGTTTATCTATTCAAATTCCTTACGCGTTTGCTGATAACGGCGCTGTTGCTAAGTTTATCCCCGTAACTGCTATCGCTACCGCGCTTATCTTAGGTATCGTTACTAACGCTATTCTTAATAAACTTGAAAAGAGCAAACTTGGTAAAGAAAAGGAAGAAAAAGCAGAATAAGGAGAATCGTTTTGAAAAATTACGATAACGTAGTCATTTTCGACCACATTTTAATCAAACATAAAATTGCAATACTTCGTGACGAAAAGACGAGTATGAAGGAGTTTAGAGAACTCGTTGAAGAAATAACCACGCTTATGACTTACGAGTGTTTAAAAGACGGTGTTCCCACCGTTGAAAAGCAAGTTAAAACTCCGCTTGAAACTTGCACTCAACAAATGGTAAAAGATAACTCTATCGTTATAGTTCCCATTTTAAGAGCAGGTCTTGGTATGGTAAACGGTATTCACGTTTTATTCCCGTCTGCAAGAGTAGGTCATATAGGTATGTATCGTGATGAAGAAACTTTACAACCTCACTCTTACTATTGCAAACTCCCTGACGGAATTGAAAATAGTTTAGTTTTAGTCGTTGACCCCATGCTTGCAACGGGTGGTAGCGCGTGTGACGCTATTGCTGAACTTAAAAAACGCGGTTGCAAAAACATTAAGTTTATGGCAATCATCGGCGCGCCTGAAGGCGTTAGCAAGGTTTGTGAAACTCATCCCGACGTTAACGTTTACGTTTCAACGCTTGACAGATGCTTAAATGAACACGGTTACATTTTGCCGGGTCTTGGCGATGCAGGCGACAGGCTTTTCGGAACTAAATAAAATTAAAACAAGAAGACTGAATTTTTTCAGTCTTCTTTTTCTTTACAATTTAAAATTATTATTATATAATAAACTTAACTTGAAGGAGTTTATTTATGACTGAAATTTATTTAGTTCGCCACGGTTATTCAAAATCAAACGAGATGGACGTTTTTTTAGGTCAAAAGAACGTTGATTTAACCGAAAAAGGTGTTAATCAAGCGACTGAAACTGCAAAGTTTTTGAACGCTTTTGATATAACTAAAATTTACGCGAGTGATTTGGATAGAACTTGCCAAACCGCTGAGCCACTTTCAAAACTTAAAGGTTTACCTATAGTAAAACGCGAACGTTTAAGAGAAATTGACGGAGGCGATTGGGACTGGGTTTCCTACAAAGAAATAGGCGAAAAATATCCAAACGACTGGAGGCTTTGGGGGGTTGACGTTTGCAGTTCTTACACTCCAAATGGCGAAACTTTCTATCAAGTTCAACAAAGAGTTTATGCTGAAATGGAAAATATAGCCTGTGAAAACGATGGAAAACAAGTTGCGGTATATTCACACGGAACGAGCATAAAGTCGTTTATATGCAAGGTTTTAAACGTTACGGGTAAAATAGCAAACGATTTGCCGTACCCCTCAAACGCGTCTGTTACTAAACTTATATATGAAAACGGCAAATTCACCATTGATTTCTATTCAAAGGCGGATTTCTTAGGTGATTTATCAACAAATTTAACGATTAACGTTGAAGGAGAAATTATATGATTAAATATCATGAACAAACAAAATCAATAAATATTGAAAGCCCAAGATGTTATTACGTTCCTTTTTCACTTGAACAAAATAAAAGTTACGATAGGGTTGACAGTAAGCGTTTTTGCTCGCTTAACGGCAAATGGCTCGTTAAAGAACACGAGTGTTTTGAAGATGCTGAGAATTTTTTAATTGACGGTTTTGATAAGGAAGTAACAGTTCCGTCTTGCTTGCAATATTACGGATTTGATAATTTTCAATATACGAATCAAAAATTCCCTTTCCCGCTTGACGTTCCAACCGTTCCAAATCTAAACCCAGTTTATCATTATAGAAGATCGTTTCACGTTGACGATTTAAACGGAGATAAACTTTATTTCGTTACCGAAGGCGTTGACAGTTGCTATTATCTCTATATCAACTCAAAATTCGTTGGTTTTACTGATATTTCGCATAAACTTAGCGAATTTGATATTACAAATTTCGTTATCGAAGGCGAAAACGTTGTTGATATGCTCGTTGTTAAGTGGTGCGCCGGTAGTTACCTTGAAGATCAAGATAAATGGCGTTTCACCGGCATTTTCCGTGACGTTTATTTGCTTAGAAGAGATTTTGAGCATATAACCGACTATAAAATTGAAACTTTTGTTGTTAACGGCAACGGTTTGGTTACCGTTAGAAACGATTCGCCCATTGATTTTTCCGTATCGTTCGTTAGCGAAACAAAAACTGTAAAGCGTGGTGAAAGTTGCGAATTTATCGTTAAAAACGCTAAACTTTGGAGCGCAGAAAATCCTTATCTTTACGAAATGACGATTTCGGCAGGAAACGAAGTTATTTATACGAGAGTGGGTATTAGAACTTGCGAAATTAAAGATAAAGTTTTCTTATTTAACGGTCAACCTATAAAAATGCGCGGTATCAATCGCCACGATTTTACTGCGGATAAGGGCGCAACTATTTCTATTGATGAAATATACGATGATTTAAAATTGTTAAAATCGTTAAACGTTAACGCGATAAGAACTTCTCACTATCCGTCTTGCCCAGAGTTTTATGAACTTTGCAACGTTTTAGGTTTTTACGTTATGAGTGAAAGTGACGTTGAGGCGCACGGCGGTATTTTCCATAGAACTAAAAAGGAAATTTTATCCGATCCTGCAATGTCTATTATTCCAAACGCTTTGCCTGACGGTATTTTGGAAAGACAAAAGTATAATTACCACAACAACAAAAACAACGCTTGCGTTTGCATTTGGTCACTCGGCAATGAAAGCGGTTGGGGTAAAGGTTTTGAACTTGGCGCAGATTTCTTCCACAAAAACGATTCTCGCCCCTTGCATTTTGAATCGGTAAGGCAAAACATTTGGGACGTTTTGATTGATTTCCACAGTAACGATTTCTATAATAACGCCCCCGTTGATTTTGATAGCGTTATGTATCCGTCGGTAGAGTGGGCGGAAAAATATTATTATACAGGTCAAGAACGTCGTCCGCTTATTTTCTGTGAATATGCTCACGCTATGGGTAACGGCCCCGGTGCGCTTGCAGATTACTGGGAAGTTATTGAAAGCCGTGATACTATGACGGGCGGTTATATTTGGGAGTTTTGCAATCACGGCGTAACTTACGGTGGTAAAACTGAACGTTACGGCGGTGATTTCGGCGAATTTATTCACGACGGTAATTTCTGTATGGACGGTATTTTTAATACCGATAGAAGTTTGAAAGCGGGCACGCTTCAAATGAAAAAGATTTACCAACCGTTAAAGTTTAATAAAGTTGGCGATGAGATTGAAATTTTCAATAAATTCTACTTTGAAAACGCCGTTGGTACTATTAAAATTTTTGGTAAAACTAAAACCTTTGAAACTTCAGTTTTAATTGAGCCGAGGAAATCAATCAAAATCCCCTGTGATTTTGACGGTTCTATTTACGTTGAATTTATTAGAGACGGCGATATTACCGCTTGCGCATACGAGCAGTTCTACGTTGACGAGTTTACTAAAACTCAAAAAATCGAAACTTCAGTTAAGTTTATTGAAGGCGCAAGATATATTGAAGTAACCGCTGGTAAAAACACTTATACAATCGATAAAATTTGCGGTAAAATCATCAAATTTAAGGCTAAAAATAAAGAATACGGAACAATTGATTTCAACGTGTTTAGAGCGCCAACTGATAACGATAAGAACGTTCGCGTAAACTGGTATAATTACGGTTTAAATATGCCTATTTCTAACGCGAGAAATTGTGTTATTACTGATAGTTCGGTTTCATTTGATATATCGTTATCAAGGGGAGCGTACGTTCCGTTCTTAAAGGGTAAAGTAGTTTATACTTTCTATGAAAACGGCGTTACCGTTGGGCTTAATTACGCTTTACAATCTTGTGTGTTTATGAGTGAAACGGGCATTATTAACTATTTCCCAAGAGTTGGCTTAAAACTCAAGCTCGATAGCGATTATTCAACCGTTAAATATTTAGGTTACGGCGATGGCGAAACTTATCCCGACCTTTATGAATACGCAATTAAAAAAGAATACTTATCAACCGTTCAAAAACAATATTATCCATATTATAAACCGCAAGAATGTGGCTCGCATTATTTAACGGACTACGTTGAACTTCACACTGAAAGTGATTTTATTAGGGTTGAAGGTATGCAATCTTTCTCTGCAATTCCGTACTCTGCAAATCAACTTGCAAGCGCTAACCACTTTGATGAGCTTTGCCCGTCTGACGGAACTTATCTTTCTGTTGACTATTATATGAGTGGTATCGGCTCTAACTCTTGCGGTCCTTGGCCAACTGAAGATAAGAGAGTTCCAGTAGAAGGTGAAGGGGAGATTTTCTTTATCTTATGATAAGCGTTAAATCTTCAAGAACTTTAAGTTTTGTTATCGTTTCGGTTGTTTACGCAATTTGCTTATCTTTTGGCATTTTAACTTACGCATTACTCCCATTTTCAATGCCGATAAACCTTTTTATTGCGGATACCGTTTCTACAGTCGTTTGTTTTATATTTAGCTTAATCTTTAAAAACTCATCAGTTTACGATCCTTACTGGAGCGTTGCGCCTATCTTCGTTGTTGTTATTTTTGCAATTTATTCAAAATTAACGATTTATACGGTAATTTTGCTTATTGCGATTTGTTTTTGGGGCGTTAGATTAACGGCTAACTGGGCGTATACTTTCAAAGGCTTAAATCATCAAGACTGGCGCTATACCATGCTTAACGAGAAAACTGGAAAGTTTTATCCCATTATAAATTTCGTTGGTATTCATTACGTTCCAACTCTCGTTGTTTACTTTTGTATGATGCCCGCAGTTTACGCTATCTATAACTCGTTTGAGTTTAGTTTGGTATCAACGTTGATATTGATCGTTTCTTTCTTAGCAGTTATTTTGCAAGGCGTTTCAGATATACAAATGCACGCTTATAGAAAGAATAGAACAACCCCTTTTATTGATAAAGGGCTTTGGAAATATTCACGCCACCCAAACTATCTTGGCGAAATACTAATGTGGTGGGGAGTTGGGTTATCTTGCGCTTTCGCATCGCGTTTTTCAGTTCTTTATTTATTAGGCGCAGTATTAAACACAATACTTTTCCTTTCGGTTAGTATTCCTATGGCAGACGGCAGGCAATCTAAAAAAGATGGCTTTATTGAATATAAAAAGCGTACGAGAGCCTTAATTCCGTTAAAAAAATTTAAAAACGCGTAGTTTTACGCGTTTTTTTATTTGTTAAATAAAATTAGTTATGTTAAAATGATAACGATAAACTTTTAAAGGTAATTTATGAACAGTTCTATGACGTTTAAAAAAGGGTTAAAAGACGGAATCCCCATAGCGCTCGGTTATTTATCCGTTTCGTTTGCTTTCGGCGTTACAGCCGTTGAAATGGGCATACCTGCGCTTATTGCGCTTTTAACTTCTATGACGAATTTAACTTCCGCAGGTCAACTTGCGGGAATAACCGTTATTGCCGTTTTTGGAACTTTATTAGAAGTCGTTTTAACTCAAGTTGTTATAAACGCTCGTTATTTCTTAATGAGTTTATCGCTATCGCAAAGGTTAGACGGTAAATTTAGGTTTATAGATAGAGTATTATGCGCTTTTGGGGTAACTGACGAGATTTTTGCCGTTGCCGTTAACAATAAAGAACCTATTACCAAGCGTTATATTTGGGGTTTAATTTGCCTTCCTTATTTTGGTTGGGCGATAGGCACTATTTCAGGCGCTTTAATCGGTAACGTTTTGCCCGAAATTTTAGTTAGCGCCTTATCTATTGCGCTTTTTGCTATGTTTATAGCAATAATCGTTCCGGGCGCTATGGAAAACGTTAAAGTTTTACCCGTTATTATTATAAGCGCAACCGCATCTTGCATTATTTATTTCGTTCCGTTTTTTGATTTTGTTTCGCAGGGCATTTCATATATAATTTGCGCGCTCGTTGCTTCGATTATCGGCGCGTTGCTATTTCCCATAAAGGATGGTGACGGTAATGAGTAAAGAATTATATATGGTTTTAATGGTTTTAGCTATGGCGCTTGTAACGTATTTTATCCGTATGATTCCTTTAGCGTTTTTCCATAAAAAAATAAAGTCTACTTTTATTAAGAGTTTGCTTTATTACGTGCCTTACGCCGTTTTAACGGCAATGACTTTCCCTTCCGTATTCTTTGTTACCGGAAACGTTTATTCGGCTATAATCGGCGTTTGCGTGGCTTTTATAGGCGCGGTATCTAAACGTTCACTCGTTGTAGTTGCAATATTATCAGTAGTTTCAATTTTACTTTATAATTTGTTACCTTATTTGTTTTTAATTTAAAAGCGTTGCCGTTTGGCAACGCTTATTTTATTAAGTTTCCATTTTTATCAAATTTTGATTTTAATTTTAATTCAACTATAACGATGCTAACAATCAAATATAATAAAATCGGCGCAAAACCTACTGGCAAAAGTAACGCTGATAAAAGGTTTTCGCTTTTTCCTAGCATTATAAGCATAAAGATAACGTCTAAAACGATAAAGGCGAGCGAACCGAAAGCGAGCAGTTTACCCGATAGAGTGTTGGCGTATACCCAAGTGTTTTCGTTTTTCATAGAGCGGGTAGTTCTATATCCAAATATATAATTTATACTCTTAAATTTAATCATAATTAAACTTAGTGGCAAAATTATAATAGGTATAATTAAAATTGAAATTAACGATATAATCCAAGTTGACATATCACACCTTTTTAGATTTAAAAAGTTTTCTATATTCTTTAGGAGTATAGCCCGTTTTCTTTTTGAAAAATTTTGTGAAATAGTGGATACTCTCAAAGTTGAGTTCAATAGAAATTTCAGTAAAAGTAACGTTAGTTTGGGCAATTTTACGTTTTGCATCAATGATTTTCTTATCGCCAACGTAATCTAAAATCGTAGTTCCCGTTGCCTTTTTAAATTCTTTGCAAAGGGTTGTTCTGTTCGTGCCGAAAATGAACGCAAGTTCGCCAAGCGTTATCTTTTCTTTGTACTTATCGTCAAGATACGCAATAATTTCGCTAACGTTAAATTTAATCGGCAACGCCTCTTGCTTTGAAGTGATATAATGTTCGCGAATAAGCGTTAAGAAAAAGTGTTCAAGCGCAAGTTTAAGCATTTGTTCAGAACCGTAAACTTGGTGTTTGTTTTTCTTCATATCGTAAACGGGAACGTTGTGCGGTGGAGCAAAAACGTTTCTACCTTCTTTAACGGCTTCGGCAAGTTTTTTAATATTCGCATCGTTAAGCGTTATAACCTTTGATGAAAACAAATCGGGCAGTCCTTCACAAGTAAAACCTATAATAATAACCGTTGCTGAATTATCTTCATCGGATATGAGCGAGTGATACTCGTCAGGTCTATGAATAATTAAATTATTTTTATCAAGAGAGCCATTATAATCTTCAGATTTAACGGTTAAAGAACCCTTTGAAACGAACACGAGTTCGTGGAAAGGGTGTTTATCAACTTCAGAAACAAAGTTCTTGTCAAACTCAAAAAAGTGAACGTTTACAACGCCTGTTATTTTAAATTCATCAGATAACGTTTTAATTTTAAATTCCATGCTTAAATTATACTACGATTATGCTCAATCGTCAATAAATTTATTTACGAAAGTGCAAAAAACTTTTACGCTTTTATAAATACATTTTATAAAAATAGTATTATAATAGAAGTAATCTTAAAAAAATATTAAAATTAAGGAGATTTTTTATGCAAAGAATTTGTATTCCTGATTATGAATATCAAGAAAGAATTGCCAAAGCAGCGAAACTCGTTGCTCAAAAAGGTCTTGACGCTATGCTCGTTGTTTCCACTGAAAGCGACTATGCTAACGCAAGATATTTCTCGGGTTTCTGGCCCTTGTTTGAACGCGCAGGCGTTTTAATCGGCGCTAACGGTAAGGCAGTATTATTAGTTGGTCCTGAATCTGCAATTTTCGCAAAAGATTTCGGTAAGATTGATAAAGTTATGGTTTTAAAAGAATTCCGTGAATCTGCTGACCCTGCTTATCCTGAACTTGTTCCCGATACCTTTAAAGATGCTTTCAATTATATCGGCGTTACCGGTGAAAACATTAAAATCGGTCTTGGTAGTTACGTTGAATGCACTCTTCCCATTATGGAAGGTTTAAAAGATACTTTCCCCAAAGCTGACATTTCTATTTGCAGTGACATTATGGTTGCTCTTCGTTCAATCAAGTCTGAAAACGAACTTGCTTGTATTAGAAAAGGCTTTGAAATCGTTGAAGTTGCTACTGATGAAGTTATCAAAGCTTTAAAACCGGGTGTAACTGAACTTCAAATGGTTGGCGTTGCTCAAAAAGTTATTTATGAACTTGGCGCAGAATACGAAGGTCTTCCGATGTACGTATTTAGCGAATCTTCAACTCGCCACGCAATTAGCCGTTCTACCTATAAAGTAATCGGTAAAGACGATATCGTTCAACTTAACCTTTCCGCTAAGATTGACGGTTATTCTCCTGCAATCGGTCTTCCCGTATTTATGGGTAAAGCAGAAGGCGAAAAGAAAGAACTCGTTGAATTCTGCTTAAAGATGCACAACTGGACTACCGATCAATTAAAAGCTGGTATTCCTGCTGATAGAGTTCCCAAGCAATTCTTACAAATGTTCAAAGATGCTGGTTACGAAAAGAACTACGTTTACGGTCCTTGCCACGGCACTGGTATGATCGAAGTTGAAGCGCCTTGGATGGAAACTTCTTCCGACTATATTCTTCAAAAGAATATGACTTTCCAAGTTGACACCTTCATTTCTGGTTCAACCTTTGGTTGTCGTTGGGAAAAGGGTATTGCTATTAAGGAAAACGGCGTTGAATCTTACACCGATTACCTTGAAAAGCACGGCCTTATCGAATTAAATTTCTAATTATTATTTCCTACAAGCGCTTTCGTGCGCTTGTAGGTTATTTTTAAGGGGGAAAACGTTATGCAAATGCTTGAAATGTTATACGATGAAATACAAGACGCGGTTGATAGAAAAGTTCCGTTCGTTATTCCTATAGGAACTCTTGAATACCACGCTCGCCACGCTTCTTGCGGAACGGACACGTTAGTTATTAACGGTTGCCTTAGAGAACTTGAAAAGGAAAAAGAAATCGTAGTTTGCCCGCCTATTTGGTACGGTGTTGCATCTTACGCTGTTTGCGAGCCAAAACCGAGCCACTTCCACGTTGATGAAGACGCTTACGTTAATTATTTATATTATATTTTAAAATCAATGATTGACGCAGGGCACAAAAACATTTATCTCGTTGCGCATCACCAAACTGAAGGCGCAGGTTTAATGCCGATGACTATTGCTTGCCACAAAGCAGCAAAAAAGGTAACTATGGAATATATGGAACAAAAACTTGGCAAAGGCTGGTGGGGTAGCGATGCTTACGCTTCGTATTACGAAGATATGGGCAGTGAAGACGATCCTTTCTCATATATCAAGGTTATTCCCTTAATCGGAGCAGACGCGCAAATTAAGTGCGGTGGTTTCGATCACGCTGGTAAATGGGAAACGAGCCTTATGATGGGCACTTATCCCGAACTTGTTGACCTTAGCCGTTGTGAAAGAAATACCGAGTGGTTTGCTCAAAGCGCTACTGAAGCAAGCGAAGAACTTGGCAAACACATGGTAAATTGCACGCTTGAGTGGCTTAGAAAAACTATCGTTTAATATTATTAAAAGGCGTTATTAAACGCCTTTTTTAATGCAACAAAAAACCCTATGCTTACATAGGGTTAATTTTATATTGCTTGATAAAAATCAAGTTTTGATAAGAAATGAACTGTTGCAACGTAAAGTGGGATATTGCATGCCATTACCGACGGAACTATTATTGAATAGTAAACGTCGTTAAAGTTATAAATATCAATACCGCCTATACTTGCTATGCAAATCGAAACTATTATAATACTGATTGTTAAAACGATAGCGATTTCAAGCGAATTTATAAATTTTGGCAAATCTTTAACCGATTGTGAGTGTTTAATAACGTAAATAACGCCAGTTGTAACCACTAATGCGCCAAATATAATACCTATTGTTAAAAGGGCTTTAGAGTTAAATTCAACTCTTGCCGATAACATAAACGTTAATAACAAGAACTCAATAACTGCAAGCGCAGTTATGATTATTGAAGAGTGAAATCTTAATTTGTTAGATAAAATCTTCGCGCCTTGATATCTATTAGTATCAACTGAAGTTCTAATTTTGATGTTTTCTTTTTCGGAAATTTCAAAAAGGGTAGTAGCAACGTCTTCTTTTTGAGTTGTAACCGAAACTGCGGTTTCTTGCGTGGGCTCGGAGTAAGGTGTGTAAGAGTAATCGGTATAATCGTCAAACGAAACTTTTGATTTTGGGAAAAGTTGATTTAAAACGCTCTTATATTCATAGTTTGATGAAACAACGCTATCGTAATCAACTTCTTTTTCCTTAACTTCTTCATCTAAAGTATAATCGTCAAACTCAGGCGCAGGAACAACTTCATCTAACTTGCTTGGCTCTTCTTTAGCAGTTGGTTCGCTTTTAAGCGTTGAAAAGTCAATATCAACTTCATCTTCACTCAAAAGTTCCGCTTTTTTAACGTATTTCAAATAAACGTCATCTTCTTCAACGTATTCCGGTTCAGGCTCAACGAAGGGTTCGGATGCGGGCTCTTCATAAACAACTTTATCAACGATAGGCTCAACGTCTAAAAACAAATGCGCAAACTCGTTATCGTAAACGGATTTGCCAAGATCGGTTATTTTATAGTATTTGCGCCTTGATCCGTCTGAAGAACTTGCTCTATATTCCGCAATATGACCTTGAGTTTTCATACGCGCGATTATAGAATAAAGCGTTCCAATTTTAACTTGAGAGAACTTTTCATCAATAATTTCTTTAAGTTCATCAGTATGGCGGTCACCATTTAATAAAATAAACAAAATTATGCCGTTTGTTTGACCGCGGAATTTTTCGTTATTATCCATATTTTCTCCGATAAAATAAGTGATTTTGCAAAAAATTCAATTTACAAATTTTTGTAATTTTATTATACCATTATTGCATATTATTGTCAATTTATTTATTAAAATTTGCTATATTTTAATAAATATGATATTATATATTTATGATTAAAGTTATAAAATCAAGTCGAAAAACAATTTCAATTCAAATTGATAAAACTGGCGAAATAACGGTTAAAGCGCCGATTTTTTTAAGCGATGAAAAGATAAACGACTATATAATAAGTAAGAAATCTTGGATAGAAAAACATCAAAATTTCAACCTTTCAATAATCAATAAAAACGCAGATATAATTTCTAAAAAGAAAGTGTATTTTATGGGCGAAATCGTTGATTTTACCGAAGATTTTGGAAGAAAGATTAAAGATTTTGCATCTGTTTATTTGATTGAAAGAACAAGTTTTTTGGCAAAAAAACACGGCTTTTCATTTAAAAACGTAGCGATTAAAAATTACAAATCGAGATGGGGAACTTGTTATAAAAATAAAGATATAACGCTTAATCTAAAACTTATATGTTTAAATAAAAACGTTATTGATTACGTTATTTTGCACGAACTTTGCCACACGGTTTATTTTAACCATCAAAAAAACTTTCATAGTTTATTAAAATCGCTAATCGGCAATGAATCTGAGTTCAAACGCGAACTTAAAGAAAAATCATTTATATTAAATATAGATTATTAAGGAAAATCAAGAATTATTAAAATTTTTAATTGAAAACCATATAGGCAAATTAGGAACAATTAAAATTGATTAAAATTATCAAAAATTAAAATTTACGGTATTATCGTTGATTTTATACTACTAACTATGCGTAAAACAAGACTTTTACGCATAGTTAAACATGGGTGTATAATTATGCTCTATTTAAAATTTTAGTGTTTCCTAAACAAAAAAAGCAGGCTTTTTATTGCCTGCTACTTTTAATTTTGAGAAAAATTGCTATAAATACGTGAGTTAAAATTAAAATTGCGCCTATCGTAGTTAGTAAAACGCCTAAAAACAGTTTGTTATAGCAAATAAACCACACGCCTGCAACGATAAAAAGGAAATTTATTAGTGAAATTATAAAGCAAATAACTTTTAAAGTTACTCTAACCTTTTTTGAAAATGCTTTATTTGGGAATAAAACCGTTAACACGTCGTCGTAAAGTTCAAAAATAACGTCTAAAATAATATCGATAAATAAACTCATGCCCTAATTATATCAAAACTAAAAATATTTGTCAAAAACTTTCAATCTTTGCGCAAAACCATTGTATTTTGCGAAAAGTATGATAAAATATTTATATATAAATATAAATTTTTTAAGGAAAAACATGAATCCAACCGATAACTATTATAAACAGCGTGAAATTAACTGTTTAACGCGAATAAACGCTATGCTTGAAGATCTGCCTAAGATTGCAAGAGAGTTCGTTTTGGGTATTACGGAATACACTTCCCCACTCACACGGCTAAATTACGTTTACGATATAAGAATTTTCTTTGATTACTTAGTAAAAAACGTTTTTAAAAACAAAATTATTGAAGAACTCACGATTGAAGATATAGAAAGCGTTCAACTTAGCGATTTTGAGCAGTTTTTAGCGTATTTATCTCTATATGAAATAAACGGCAAGCAAGAAACGTGCAACGAGCGAGCAAAAGCAAGAAAACTCGCTACTGTTAGAGCCTTTTACAAGTATTTTTTCAATAAAGGTAGAATTAAATCGAATACCGTTGCTAAGGTTTCCCTTCCTAAACTACACGATAAAGAGATTATTCACTTAGAAATTAACGAAGTTGTTAAACTTTTAAACCTTGCCGATAGCGGTGATAAATTTTCTAAACACCAACAAGTTTACCACCAAAGCACAAAAATTCGTGACGTTGCTATTTTAACGTTATTTTTAGGCACGGGAATTAGAAATAGCGAACTTGTTGGGCTTAATTTAGACGATATAAATTTTGAAGATATGAGTTTTGCCGTTACGAGAAAAGGTGGTAACCGAACTATTTTGTATTTTAACGACGAAGTTGAAAAAGCGCTTGTTGCTTGGATACGTAAGAGAAACGAGATAAAAGATCTGCCTGAAGACGAAAAAGCGCTATTTTTAAGCCTTCAAAACAAGCGAATTAGCGTTAGAACTATTCAAGAACTCGTTAAAAAGTATGCAAAAATCATTACTCCCCTAAAAAAGATTACCCCGCATAAACTTAGAAGCACTTTCGGCACTAATCTTTATAGGGAAACTAACGATATATACTTAGTAGCCGATTATTTAGGGCATGCTGACGTTAACACCACTAAAAAACACTACGCTGCTTCAAGCGAAGATATTAGAAGAAAAGCAATAAAATCAGTAAAATTAAGAGAAGACGATTGATGGAAGAAATTTTTCAACACGAACGGGTTTTCGTTATAGAGCCTATTGTCTCAGACGAATTTTCAACCGAATTTTTAATAGATGAAATTTATAGTTTAATAACTAGCGCAAACGGAGAACCGGTTGGATATAACGCCGTTAAAATTCGCGAAATAACCCCCGCAACTTATATAGGAAAAGGAAAAGTTGAAGAAATCGCCGAGCAAGTTGCTTTCTTTCAAGCAGACACCGTTGTTTTTGACGGCGCACTTTCCCCTTCGCAAACGCTAAATTTAGCAGATGCGCTCGGTGTTAAGGTTATTGATAGAACTACTCTTATTTTGGATATTTTCGCCCTTTCCGCAACAACTCACGAAGGTAAAATTCAAGTGGAACTTGCTCAACTTGAATATTTATACCCAAGGCTAAAAGGTAAAGGTCAGGCGTTATCAAGGCTTGGCGGTGGCATAGGCACGCGTGGACCTGGCGAAACTAAACTTGAATCGGATAGACGGCATATTCGCGCAAGAATAGATAAATTAAAAGGGGAACTATCCGAACTTGAAACGAGAAGAAAATTGCAATCATACCGCAGAGAAAAGAACGACGAGTTTATAATTTCACTCGTTGGCTACACTAACGTTGGTAAATCAACCCTTTTAAACAGATTAACCGATTCCGACGTTTTAGTTAAAAACAAACTTTTTGCAACCCTTGATCCAACCGTTAGAAAAACCCAGATAAGCGGCGTTAACGTTTTAATAACGGATACGGTTGGTTTTATTAGAAATATCCCCCACAACCTTATTGAAGCCTTTAAGTCAACTCTTGAAAGCGCAGTTGAATCAGACCTTATTTTAATCGTTTGCGATGCTACTAGTGATTATGAAAAACAACTTGAAGTAACCACCAAAACTTTAGAAGGTTTAAATTCAAAAGCTGAAACGCTGTTAGTGTTGAATAAATGTGATAACGTTAATAATTTTGCAGATATCCCTAACAAATACACGCTAATTTCCGCAAAAAACGGCAAGAATATTGATAAACTGTTTGAAAAAATCAAAGTTTCACTTGATAAATACTATCTTAAAACTACTTTAAAGATAGATTATAAAAAACTTAGTGAGTTTACAAAACTTTCAAAACTGCTCGATAGTTTCACACTTAATTATCTTGACGATTGCGTTTTAGCCGAAGTTGTTGTTAAACGCTCAATTGCATCAAAATTTACACAATTTAAAAAGGCGTAGAATTCTACGCCTTTTTTTCATCAATCTTAATTTCAGTTATTTTAATTGCGCGATATTCGCTATCCGATTCGATACATTTACCGCAATTATCGCAGTATTTGCTTGGATCAAGGTCACACATATCGCACTCGCCACAATTTATACATAATCTATCGTAAAGTACACATTCCATATTTATATTCTACTACTATTTTAATAATTTATCAACAAAATTTAGATAATAATTTTACAAACATTTGTTTGCATTTTAAAAACTTTTGTGTTATAATAATGCAAAAGGAGTATTTATGGCAAAAATAGATGAAAAACTTAACGCTTTATACGAATACGTTAGCAAATTTTCAGAAAATAACGGATATCCGCCAACGGTTAGAGATATTTGTTCCGATTTAAATATTAAATCAACGGCAACGGCGCATTATTATCTTGAAAAGTTAAAAGACCGTGGGCTCATTGAAAAGCGTGAAGATAAAAAAAGAGCAATTACCGTCAGCGGTAAAAAATCAAACTCTTATACCGTTCCTTTAATCGGCACGGTAACTGCAGGCTCACCCATATTTGCAGTTGAAAATTTTGAAGACTATTATCCCCTTCCGCTTGAATTTAAAACGAGTGAACAACAATTTATGCTTAAAGTTAAAGGCGATTCAATGATAAACGCCGGAATTTTTGACGGGGACAAGATTATCGTTAAAAAGCAAGAAACCGCTTCAAACGGCGATATTGTAGTTGCGCTTATTGACGATAGCGCAACGGTAAAACGCTTTTATAAAAAAGATAATAAAATTATTCTTCACCCTGAAAATGAATATTTGCAAGATATCGTGCTTGACGACGTTCAAATTTTAGGCGTTGTTACGGGTTTAACGAGAAAATTTTAATATAGAATAAAATTTAAAACCGACGGAATTACCGTCGGTTTTTATTATTTAAAAATATTTATAATCTCATTTATTTTATCTTGATTATTAACGTCAATTCGTTGAATATTTTCAAGTTTTTTAAAGAAAGTTATTTGGCGTTTAGCATAATGGCGGGAATTAAGTTTAATAAGATCTGCTAAAGTGCTATAATCGTTTGCAACTATTGCATCGTAAGTTTCTTTATAGCCTATGCCTTGCATACATTGATGCGACTTATCAATACCGCTATTTATTAAACTTTTAACTTCTTCTACAAGCCCGTTTTCAAGCATAACGTCAACTCTTTTGTTTATTCTATCGTATAGAGTTTCTCTACTAAGTTCTGGCGTTAATGCAAGATAGGTGTATCTTGGCGTTAAAAGATCGTTTTGAGCGGATTTTTGCTTACCTGTTGAATAGTAAATCTCAAGCGCTCTTACAACCCTAACAAGGTCGTTTTTATGGATCTTCTCACAAGATTTAGGGTCAACTTTTAAAAGTTCATTATATACTGCATCTGCCCCTTCTTCTTTTGCAAGATTAAAATATTTATCCCTTATTTCTAGGTTACTTGCGCTTCCGCCATAACTTAACTTATACAACACTGAATTTATATAAAAGCCCGTTCCACCGCAAATTATGGGTGTTTTTCCACGCGAAATTAAATCGTTTATTATAGGTAAAGCCAAGTTCTCAAAATCTGAAACGGAAAAATTATCGGTTGGCTCGCAAACGTCAACTAAATGATGCTTTACTAAAGAAAGTTCATCTTTCGTGGGCTTTGCAGTTCCTATATCTAAACGCTTATAAATTGCTAACGAATCGGCTGAAATGATCTCAGTATCAAGCGCCCTTGCAAGCTTTATCGCTAGCGAAGACTTTCCTGACGCGGTTGGCCCGCATATTATTATAATTTGCGGTCTCATAACACCCTTTTAAACCACTTGTCGATTTCCGCTCTCGTTATTCTAACGCAAATGGGTCTGCCGTGTGGGCATTTGAGCGTTATATCATCATCAAGTAGGCGCATAAGCGCTTCAACTTCGTTATTTGATAATTTCATACCCGCTTTTACTGCCGATTTGCACGCTTTTTGCATAAGTTTTTCATTGATAATTTCAGGAACGGTTTCACGGCGAAGTGAATAATCGTATAAAATATCTTCAAAGAAAGCGTCAAGTTCGATATCAACAATTTCGTTTGGAATTTCGTAAACGTTGAAATTTCCGTCCGCAGTTTGTTCAATATCAAAGCCTAAATCTTTAATAAACACACTTTTATCTTGAATATACTCCCTTTCAAGTGAGTTTACTTTTAAAAGGTATGGAACAAGCAAAGGTTGAGTTGTTTTCTCGGCATTTAAGCGGTTGTAAACTAATTTGTTATATAAAATTCTTTCGTGAGCGGCGTGTTGATCCACTAAGAAAAGGTCTTGCCCACGCTCAAAGATTAAAAATGAATTAAGCGCTTGACCAATGTAAGATAACTTTTCGGGTTTAAGCTCAGAGATTTGTTGTTGTTTTGCCCTTTCAAGTTCTTCAATATAACGCTTATTTTCGGCAAAAACGTCAACTTCCTTTGGTGATCTTTTAAGTTGACTTTCTTCATTAAACTTTTTAAAATCTTCCTTGAATTTTTCGCTGTCCATGAAGAAATTATCGTCAAAAAACTTATCGCGCTTGTAATCTGAAGTGTTTGGTTTAACGGTTGTTTTAGAAGTTACAATAACGTAATCTTTTACGTCCGTTCTTTCTTCAAAGGATTCTTTTCTTACTTGTTCTGGCGATTTATAAATTCTATCGGGGTTTGGAACTATAATATCAAGAGCGCAGTCACTTCCGTCTAAAACCTTAGATATCGTTGAATAAACTGCGCCGTAAATAACGGAATTATCAATAAACCTAACGTCAGTTTTATTAGGCGTTACGTTAACGTCAACAATTTCGCTTGGAACGGTAATATAAAGCACCGCCATAGGATATCTTCTCTTCATTAAATACCCAGCGTAAGAATTCATAATTGCCGTTTGAATAGTTTGATTTTGGATATATCTACCGTTTAAAATAACCGTTTGATACGATCTATTTGCCTTCGTATAGTTAATTTTACCAACGTAGCCTTGAATCTTAACACCGTGAACGTAATTTGAAATTTTTACGCATTGTGATAAGAAAGAATTCCCGTATACCGCAACGACGGCATCGTCAATCCCCTCGCCGTAAGATTCAATTTGAATAACGTCATCAATCAAATACTTAAACGAAACGTTAGGATTTGCAAGAATAAGCCTTGAAACAACGTCAGTAACGTCGTTTTCTTCACTTCTTGTTGTCTTTAAAAACTTTTGCCTTGCAGGAGTGTTGAAAAATAAGTTTTTAACGGTAACGAAAGTGCCTTTATTTGCAGGCGCATCAACGATGGTTGGGTCATCTCCACCCCTAACTTCCATCGTATAGCCTATTTCTTCACCTTCCGTTTTAGTTGTTATTCTTAAAATTGAAACGGAAGCGATTGATGCAAGCGCTTCTCCTCTAAAACCTAAGGTTTTAATGTTTTCTAAATCGTCAACGTCTTTTATCTTTGACGTTGCGTGTGGCATAACGGTTTTTAATAAATCGTCTTTTAGTATTCCAGAGCCGTTATCGGAAACTTCAATAACGTCCTTTCCACCGCCGAAAATATTGATTTTAATCTCGGTTGCGCCAGCGTCTATGGAATTTTCAACGAGTTCTTTAATTACAGATGACGGGCGTTCTACGACTTCACCCGCGGCAATCTGAGTATAAACTCTTTTGTCGAGAATATTTATTTTTGACATAATTATTTATCGAGTTCCCCTTTCATTTGGTAGAGTAAATTTATCGCTTCAAGCGGTGAAAGTTTATTTAAATCTGTATCTCTAAGCAGTTTTTCAACTTCACTTTCAACCGGGACTTGCATTGAAAAATCGCAAACGACGCTTGAAGAATTATTAAGGTCGTTACTTTCAAGTGTTTTAAGTATAACTTTAGCTCTTGACGTAACCGTCTTTGGAACGCCCGCAAGCGACGCAACTTCAATACCAAAACTCTTGTTTGCGCTTCCTTCTTGAATTTTTCTTAAAAATACTATTGAACCGTTTTGTTCTTTAACTGCAACTTTATAGTTTTTAACCCCTTCAAGTTTACCTTCAAGCTCAGAAAGTTCGTGATAGTGAGTTGCAAATAAAGTGTTTGCTTTAATACTTGAAGTAACGTATTCAACAACCGCCCAAGCGATAGAAAGCCCGTCGTAAGTTGAAGTTCCCCTACCGATTTCATCTAAAATTATAAGGCTATCTTGAGTTGCTTTGTTTAAAATGGAGGCAACTTCGTTCATTTCAACCATAAAGGTTGATTGATCAAACACCAAGTTATCGCTTGCGCCAACCCTTGTGAAGATTTTATCCGTTAGCGGAATATTACAACTAAAGCAAGGCGTAAACGAGCCGATATGCGCCATTAAAGTAATAAGCGCAACTTGGCGCATATAAGTTGATTTACCTGCCATATTAGGCCCTGTTATAATCATCATGCGATCTCCGCTTGAACAAAGCGAAGTGTCGTTAGGGATAAATTGTTGGCTTGATAAACTTTCAACTACCGGGTGGCGACCATCTTTAATAAAGAGTTTTTCACCCTTTTTAGTAACGGTAGGTCTAACGTAGTTATTCTTTTTGGCAACGATTGCAAGCGAAGTTATCGTATCTAAAAATGCTATCGCTTTAGACGCTTTTTGAATTTCAACGATATTTTCTGCAAGTAAGGTTTTAATCTTTGCAAAAATATCAAGTTCTATCTTTAGAGATTTTTCTTTACTCGTTAAAATTTCTTCTTCAAGGTTTTTAAGTTCTTCGGTGATATACCTTTCGCCGTTAACGAGAGTTTGTTTTCTAACGTAAGAATACGGAACTTTATCTTTAAAGGAGTTAGAAACTTCAATATAGTAACCAAAAACTCTGTTATACCCAACTTTTAGCGTTTTAATACCAGTAGCGTTCTTCTCACGTTCTTCCATTTGTTTTAAAAGATCGTGTGAATTAGTGCTAATTTCTCTTAACCTATCAAGTTCTCTATCAAAACCCTTTTTAATAAAGCCACCGTCTTTTAAAGCGTTAACCGAAATTTCATCGTCAAGAGCGGAAGATATGAGCGAAGTAACGTCATTAAAATCGGCAATAGCATTATAAACGTCACTTAATGGTTTTGAGGCGGAAGAAGATAACAAATCTTTAACTTTTGGCAAAAGTTCAAGTGATTTTGAAAGATTATAAGCGTCTTTCGGGTGAATATTTCCGTTTGAAACCTTGCCTGAAAGCCTTTCGGTATCTCTAATTTGAGATAACACTTCTATAAGCGCGTTTCTTAAAAGATTATCTTTAAAAATTTCTTCAACGCCGTTTAAACGGTAGTTAATCTTATTTAAGTCTTGAAGGGGATTTAAAATCCAGTTATAAAGATTTCTTGAACCCATTGACGTGCAAGTTTTATCTAAAACACTAATTAGCGTGCCGTAACGCTTACCGTCGCGTTGAGATTTAACTAATTCTAAATTTTTAATAGCAATCGAGTCTAAAAGCATAAATTCCGTCGGCTCGATTAACTTTATAGTAGTAATATTTATTAAAGAGTGTTTTTGAGTTTCTTTAAAGTATTCAATTAAAGCGCCACACGCAGATATTGCAGAGGGTTTTTCATTGATACCATAAGCATTTAAAGTTAAAACTTTAAAATGTTCTTTAATAGTAGTTTCGGCGTGAAGCGGAGAAAACGCCCACTCTTTATAAAGTTCAGGTTTTGGAAGAACGCCGTGGATAACCACCGGGCTATCTTTAAGCGATAAATAAACGTTTTGCGAGCAAATAATTTGAGCAGGACTACACTTTACCAAATAATCGCACAAAACGTCTGCCCCGCCTAAAATTTTAAACGACTCAACGAAAAATTCGCCCGTGGTAATATCTGCCCAGGCAATAGAATAATATCCGTCTTCAAGGGAAACGGACGCTATAAAGTTATTTTCTTTATCGTTAAGTAGGGTGTTTTCAGTAATCGTGCCGGCGGAAACGATTCTCGCTATTTCTCTTTTAACGATTTTTCCTTTTTGTGGCGCTTCAACTTGCTCGCAAATCGCAACTTTTTCGCCAAGCGCAACGAGTTTTGCTATGTAAACTTCCGCAGCGTGATATGGAACGCCACACATAGGTGCTTTACCGTCACCCGCATCTCTACTCGTTAAGGTTAAATCGAGCATTTTGGAAACCCTTATAGCGTCATCATAAAACATCTCGTAAAAATCGCCCAAGCGGTAAAAAAGCACGCAATCTTGATATTGCGATTTTGTTATGAGATATTGCTCCATCATTGCTGATTTGCCCATTATACTATTTCTCCGTATATCGAAATGCCGTTTGCTTTGGTAATTTTAACGTTTACAAATTGCCCTACTATATTTTCATTTGACGAAAAGTGAATTGCTTTACCACGCTCGTCTCTACCCATATAGTAACCGCAATCGGTGTTAAACTCATCAACTAAAACTTCAACCGTTTTGCCAAGGTATTTTTTTGCAAGTTTTTTATTAACGTTATTTTGAATTGCAACGAGTTTAACTATTCGTTGCTTTTTTGTATCTTCTGGAACGTGCCCGTCCATAGAATAAGCTTTCGTTCCGCTACGCTTAGAATAAACGAAGGTAAAAGCGCCGTCGTACTTTACTTTTTTAAGTAGCGTTAAACTATCTTTAAAATCTTTTTCCGTTTCCATAGGAAAGCCAACCATAATATCGGTGGTAATCGCTATATCTTTAACGGTTTTTCTAAGCATTTTTATCTTTTTAAGATAATCTTCACGAGTATAACGCCTATTCATAAGCGCTAAAACGCGAGTGCTACCCGATTGAACTGGGAAATGAATAGAATTGCAGATTTTATCGTTATTTTTAATGGTGTCGGCTAATTTTTGATTAACGTCTTTCGGGTGGTTTGACATAAATCTAAGCCTAAACTTACCGTCAATTTTCGCAACTTGTTCTAAAAGGGAAGAAAAATCAACTTTTGGCGATAAATCTTTGCCATACGAGTCAACGTTTTGACCAAGAAGCGTTATTTCTTTGTACCCACTCTCAACCAAAGATTTAACTTCGCTAACGATATCTTCTGGTTTTCTACTTCTTTCTCTACCGCGAACGTAAGGAACTATACAATAAGTGCAAAAATTATTGCAACCAAACATAACGTTAACGTAAGCGTTTGGATAGGTTGAACGCTTAACTGGAACGTCAATCGGCATTTTATACTCGTCAAGCGAAATATCGATAAACTTTTTGCCTGATTCAAGCCTGCGATTGAGCATATTTTCAAACTCTGTTAAGTTGTGAGTACCAAATATTATATCAATAAAGGGAAATTTTGCCTTTAAATCATCAGCTTTTCCGCTTTGTTGCGGTAAACAACCGCCAACCGCAACTATCTTTTCAGGGTTTTGCTTTTTAAGTTTTTTGAGCGCGCCTATATTGCCGTAAGCCCTTCTTTCAGCGTTTTCTCTAATGGTGCAAGTATTAAAAACTATAACGTCCGCAATAGCGTCGTCATCAGTTTTTGTAAGATTAAATTTTTCAAGTATACCACACAGTTTTTCAGACTCGTGTTCGTTCATTTGGCAACCGTATGTTACGATTTTATAATATTTCATAAATATTATTATACATAAAAACCACTTAGATTTCAAGTGTTTTTGTAAATAATAAGTTATATTTCGTTCACATAAAAAAAATATAATTACAAAAAATAATTTTAATGAAAAAAGTAGTTAAATTAACGTTATTTATATTGTGTTTGACACTAATTTTTATAGTTTTTGCTGTGTTTAGTTATTTTTTAATTACTAAAGACACTCGGCTTGATTTAACAAAATTTGAAAAATCTAATTTTGTTTTACAAGTTTATTCAGATAGCGGTAATCTAATTGAAGAAAAATCGTTAAAAACCGCTGGAAAACCTGTTAAAATTGAAGAGTTAAAAGATTATACCGTTAAGGCGTTTATTTCAGTTGAAGATAAAAGGTTTTACAGTCATAACGGAATTGACTTAAAAAGAATTATCGGCGCAACCCTATCAAACGTTAAATCTCTATCTTTTAAAGAAGGGGCTTCAACAATTACACAACAACTTATTAAAAACACCCACTTAACAAGCGAAAAAACGCTAAAAAGAAAACTAAAAGAGATAAAACTATCGTTAGAACTTGAAAAAAGGTATGATAAAAACGAAATTATTGAAATTTATCTCAACACTATTTATTTCGGTAAAGGCGCTTATGGAATTGAAAATGCGTCAAAAGTTTATTTTAACAAGTCCGCAAAAGATTTAACTATTAACGAAAGCGTAATTTTAGCAGGAATTATTAAAGCGCCGAGCAAATATTCGCCCATTGATGATAAAAGCGCGTGTTTTTTAAGAAAAAACTTAGTTTTAAAACTTATGAAAGAAAACGGATATATTAGCGAAAGCGAATATTTAAAAAATATAGAAAAACCCGTTGAAACAGCAAATCAAAAATCAAACGATTATAGCGATTATATAAACGCCGTTATAACCGAATACGAGAGTTTAAACTTGCTCTCTCCCTATAATGAAAAAGAAATTAAGATATTCACTTATCTTAACGAAGATTTGCAATCAACGTTAAACAACAACACTAAATACAGTTCAAGTCAAATTGTAATAAATTCTAAAAACAACGGTGTTATCGCTTATTATGGAAATAATTCTAAACTTAAAAGATGCCCCGCTTCATGCGTTAAACCATTTTTAGTTTACGCGCCAATGATAAACGACGGGTATATTAAACAAAGTTCAGTTATAAAAGACGAGCCTATAAATTATAACGGCTATTCGCCTAAAAACTATAACGATAAATACTATGGGAACGTAACTGTTAAAACTGCGCTATCTAAAAGTTTAAACGTTCCCGCAGTAAAACTACTAAATGGCTACACTATTAAAAAATCAAACGATTACACTAAGAAAATGGGTATTACCTTAGATAATGAAAATTTATCATGCGCGTTAGGTTCACTAACGGGCGGATTGACTTTAAAAGAACTTTGTGACGCATATTCCCCGTTTAATAACGGTGGTAATTATATAAAATCTTCATTTATTAAAAGCATATCGGCATCAAACGTAACTATTTATAGGCATAATCCCAAACCTATAAACGTTTTTAGTGAAGAAACTTCTTATATTATAAGCGACACGCTTAAAGAATCGGTAAATAGCGGAAATTCAAAAAAATTAAGGGATTTACCTTATGAAATTTGCGCAAAAACTGGCACGAACGGCTCGGATAAAGGCAATATTGACGCATTGTCTATAAGTTACACTACCGATAGTATCGTTGGCGTTTGGGTGGGAAATGAAGATTATAGCCTTATGCCAAATTCCGTTACAGGTTCAAACGAACCAACAATTATATCAAGAGAAATATATCAAAACCTTTATAAATATCGTTACCCTAACGATTTTAGCGTTCCAAACGGTGTTTCTAAGGTTAAGATTGATAGCGAATATTTGCTTAATGAAAACGTTGAACTTTTAAACGATAACGGCGAAGAATTTTGTTATTTTAATGGGCATGAGCCAACTTCTAAATACGAAAATTATCTTACTCCAACTATAACTAACCCTAAAATTATTGTAAATAACAACAAAGTAAGCCTAAAATTTAACGTTAAAAACGCCGATTTTATAAAAATAACACAAACTTATAACAACTGTGAAAAAGTCGTTTATAACGGCAAATCTATTGATGAGTATACCGATTATTTAAGTGGTTACGGCTTGTATTCATATAAGATTACCGCATATTTTAATGGTAAAACTCAAACTTACGTGTTTAATAAAATAAATTATAAAAAAACTTCACCGTCAATACTTGAAAACGACGAGTGGTTGAGCGCTTAAAAAAAGCACCGATTTTTATCGGTGCTTTTAATTATAATTCTATTGTTTCAACGTTTGATAAAGCGCATTCAATAAGAGCGTCAACCTCTAATCTTTCTTCTTCAAGTTGAACTTTTTTAAGGTTGGGTTTTATAAGCGGATGTTTTGGTAAAAATACAGTGCAACAATCTTCGTAAGGTAATATTGACGTTTGATAAGTTCCTATCTTTTCTGAAATCTTTATAATATCAATCTTGTCAAACGCGATAAGCGGTCTTAGCACTGGTAGCGTTGCCACGCTGTTTGACGACGTTATACTCTCAATCGTTTGCGATGCAACTTGACCTAAACTCTCACCCGTAATAATCGTTTGTAAGCCATTATTTTTTGCGATTTTTTCGGAAATTTTCATCATAAAACGGCGCATAAGCGTTATCATATATTCTTCTTTGCAAAACTTATGAATTGCTTCTTGAATTTCGGTAAAGGAAACGATATGAAGTTTAATTCCGCCCGTATACTCGCCCACCGCTTTAGTAAGTTCAATAACCTTTTCTTTTGCTTGCTCACTCGTATATGGATAAGAATGGAAATGCACGGCTTCAAGTTTCATACCACGCTTTGCCATTAAATAACCAGCAACCGGGCTATCAATTCCGCCTGAAATCATTAAAAGCCCTTTACCCGCCGAGCCGTTAGGCATACCGCCCATCATTAAAATCGTATCGGTAAAAATAAAAGTTTCGCCCGATTCTCTAATATCAATATTAAGGATAAAATCTGGGCTAATTACGTCAACTTTCAAATTGTTGTTGGCTTTTAATATTTCCCCACCAACTTTTCTTGAAATATCAACTGAAAGCATAGGAAAGTTTTTATCCGCACGCTTTGTTTCAACTTTGAAAGTGCCTGATTTTTCCGCGCAAACTTCAACTGATTTTTTAATAATAGAATCTATATCCGATTGAACCAAATCGCAAACTGATGCTGAGTGAACACCGCTTACCTTGGAAATTTTATCCAAAATTTCATCAGTTAAATACGGCTCAAAGTCTTTTATCAAATATCTGCCCGAAACCTTTTTAAAGGTGCAATCAAAACTTTTAACTGCATATTTTAAGTTGTTTTCAAGCATTTTTTCAAATAAGCCACGGTTTTTACCTTTGAGATGAATTTCACCCCAACGGATAATTATAACTTTATTCATAAATTGTACATCGCCTTTTTTAAATTTAACGCATTTTCATTTATTTTTGAAACGGCGGTTATAACGCTTTCTAAATCGGTATCGAAACTAAAACTAATTCTAATAACGCCGTCAAGCGTTTTATTATCGTAACCCGCTTCTTTTAACACCCTACTAAACGGATTTTTTGAAGAACAAGCAGAGCCTGTTCCAACGATAACGTCGTTTTTTTCAAGCATGTGTTGCAAAACTTCGCCCTTTAAACCAACCGCCGAGATTGAAATAACGTACGGCGATGCGGTATCACTGCTAATAACCTTGAATAAACTTTTATCAAGCCTTGATAAAAACTCTTTTTTAAGGTTTGAAACGTGGTTAAAATTTCTTTCAAAATTAACCGCTTTATCTAAACTTACAAATTCAAGCATTTTAATGCCGAAAACGTTCTCCGTTCCGCTTCTTAGTCCGTTTTCTTGCCCACCACCAACGATAAACGGTTTTAAGGTTTTAAGGTTTTTATTCTTAATTAAAGCGCCAACACCCTTTATTCCACCTATTTTATGAGCGGAAATAGAATAAAGATCAACGCTTTGAGCAAGTTTTGTTTGAATTTTACCAAACGCTTGAACCCCGTCACTATGGAAAACGAGCCTTGGATTTTTTTCTTTACATTTTTTTGAAATATAATTTATATCGTTAATTGCACCCGTTTCGTTATTAACGTGAACGATAGAAACAAGCGTTGTGTTACTATCAATTAGCGATAACAAATGTTCAACGTTAACGCTACCGTCATCGTTGATTTTTGCAAAACGCGAATCGTAACCCGATTTTTTCAAATTGTCAAGCGGAGCAAAAACCGCCGAGTGTTCACCAAGCGTGGTTACTACATTTCCCCTTTTAGAATAAGAAAAAATAGCGGTGTTATCCGATTCCGTTCCGCAAGACGTGAATATCACCTCAAAGTTTCCGCCAAATATCTTTGCAATACTTTCTTTTGCTTGCTTTATAGCGTTTAAAGCGCAAATACCACCGTGATATTTTGCAGATGGATTGAAATATTCTTCCGTTAAATATTTTTTTGAATTTTCAAAAGCGGTTATATCAACTTTAGTTGTTGCCGCGTTATCAAGATAAATCATTTGTTAGTTAATTCCATTTAAAAATTCTTTTTCAAACTTAATTGAGCCAGTAAAGCGCATTATGCAAGATAAAAACCTATCGTCAAACGGCATAATAATCATATATTTTTGCATATCTTCAACTATCATGCAAACGTCTTGATCGGTTACGGTTGAGGTTAAATATAACTTCTTAACTTGTTTTTTGTTAACGTTTAATTCGTACGCTTCTCCGCCCGCAAAACCTATTTTAACGATAGATTTTACTGAAAACTTCTTTAAAACACGCCTTTTTTTATTGTTTATAACCTTAACAACCGTTATATCCCCGTCAACGAAAACTAAATCGTAAAAGGAATAAAACTTTCCTTGCAAATAATTAAAAATAAACGCGCTAAGCAAGAAAAACCCCGCAACTATCCATCCAAAATTCCAAAGAAAAAATGCAATAACGGCAAAAAATACTGCTAATATTATTGATATTATCTTAAAAATTTTGAAAAAACCCATAAAAAACAAGTCACGTTTTTCGTTTGTTGGCTGAATATTAAATTCGTAATATTTATTGTTGTTCATATAATCACCAAAATGATATTACCATAATTTTATAAAAATTACAACTATTTTAGTTTAGCGAAGGTAACGCCCGTTTCCCCTTCGCCGTACGCGCCAAAACGATAACTTTCAACGCCTTTATGCTTTTTAAGCATACTTTGAATTCCGCTACTTAAAATTCTTTGACCTTTGCCGTGGATAATTTTCACTTCTTCAAAGTTATTAAGTATTGCCCCGTCAATAAATTTTTCAACTGCTAATAACGCATCGTCAAGATTAAGGCCTATAACGTTAATTTCCGTTTTAGCCGTCAAAACGCTTTCTCGCTTAATAGAAACCGTTGGCTTTGATTTTTTCTCTTTTTTTACAGGAATTTGATAAATTTCATTGAATTTAGCGTTGATTTTAAGAGAACCAGCAACAACCCAAGCAGTTTTATTACGGGTGTTTATTTCAAAAATTTCACACTCGTCTTCAAGCGATTTTACGTATACTTTATCGCCTGGTTTTAATTGTGTTAGGTCCGCTTGAGAATAAGGAATAGGTTTATCATCGTTTTTATTAAGGTTGTATTTCTCGTTTTCAAGCCTATTTTTAAGGGTTGACATCTTAACTAAATCGGCATCGGTATACTCCTGCTTTTTGAAAATTTCTTTCATTTCCGCAAGGAGTTCTTCAGCAGATTCAAGTTTTTCATTAACGATTTTTCTCGCTTCAGTTTTTGCTTTTAATAAGAAGTTTTCCCTTTCCTTATCAAACTTTTCCCTATCTTTTATTAAGTTATTGTAAATGGAAACTTCTTCTTCTTTTAGAGTTAGTATTTCTTTTTTAAGATTTTCCGTTTCTATGCGAGATTTTTCCGCTTCTGTAAGAACTTTATCAAGGGCAACTTTCTCTTTTGAAAGCAAACTTTTTGCCTTTAATATTATATCTTTATCAACGCCTAAACGCTCAGAAATTGCAATGGCGTTAGAATTTCCAGGCGTTCCCATATTGATTTTATATAACGGAGAAAAGGTTTCGCTATCAAAATCCATTGAGGCATTGATTATATCGTCATTTATAAAAGCGTATTCTTTTAAAGAAGAATAGTGCGTTGTTATTACGCCATAAGAACCTAACGATAATAACCTATCAAGAAAAGATTCAGCAAGGCAAGCGCCTTCTTCAGGGTCAGTACCCGCGCCTATTTCATCAATTAAAACGAGTGAACGATCGTTTGCGTTATCGATAATATATTTAACGTTTTTAATGTGCGAAGAAAAGGTTGATAAACTATTTTCAATGCTTTGCTCGTCACCTATATTGCAAAAAACGTTTTCAAACACCGAAACGGCGCTACCTTCACTTGCAGGTATAAAAATACCCGATAAACTCATTAAAACGAATAAACCAACGAGTTTTAAAGTAACCGTTTTACCACCCGTGTTTGGGCCTGAAATTAAAACGTATCTATAATCTTTGCCAAAATTTATTGAAATAGGCACAACTTTTTGGCTATCGATAAGTGGATGCCTGCCGTTTTTTATATCGATATAGCCGTTAGCGTTAAGCATAGGATAAACTGCTTTAATTTTATAAGAATACTCCGCTTTTGCAAAAGCAATATCAATATCTGTTAAATAACCTATATTTTCAGTTAAATTATCCGCAATAACGCTAACCTTTTCGGTAAGCTCGTATAAAATTCTTTCAACTTCCGCTTGTTCGGCTAAAATTTCACGGCGAAGGTCGTTATTAAGATCCAAAATTTCTTGCGGTTCAACGAAAAAGGTGTTTCCGCTTGCCGACCTATCGTGAATAAAGCCTTTTAAAGACCCAACACACTCCGATTTAACGGGAACAACGTATCTTCCGTTTCTCATTGAAACAACGTTATCTTGCAAATATTTATTAGCGCCCGAGCGCATATAACCTTGAAGCCTTTCTCTAATTTTTTCGTTTATTCTCTTTATCGTTTGGCGAATAGAATAAAGTTTATCGGATGCTCTATCCGAAACGTCTTCCTCGCTAACAATCTTAGAAAAAATCTCATTTTCTAAGTAATTATCGAAAAATATGCGACAAGCAATATCGTAAAGTATCGGTTTATTTTCGGAAAACTCAACGATTTCGCTATGGGTTAAGCGTGAAGATTTTAAAAGTTTTGCAACCTTTAAAAGCATACCAGGAGATAGCGTTGAAAGTTTTTTTGCAAGCGTTAACTCCTCGTCAATTTTATCAAAGTATAAAACACCGTGAACACCTTGAAGATATAAATTATACGCTTCATTAGTCTTATCAAGCAAAAATTTTGCAACGGAATAATCGGTGGGCACTGTTTGATTTTGGATTTCATATTTTGAAGTATCCAAAACGGCAAACGCACTCACCTTTTCGCAAATCTTATCAAATTCTAAAGTTGATATGACTTTTAAATCAATCATTTTATCCCCTTTTTATAATTACCGAAAGTTTCAATTAAGTTATCGTTTAATAAATAATTATCGATAATTTCGTTAAATTCTCTTGAACCTTTTAATAGAGCGTTATTATAAACTTTAAATCTACACTCGCTAATTTTATATTTTTTAACCGCAAAACGCCTATTATCCCTATCAACAAGCGTAAAATCGCCGTTAATTTTACAATTTTTACAATTTTTACCAAACGGACAGTAGACTAAATCCATAATTTCCGTAGCGCCGGACAAAACGTAAAGCGGATAGTTTAAACTTTTAATCTCGTTTAAAGAAAGTTCCTTTGATACTGAAATAAAATTTACTCCGTTACTCTGTAAAAATTTAATATCTACTGAATTAAACACGTTAAAACCAACGCCCGCAAAGAGATTTAAACCCTTTTCTTTTGCAAATTGATAAGCCCAAACGCCATCACCGTAAACACCATAAAATTTATTAAGTGATTTTTCAATAATTTTAATATCGTTTGAATCTAAATAGCACGGCAAATAAAGCCAAATTCTTTTATCTTTAAACAAACTAAAATCAATATTGTTATAATCTTTTGGAAAGTAAATATAATCGTCAAAATCGCTTTCCGTTTTTAAATTATCCGTTAAAACCGCAGTTGTTTTTTGAGTGGAAGAGTATTTATAAAAATCGTTATATTTTGCGATATTATAAGGTTTTTTGAGTGTTTCTCTATAAAACAATTTCTCGTATAACTTAACCCTTAACTTATTTAAAACACTCTTTGCCACAAAGCAATTATTATCAAAATATTTAAACTGAGCTTCAACGCTAAACGGGTAAATATCAGTTTTGTTAAGCGCTAAAATAACGTCATTTTTAGTTACGGGCGAACTCTTAGCGCTTTCAATTAAATCGTCGGTTTTAACTGAAATTCCGTTACAAGAAAACTCTAAGGGACTGCCCGATTTTAAAAACACCGAAACTGTGATTTGCTTTTTCAAATCGGTTTTTAATAAAAGTTCGTAAAGATTAGCCTTTTTGGTTAAATGAACGGCGTCTCCAAGTTTAATTTTACCTTTAAACTTAACAACTGGTTTGCCGTTAACAATTAAAGTTGTGGCGTTGCCAACTTCATAGCCGTTTCTTATAATTTTGAAAGAATCGCCTGCAACTAAACTTAACTTATTATCAAACTTGAGTTCATCGCCGATAATTTTAGAAACCGAGCCTACTTTTAAACCTAAATTGTTTTGAACTTTATCTGAAATAAAGGTTTCAGTTTGACCAAACGCTAAGCCTTTAGTGTAATTTCCACGATTGAAAGCAACTTGCAAAGCGTTATAAAGTTTTTTATCGTTATTGCCGTTTAAAAGCCCTTTATAGTACTTAACGGCGGAATAAACGTATTCTTTACTTCTAAGTCTACCTTCAATTTTAAACGATTTTACGCCTAAATCTTTCAAAATAGAAATATCTTCTTTAACTGAAAGGTCTGAAAGTGATATTGAATAGCCGTCTTTAACGGTTTTTCCATCGTATTCGATAGAATATTCTTTACGGCAAGGTTGTTTGCAAAAACCACGATTACCACTATTTCCACCAACGAACGATGAAAAATAACAATGCCCCGAAAATGAGGTACACAACGCGCCTTGGATAAAAACTTCAGTTTCAATTATATTGCAAACTGCTTTAATATCCGAAAGTTTGGTTTCTCTTGCTAAAATAACGCGTGAAAACCCCATTGATTTAGCAAGCTTTGCGCCGTATTCGTTGCAAACACCCGCTTGAGTTGATAAATGAAGGCAAATATCGGGCATTAAATCTTTAATATATCTTCCAAGAAAAACGTCTTGTAAAATAAAAGCGTCAACCCCGCAAGAGTAAGCAACGTTAATATCGTTTAAAAGCCTATCAATTTCACTATCTTTAATCAACGTGTTAACGGTAACGTAAACCTTAACGCCAAACGTTTTAGCGTAAGCAACGGCGTATTTTAAATCTTCAAGCGTGAAATTATCTGCAGTTTTACGGGCTGAAAAGTCAGTAAGCCCTAAATAAACTGCATCTGCGCCTGCGTTGATAGCCGATATTAAGTTTTCCTTTGAGCCTGCCGGCGCTAAAATTTCACACATAGTAATATTTTACTCTAATTTTAAAGGTTTTTAAAGTGTTTTTATAAAATTTGCCCGCCAATTCGACGGGCAAGAGTTTATCTTAAAACGATGTTGGCAATTTGTAACCCTGCTAAAATTCTTGCAACGGACGCGTCAACTTCTTCCAAAGTGAGCGATCTTTCAAGGTTGCTAAACGTTAAGTGGTAAGCCATACTCTTTTTACCTTGTTCAAGTTGATTACCTTCATAAATATCGAAAAGTTCAACCGAAACTAAGGTTTTATCTGCATATTTTTTGATGAGCTTAATGGTTTCACCATTAGTAACCGATTTATCCATAACGAGCGCTAAGTCCCGTTCAACCGACGGGAATTTCGGGAAAGGCTTAAAGAGTAATTTTCTATTAAGCATTTTTGAAATAACGCCGTACTTAATTTCACCAACGTAAATTCGCTTATCAATGCCGAGTTTTTCAGCGGTTTTAGGATTGAGTTCGCCGATATAGCCGATTGACCTATTCCCGATAGTTATTTCAGCGCTTCTCGTTGGGTGCATAAACGGTCTATCGCACTTTTTAAAGTCAACCTTAAAGGTTGCGCCTAAAACTTCAAACAAGCCTTCAACAACGCCTTTAATCGTGAAGAAATCTTCACCCCCAAACATACCAAGCGCTAAAACTTCGTTTTCAACGGGAAGTTCGGTAAGCGGTAAAGACTTAGGATTATAAGTTTTTGCAAACTCAAAAAGTCTACCCGACAAGTTCTTTTTATTAAGGTTGTTTGCAATAACTTTAACAAGTGACGGCATAACCGCAGTTCTCATAACCGATAAATCTTCGCCGAGCGGATTTAAAATTTTGATAAACTTGTATTCGGCGCTTTCTTTATCAAGTGAGAAATTATCATATTCCTTTTCGGAAACGAAGGAATAAGTAATCGCTTCTGAAAAGCCTTGAGAAACAAGGTAATTTTTTGCTTTATTAAGGTCTTTTTGTTCTTTGTTAAGACCGCCAACGGTAATTGACGCATCTTTTAATAACGTGTTAACGATATGGTCGTAACCGTACATACGGATAACTTCTTCAGAAAGATCAGGATAATCTTCAACGTCATCACGGTAAGGCGGAATAACGGCAACCAAATCATCACCGTTAATTTCAACGCCGAATTCAAGGCGAGTTAAAACGTCTTTAATAACTTCGCTTGGAACGTCAATACCCAAAACTTTATTGATTTTAGAAATTTTTGTAACGATTTTCTTAGGTTCAATAGGCGTTGAGTTAACGTCAATGTAAGAAGAAGCTATATCGCCTATTTTAAGTTCGTCAATCAAGCTAAGAGCGCGTTTCATACCGAGTTCAGCAATATACGCGTCAGTTCCCTTTTCAAATCTTGAAGAAGAATCCGAGCGTTTACCAAGCGAACGTGAAGTTCTACGAATACTATCACGCTTAAACATAGCCGATTCAAACACGATTGACTTAGTGTTATCTTCAACGGAACTACCTTTGCCACCCATAACACCTGCAATACATTGAGGTTTTTTTGCATCGCAAATAACGAGATTTTGCTCGGTTAAAGAATATTCTTTATCGTCAAGCGTGGTAATAGTTTCACCATCAGTTGCCGTGCGAATAACGAGTTTTTGACCTTCTAAATTATCGTAGTCAAAACCGTGCATCGGTTGGCCGATTTCAGTTAAAACGAAGTTTGTAACGTCAACGATATTGTTAATTGCTCTAATACCAACGCTGTTAAGGCGTTTTTGCATCCACTTTGGAGATTCAAAAATTTTAACGTTATCAACAAAACAAGCAACGTATCTTGGGCAAAGTTCAGCATTTTTAACTTCAACTGATAACTTATCTTCAGTCTTAAAATTAGCGGTAGAATAGGAAGTTTTTGGCATTTTGAGCGGTTTGTTAAGAACGGCTGCAACTTCTCTTGCTAATCCTAAGATACTATGGCAATCAGGTCTATTTGCAGTAACGCCGATGTCAAAAATAACTTCGTCAAGACCAACGATAGGCTTAATATCCGCGCCGTTTTCAAGTGAGTTATCTAAAATCAAAAGCCCGTCGTACGATGCGCCCTTATACATTTCTTCAGTAACGCCGATTTCACCACCAGCGCAAAGCATACCAAAGGAATCGTAACCGCGGAGTTTACCCGCTTTTATAGTCATAACGCCTTCGATTGTAACGTGGTCTTTAGCGGTGGCGTAAACGGTTGCGCCAACTAAAGCAACGGGGGCTTTGATGCCAACTTTAACGTTATCTGCGCCACAGCAAATTTGGAAAACGCCGTGCTTACCGCAATCAACCGTGCAAAGGTGCAAATGCGTTTCGGGAATTGCTTCGCAAGTTAACACTTCGCCAACAACAACGCCTGAAATATCCTTGCCGTTTTCAATCACTTCTTCAACTTCAAAACCGCAAGAGAAAAGTTTATTTTTAAGTTCTTCAACGGAAATATCCGAAATATCTACGTAATCGTTTAACCAATATAAAGGAAGTTTCATTTTATCACCTATCTTACTTGAATTGTTTTAAGAATCTTAAGTCATTTTCAAAGAAAAGCCTAATATCGGGAATTTTGTATTTTAAAATTGCAATACGTTCAATACCCATACCGAAAGCGTAACCCGAATAAACTTCACTATCAATACCGCAACCTTCTAAAACCTTTTTGTTTACGATACCCGCGCCGAGAATTTCAATCCAACCAGTGCCTTTACAAAGTTTGCAGCCCTTGCCGTGGCACTCAGAACACGAAACGTCAACTTCAACTGAAGGTTCAGTAAAGGGGAAATAGGACGGGCGAAGCCTTGTTTTAGCGTCTTTACCGAACATTATCTTGCAGAACTCGTCTAAAGTACCTTTAAGATCGCAAAGAGTGATGTTTTTATCAACTACTAAGCCTTCCATTTGGTGGAACATCGGAGAGTGAGAAGCATCGTCGTCAGAACGGTAAACTTTACCTGGGCTTAAAATCTTAATAGGAGGCTTTTTATCAAGCATTACCCTAACTTGACCTGCCGAAGTTTGAGTTCTAAGCAAAATATTATCGTTAACGTAGAAAGTATCTTGCATATCTCTTGCAGGGTGATCTTCAGGGATATTAAGCATTTTAAAGTTATAATAATCTTCTTCAATTTCAGGTCCTTCAAAAATTTCAAAACCCATACTCGTGAAAGCATCGATAAGTTCGTTTTTAACGAGCGTTAACGGGTGCAAAGTACCCGTTTCACGCATTTTAGACGGTAACGTTATATCAATAGCCTCGTCTAAGAAGGTTTTTTGAAGTTCAATTTCTTTAAGTTCAGTTTCACGAGCATCGTAGCACTCGTCAATCGCGGTTCTAAGATCGTTAACGAGTTTACCAAAGGCAGGTCTATCTTCTTTTGGAATATCTCTCATACCTTGCATAAGTTTAGTAACTTCGCCGTTTTTACCTTGGTATTTAACCTTAACGTCATTGAGTTCTTTTACTGAAGTTGCAAGTGAAATATCACTTTTCGCTTGCTGTAAAATAAGGTCTAATTTTTCGTTCATAATTTCTCCTTATAAAAAAACAAAAGCGCCCTATCAAAAGGACGCTTTTTGCGTGGTACCACCTTAATTTATACGTTAAAAAACGTATCTTATTCGTTATAACGTTACGAACGGCTCGGCTTACTATTATTTCAGCTTGCAACTCGGAAGTGAATAACGTTTAATCAAACCGTAATCGGCTTTCAGCGCGCCACCGATTTTCTCTTTCCGATTAACAAAAACGTCTGTCTTCGTCTTAGTTTTTAAATATATATTAAAATTATATATATTTTAACCCGTTTTGTCAATCGTTTACACGTATTTTTGAGCCGAAAATATAGATGATGCAAGATAAACTTCGGGCACTTCGCCGATAATTACGTTATCGTAAAGCATAACGGTTATCGTATCAATGATTTTTTTAGTTGAAACCCTCGTTACTACTGACGCATCGGGAGTTACCACTAAATATAAAGTATGGCGAGTTTGGTTTATGCCAGCGCTTTCAAACTTAGAAACAACGTCACACTTAACCGAGTGAATTACGATAAGTTTCATTTTAACCGTTTTTCCAAAGCCCTGTAACAGCCTTATTCCAGTAAAAACACCGATAGGAACGTCAACACCCGCGCTAACGTAATTATTCATATATTCCCCAACGCTTTCCGCTAAGGTAACGGTTAAAACGTTAAATTTATACGAATCTGAAGTAATCATCGTTATTTTACCGTTACTATCTTTATGAACTTTGAAAAGTTCAGAGTAATTGTATTTGTCGCTTAGCGTTTTATTTATAGCGTAATACGATGCGGTTGACAAAACGCCTTTATACGACGCTTCGCCTATTTTAACGAGCATTTTGTTAGAAATTGAATAAAGCGTTATAAAAACCAAAAAGAACAACGCTAAAAACAATAAAAACACTCTTTTCTTGCGCTTTTTACATTTTTTCATACTAATGTATATGAAATTTTTATTTTTTTAGCACAAAAAAACCACGGCAAAGCCGTGGCATTTTAATTTAGATAATATACTTATCGTCTTTTTTAGGAGCGTTGTTAAGTTCTTCACGCTTAGCGTCGTAACCATTTCTACCAAGGAGCGCGTAAGTTGCATTTTTGCCGTTTTCAACGCCGGGTTGGTTATAAGTATCAATGCCGAGCATTTCGCCCATGTAAGCAGTTTCAAGTTCGAAGAAGAACAATAATTGACCGAGCGTGAACGCGTTAAGAATAGGAAGATAGATAGTTCTATTAAGTCTATTTTTAACGGTTAAAGCGTATTCCGTTGCAACTCTTTCGGCTTGAATAAGTTCGTTCATCGTGTGACCGCAAAGGAAGTTAACGTCGGGAATATCTTCGCAACCATCGGGAATTTTAACGATTTTTCTATATTCATCAACCGCTAAGAAAGTGGTTACTTTATCAAAAGGACCTTCGGTATATAATTGAACTTGGCTGTGTTGATCGGTAACGCCTAACGCCTTAACTGGAGTTTGACCTTCAAACACTAAATTGCCCTTTTTATCAACTTCTTTACCGATACTTTCAGCCCAAAGTTGGCAGTACCAGTCGGCAATATATTTAAGCCCGTCTGCATACGGCATCATAACGGAAATGTTTTTACCACGCCTTAACGAGATATAGGATAAAAGCGCGCTCATAAGCGCAGGGTTTTTATCTAAATCAGAAGAAGAACAAATCTCGTTCATAAATTTAGCGCCGTCTAAGAATTCGTAAATATCAACGCCTAAAACTGCTGCGGGAAGTAAACCAACGGGTGAAAGTTCAGAGAATCTTCCGCCAACGGCATCGGGGATAAAGTACGTTTTATAGCCTTCCTTTTTAGAAATCTTAATAAGGTTACCTTTTGAACTTGAAGTTGTTGTAATGATATGCTCTTTTGCTTTATCGCCAAGTTTTTTTGTTAAAATATCGTTGATAATAAGGTATTGAGTCATCGTTTCGCTTGTTGAACCACTCTTTGTGATAACGTTAAACATAGTTTTTTCAACGTCAATAACGTCTAAAAGAGCAACCATGCGTTCAGGGTCAACGTTATCTTCAACGTAGAACTTAGGTCCGTTTCTCTTTTCAGAAGGTAAATCGTTATAGTGAAGGTGGCAAAGCGCTTGGAAAACGGCGATAGGACCGAGAGCAGATCCGCCGATACCTAAAACTACGAAATATTCGTAATTTTTTCTAATATCTTCGGCGCAATTAACGATATCGTCAATTTCTTCTTTGTTATAGTTAACAAGGTTTGCCCAACCCGTCATACCAGTTCCACGAATACTTTCAAAGGTATCGTATGCGTTTTTAGCAAATGGAGTCATTTCTAAAATGTCGCTATCCTTAATGCCTTCTTTACTACCAACAAACTTGTCCATCATATTGTTGTAGTCAAATCTAATCTTTAAATTGTTCTTGTCCATAAACTACTCCTTATTTATATATTAAAAAATTTTATCTTTTAATTCTCTTAAATAATCAAGGCTATCGGTAAACTCTGAAATTTCACCGTAATCGCCTGAATAAACTTCAATTAACATATCGCCGTTAAACCCAACGCCGTTTAAACGCTTAAATAAATCTTCAAAATCAAAAAGCCCTTTACCAGGAAGGCAAATTTTACCGTTTTCATCAACGTCAGACAAGTGAACCGTTTTTATGGAACTTCCCATTTCTTCAATATAGTCTTTGTAACTATCGCCTGAAATTCTCGCTTGCTTAACGTCTAAACAAGTTTTAAGCCCTGATAAATATTTTGAAATTTCCTTGTAAAAACCAACGTGGTTATAGTACGCCCACTCAACGTTTTCAAGGCAGAGTTCAACCCCACGCTCAAACGCAAAATCTTTGACTTTTCCCATCATTTTGGCAATTTTTTCATATTCGTTATACAAGATATTTTTCTTAAAACGAGCAATACCGTGCAACGTGTAATACTTAGCGCCTAAAACGTTTGCAGTGTTTAAACAGGAGGCAAAAATATCAAAAGCGTCTTTAAGCGCCCTTTCGCTTTGAGAAAAAAGTTGCGGTTCAAAATGAGTGTTCAAGGTATGTATTGAGTGAACTTGCAAATGCCCTTTTCTTTCCTTTAAAAGATTAGCAAAATCGTTAGTGTACTCTGAATAAGTACCTAAAAACACTTCGCATACTTTAGCGTTTAATTTATTTAAAGTTACCACCGCATCTTCATTAAACTGTCTTTTAAAAAGCGATGCGGTTGAAATTCCTATCTCCATATCAACCCTTCTCGTAAGTAACTTTTCCGTTTTCACCTATAACGGTAACGGTATCTCCACGGCGAATTTCACCTGAAATGATAGCGTCTGAAAGCAAATCTTCAACGTAGCGTGAAATTACTCTTTTAACGTTTCTTGCGCCGTATTCGGGATTAAAACTATCGTTAACGATAATATCCATAGCCGAGTTATCAACAAAAAGATGATATCCTTGGGCGTTTACACGCTTGATAAGTTCGTTTATCAAAATATCGGCAACGTCATAACAATCACTTTTCGACAGTCTGTTAAACGTTATAATATCGTCAAACCTATTTAAAAATTCCGCTTTAAAGTGGCGTTTTAACGCATCGTTAACGTCGTTTTCAACCGTTGATTCGCCAAAACCGAAGGAAGAGGCAGACTTATTTGAAAACCCAACGTTTGAAGTTAAAATTATTATCGTGTTTTTAAAGTTTATAAGTCTACCCTTATTATCTGAAAGCCTACCTTCGCCCATAACTTGCAACAACACGTCGTATATCTCGGGCGACGCCTTTTCAATCTCGTCAAATAAAACTACTGAATAAGGGTTTTTTCTAACTTTTTCCGAAAGCAACCCTTCTTGCTCGTAACCAACGTAACCGGGCGCTGAGCCGATAAGTTTATTTATCGCAGTTTTATCTTGATATTCGCTCATATCAAAGCGAATAAGTGAGTTCTTATCGCCAAAAACGCTTTCCGCAAGGGCTTTTGCAAGTTCAGTTTTACCAACGCCCGTTGGACCAACGAATAAGAACGAACCTATCGGCTTATTCGGATCGTTAACGTTAGCCCTTGAACGCCTAACCGCTCTTGAAACGCTTTCAATCGCCTTTGTTTGACCAACGATTTTCTTCATTAGGTCATCTTCAAGCGACATAAGTTTAAAGGAATCTTCCCCCGACAAATCGGCAACGGGAATTTTAGTCCAAACACTAATTAACTTTTTGATATCGTGCTCGGTAACGCAAGTGTCAAGTTCACTGCGCTTAACGTAGTCCTTTTCCTTTTCAACGCGAATTTTTGCAACTAATTCGCTAATTTTGTTCTCGCACGCCTGCGCTTTAACCGTATCTTCACGCGAAATAGCGTAATCACGCTCGGCTATGTATTTATTTATCTCATTTTCTAAAGTTATTATTTCTTTAGGCGTTGAAGTTATCTCAACACGTTTTTTAGAAGACGCTTCGTCAATAAGATCTATTGCTTTGTCGGGCAAAAACCTACCCGTAACGTACCTATCGGAAAGTTTAACGGCGGCAACGATTGCTTCGTCTTTAATAATTATCTTGTGGTGAGATTCGTAAACGGGCTTTATCCCCCTTAAAATCTCAATAGCAACGTCAACCGACGGTTCGTTTATAACAATCGGCTGAAAGCGCCTTTCTAAAGCGCTATCCTTTTCTATATATTTAGTATACTCGTCGTTCGTGGTTGCGCCGATTACTGAAAGTTCACCGCGCGCTAACGTAGGTTTTAAAAATTCAGCGGTATCAAACTTGCCGTCACTCGTGCTACCTGCGCCAACGATATTATGAATTTCATCAATAAATAAGATAATATTCCCATCGCTAATAGCGTAATCTATGGCAGATTTTAACCTTTCTTCAAATTCGCCACGGAATTTAGTTCCAGATAAAAGCCCTGCAATATCGAGCGAGAATATCTTTTTCTTTCTTAAAAACTCGGGGGCTTCTCCGCTAACGATTTTAAGCGCTAACCCTTCCACAATCGAAGTTTTGCCAACACCCGCTTCACCAAGTAAAATGGGGCTATTTTTAGTTTTTCTTGAAAGAGTTTGAATAACTCTTGCAATCTCTTCATCTCTACCGATAACGGGGTCAATCTCGCCGTTTTCAGCCCTTTCGGTAAGATAATAACCAAACGCATCAAGCGGAGAAGTTTCCTTTGTAACGGCAAAATCTTCCCTTTCAACGCGCATTTTAGGTTGTTCGCTAAAATTAACAGCGTTTTCAACTGCTTCGTAAACGGCATTTTCTTTATTACCGCTAACTGAAACGGGTTTTTCAGGTTGAACTGAGTTTTTAACTTTAATTTTAATTCTATCTAAAATATACGAATAAAGGGTGTGAAAATCAACGCCCAAACTCCTTAAAATACTCATCGCCCTACAGTCTTCAATGGAAAGCACCGCTAAAAGTAAATGTTCGGTTGAAACGTAAGAAAGTTTTAAAGAGCGCGCAATCTCTTCAGCCGTTTTCATTGCGCCCTTTGCTTTAGCGGTATAACCGATAACGCTCCTTTCCTTTAACGTTCTTTTAAGTTGAGGGAAATAATTAGCGTGAGTAACGCCAAACTTATTTAAATACGCGCAAGCATCACACTTAGGTGTTTTTAAAATAGCGTATAAAATAAGTTCCGTTCCAAGATACGGTACGTTAAGTTTTGCTTGTTGGTTTTCCGCAGTTTTTAAAACTAAGAAATACCCTTGCGTATAATTTGCCATAAAATCCTTAAATTAAAGTTTTTAAATAGTTTCTAAGTTCTTCGCCCAACTCTTTATCGCGAAGCCCATATTCAATATTTGCTTTTAAATAACCAAGCCTTGAGCCCATATCGTAACGAATACCGTCAAATTCAACGGCTTTCACCCCGCCTTTTCTTGATAAAGCGTCAAGCGCGTCAGTAAATTGATACTCGTTGTTATGAGATGGTTTAAGTTTTGCAATCTCATCAAAAATCTCGTAAGGAACAACGTATCTTCCAAGCGGAGAAAGGGTACTTTTAACGTCTTCAAGTTTGGGTTTTTCAGTAATTTTGGTAACTTCGTAAACGTTTCCATGAGCGGAAGAATACTCAACGGAAGCGTATTTTGGCACGTCTTCAAGGCTTACGTTTTTGCAACCGATAACCGTTTTACCAGTGGTTTCAAAAACCTTTATAAGTTGAGATATAACAGGGTTTTGATCGTTAAACATAACGTCGTCGCCGAATAACACGGCAAAAGGCTCGCCGCTTACAAACTCTTTAGCAGTTTCAATGGCTTTTGCCGATCCGTTTAACTCTTTTTGTTCAATAAAAGTTATTTTAGCCATTGTTTCAGGGTATTTAACAGCGTTGTAAAACTCAGTTTTACCTTTTGCTAAAAGTTCGCTATCAAGTTGCTCGGAAACACCAAAATGCGCCTTAATAACGTCGTTTTTATACCCTACTACGAATAAAATTTCTTCAATTCCACTCTTAATTACTTCTTCAGTGATAACTTGTATTGCAGGTCTATTAAGTATAGGAAGCATTGCTTTTGGTACAGCCTTGGTATACGGTAAAAATCTCGTTCCAAACCCAGCAACTGGAATTACTGCTTTTTTTACTTTAAACATAAATCTCCTTTATAAATCATCATGCACCGTCAAAAAGTAAGTTTAATTATTTTTTTCAATCTCCATAACTTTATTAACGCGGTTTTCATGTCTACCACCGTCAAAAGAAGTGTTTAAAAATATATCGATAAGTTTAATTATAAGTTCAACGCTCGTTATTCTTGCGCCAAGCGCAATAACGTTGGTATCATTGTGTCTTCTCGTCATTTCGGCGGAAAACTCATCGGTAACGTGAGCGCAACGAATACCGTTAACCTTATTTGCAGCAATGCTCATACCAATACCTGTGCCACAAATCAAAATTCCCTTATCCGCGCTACCGTCAAGCACCGATTTACAAACTTTAATTGCAAAGTCAGGATAATCGCAAGATTCATCGCTAAAAGTTCCAGCGTCTATTACTTCGTGTCCACTATTTATTAAGTATTCGATAACGTCTTTTTTAGCGGGAAATCCGCCGTGATCACAACCAAAAGCAATTTTCATAACTACTCCTTAATAATCTTCGTTTTCATTAAAAGGCTTGCAAGCCTTTGATAACCTATTCATAACGCCGATATCAACTTCGCTACCAGTATCTATCTTAATAGCAATCAAAACGTCGGCAATCTTTTCGCCTTCAAGCAATTTATCGTATAAATTAGAAGCGATTTCTTCGCCCGAAATACCAAGCAACAACTTTTCACCGCAAAGTTTATGCGAAACCTTATCGTCGCACAAAAATACCGGAACTTTGCCTTTAGATAAAATTTTATCGTAAAGTTCTTGAGCAAGCGGTAATTCGTTTCTTTCAAAAAGCGCAGTTTTACACTTGGGCGTATAGTGAACGTATTTCATACCGGGCGAACGAACGACTTCGCTTCCCGTGTTTTGAACGTATTCACACGCGCCGACTACTCTTTTAATCATCTCAGCGGTAACGAGCCCGCTTCTTAAAATAACGGGAACGGGTTTAGTAACGTCTAAAACGGTAGATTCAATACCGCCCGAACATTTTCCACCGTCTAAAATAACTTCAATTTTGCCGTTTAAATCGTTATAAACGTGTTCGGCGGTAACTGGGCTTGTATGCTTTGAAACGTTGGCTGAAGGCGCTGCAATAGGCACGTCAACGTATCTTAAAAACTGTTGGCAACCCTCGTGATCGGGAATTCTAACCGCCAAAGTATCAAGTCCGCAAGTAACTGACCTTGAAACAAAGCCTTTGTGGCGCATAACGAGCGTTAAAGGGCCTGGCATATAGGCGTTTATTAAATCGTAAACGTAAGAAAAATCAACGTGAACGAGTTTTGTTAAATCGTAATCTTTATGAACGTGAACGATTAAAGGATTGTCGTTAGGTCTACCTTTTGCTTCAAAGATTTTTTTAACTGCAAGATCGCTCGTTGCCAAACCGCCAAGCCCGTAAACCGTTTCGGTTGGTATCGCAACGAGTTCTTCGTTAAGTATTAAATTTTTCGATAATTTTAAGGAATTATCGTTAATTTTTAAAATTTTGGTATTCATTAAAATATATCCTCATCGGGATTTTCAGCAGGCGGTTCTCCTACGGGAATACTTGAATCAAAGCCATCGTCGTAATCAACTTCAGCCGAAGAAGATTTTGGCGTTGCGATATACGCAGGCGGTTCTGGAGAGTTGTAAACGATATTAACGAACTTAGATTGTTCGCCCTTGAACAAGAGTTTGAACGATTCACATGCGCCCGAACGGTTTTTAGAAATAATAATTTCCGCTTCAACCCTATTTTTCGGTTGCGGTTCGCCATCTTCAGTAGGAGCGCGATCAGGTCTATGAATAAACATAACGATATCCGCGTCTTGTTCGATTGCGCCCGATTCTCTAAGGTCGGAAAGTTGCGGTCTTCTCTTACCAGTTTCACTAGCGCGGTTAAGTTGTGAAAGAGCAATAACGGGAACTTCAAGTTCTTTTGCAATCATTTTAAGTCCTCTTGAAATTTCAGTAATTTCAGACTGACGTGACTCGCTCGATTTAACGGCGTTCATAAGTTGAATATGGTCAACTACGATTAAATCAAGTTTTCCGCCTTGCATACTCTTTAAGCGCCTGCATTTTGATAATATATCGGGAATCGTTGTCATTGAAGTATCGTCAATGAAGATTTTAGTTGAATTTATAATCTTTTGAGCGTTCCAAAGTTTTTTCCACTCTTCTGAATCAAGTTTACCCTTCTTTGCATCTTGACCGCTAACGCCACCGATAGAACAAAGCATACGTTCGGTAAGTTCTTCCTTAGTCATTTCGAGCGCGAATACGGCGCAAACGGCGTTATGGCGAATTGCAACGTTTTCAACTATGTTCATAGCAAGCGTAGTTTTACCAACGGACGGGCGCGCCGCAAGGATAATAAGGTTGCCTTTATGTAAACCGTTAGTCAAATCGTCAAGCGCGGTAAAACCAGTGTGTAAACCCTGTAAATAGTTTTTATCGCTTTGAATTTTTTGGAAGGTATCCAAAACACCGTCAACGTGCTCGTTGACGTTAGTAAGCGAAGAAGTGTCTAACTGTTCGGAAATATCGTAAATAAGTTTTTCAGCGTACGCTACTGACTTTGTTCCATTATCTGAAGATATAGCGTCCTTAGAAATAGCATCGGAACACCTAATAAGTTTTCTTAAAACGCTATCTCTTTTAACGATATCAACATAGTATTCGTAGTTTGCCGCAGAAGGAGTACTTCTAATGATTTCGGTAAGATAATCAATATTGCCAACCCTTTCAAGCATGGTCTTCTTTTCAGCGTTTTGAATTAAATCTAAATTATCGCTACCGCTCTTTTTATCGTACTTAACGGAAGGCATTTTACTTAAAACGTCAATAAGCGTAACCAAATCAACGGGTTTAGAATCCGATAAAATCTCAAACATAGCGTTGAATATAAATTTATGCGATTCAACGAAGAAATCTTCAGCTTTAACCTTGCTTGCAATTTCAAACTGGAATTCTTTGTCAATAAGTATTGAACCGAGAACGCTTTGCTCGGCTTCGAGAGAATATGGTAATAAATTCGTAGTATCTTTTGCCATAATTTTATCCTTAAATAAGTTTTTCAAATTCGTTTAAAGCGTCTTCAAAAGATTTGAACGCCATTTCCATAGCATCGCCGTCTAATAAATCAACGCCGGTAAGTTTTAATAATTCAGTGGGTTTATCCGAACAACCGGAAGACAAGAAATTAAAATATTCTTGAACTTCTTTTTCGCCACCGTTAAATATTCTCTCGGCGATAGCGATAGCGCTAATTATGCCTGTTGAATACTTGTAAACGTAAAACGCTCTGTAAAAATGGGGAATTCTCGCCCACTCAAAAGATATTTCCCTATCGGAAACAACGCTCTTGCCGTAATACTTTTTGTTGAGTTTTAAATAAATAGAGTTTAAAACTTCCTTAGTAAACGGCTCGCCTTTTTCGGCAATAGCGTGAGCCTTTTCTTCAAACTCACTAAACATCGTTTGTCTAAAAAGCGTTGTTCTAATCGTATCTAAGTAATACGACAAGAAATATTTTTTAACGTTGTCGTTCGGCGCGGTTTTAATAAGATATTTTAAAAGCAACATTTCGTTTACGGTAGAGGCAACTTCCGCAACGAAAATCTTATAGTCCGCCTTAGAAACAGGCTGAGTTTTATTTGAAAAATACGAGTGAATAGCGTGGCCGAGTTCGTGAGCAATCGTAAAAACGCTATGTGTCGTTTCGTTATGATTGAGCAAAACGTACGGATGCGGTACGTTGTATACGCTACAACTATACGCTCCACTTCTCTTGCCGTCGTTCTCGTAAACGTCAATCCAACGTTCAGATTTTGCCTTTCTTAAAAGGTTAAGATAATCTTCGCCAAGCGGTTTAAGACCCTTTAAAACGAGTTCAAACGCCTCTTCGTATTTAAGTTTTAAATCGGCGTTAGCAGTTAGTGGAACGTACATATCGTACATGTGCATCGTTCCGTTTAAAATCTTTTTTCTATCTTCAACGTATCTGTGCATCGTTGGGAGCGCTTTGTGAACGGAAGAAATAAGGTTTTTATATACCCTTACGTCAACTTCTTCAGAAAAAAGCGCCTTTGCAAGTGAAGATGGGAACTTTCTAACTCTTGATAAGAATACGTCTTTATCAACGTTGCCTTTATAAAGAGCGGTAATTGTGTTTAAAACCTTTTCGTACGCCTTGTAATACGCTTTAAAGGCGTTTCTTCTAACCTTTTGGTCTGGATTTTGAAGTAAAAGCGAATAAGTGGCGTGAGTAACTTTTACTTTTTTACCGTCAACTTTGATAGTTGGGAAATCAAGGTCAACGTTGTCAAGCATAGAAAAGGCGTCGTCGTAACCACCGTAAACTTTACCGCCAAGCGATAAAACCTTTTCAGTTTCTTCCGATAAAAGATGGGGCAAGGAATCTATTAAACGTTTAATATCAAGATCATAGTCCTTCATAGACTCGTCACTTGCAAACTCGCGAAGTTTATCTTCGCCAAGTTTTGATAGTTCAGGATCGATAAACGATACTTCCGATGAAAACTTAACCGAAACTTCTTCAACTAAGCAAGAAAGTTCGTTGCCAAGCGGATTAGTTCCGTCTTCATCGCGCTTAAACATAGCGTAAACGGATAAAACTTCAAGTTCGGAAATAAGCTTATATAACTTATCGTAACAAGCCTTAACCGTTTTAACGTTATTAAGATTGCCTTTAAACGAAGAAAAATCAATTTGTTTATCGAGATTTTTAACTCTTTTTAAAAACTCTTCCTTTCCAGATATAATTTCATCGGTATTCCAAGTGTATTTAATATCAATTTCGCTTCTTTTCATGCGGTCTCCTTATTATATGCAAGCAAATAGTTGGAATTTGTAACAATCGTTAAAATATTCCCTTCAAAAACGTCGTCAACAACAACTTCGTTATCAACGTAAATCATGCGCTCAACAAAATCATTTTCGGCATCTGACCACTCTAAAACTTCAATTCTCGTGCAGTCAACGCCGTTTTTATCAACGATATCGTTAAAAACGTTTAAAACGGTAACCTTTTCAGTGCTTCTCGTTGCGCAAACGGAAAAGAGCAAGAAATTGCAATAACTCCTAACCCTACCGTAAGTTATCGTAAAGAAAATAAATGAATAAATAATAAAAAACACGATAACTGCAAACATAGCAATCATAAGCGGAACTCTTGAAGATGTTTGATATGGCTCAGTTGCGTAATAAATCAAGATAAAAGCAAGCGCGCATATTGATAACGCCATAACTACGAAATAAGTTATGAGCATGCGTTTTTTAAGTTTTAAATAGCGATTAACGTAATCGCTTTGATAAAGTTCTCTCATTATCTTCCACCTAAAGTATCACCAAGTTTAAAAGTCCATCCAAATAATGAAGTGCTCAATTTTTTATACTTAATAGACTTGTTCGTTACAACCCCAACAACGTATTCAAGTTTAACGGGTTGAGATTTTAAAAAATTTCTACTATCGTTACTAATACCACGATTATCGCCAAGAACGAAGATAGTGCCGTCTTCAACGTAAAACTCAGAAAAGTCACTCGTGTCAACGGACAAATACGACTCGTTTATCATAGTGAAACTATCATCTCCACTGTATTTTACGTAAACGTTTCCGTTTTGGCATTTAACAACGTCCCCTTCCATACCGATAACGCGCTTTATAAGCATGCCGTGATCGGGATATTCAAAAACGACAACGTCACCGTGTTTTACGTCACGCTTTTGATTAACGAACAAAACGTCACCGTCTAAAAGCGTTTCGTTCATAGACGCACCGTCTACCTTAACGAGTGAAAACACCGAAGACGAAAGATAAAACATAGCAACTAAAACTGCGAGAAGGATAATAAAAAAGTAAAATCCACCCGAATTTTTCGTATTTCGTTGAGTTAATAACGTTTCTTGCATAATTAAACACCTAAAATCTTTTTAAGCCTGCGCTCAAAATCGGTGGGAGTTAACATAACTATTCTCCCACACCCGTTACATTTTATCTTCACGTCAGCGCCAAGCCTTACAACAGTCCACTCCGAACTTCCGCAAGGATGGGGCTTTTTCGTTAATATTTTATCTCCAACGTTAAGTTTCGTAATCATAAAATTAAAAAGTTATTTATCGCAACGTTGCCTTTTGAAGAAACGGCGATAGAATAAATATCGTCAAAATTTTTAATCGGCATACCGATTTCAGTTTTAAATTCGTTAAATTCAACGGTAACGTTTTGCCAAGAGTTTTGCCCCGCCAAGTTAACGGTACTAACGTATTCAAAGCCGTTTGATGACAAAAGTTTAATGGTAACCGTATCTGAAATAGGCGTAAAAGAGTCAAACTTAATAAAGGAACTGTCGCTTAAAGTTGATGCAAAGTTCTTTATCGCATAAGAAGAAATCGTATTTTTAGTAGAAATTCCCAAAATGCCAAGCGGACCGCTAACGTATTCTCTAAGTTTTTCTTTAGTGAAAACGTTACCAAGCCTTTTACCGCTAAATTTATCTATGATAAACGTTGTCATAAGCCTTGAAGAACTAAAAATTACGCTTGGAATTTTTGAGTTTGAATTAACTTCAATCTTCTCAAAAGAAAATTTTGAACTTACTGCCATACCGTTTTTATACTTAACAACGGCGTAAGCAATATCAAAGTCAACAAAGCCGTAAAGTCGCCTTTTAAACGTTATTTTACAGTCTTCACTATCAACTTGAACGGGCATAAACCAAACTCTCTTATTAGGCTCGTAATCGTTACTACTTGCGTATACTTGAACGCTCTTTACCTCGTCAAAATTAGAATATTCAACGGTATAATAAACGTCTTCCCCGTCAACTTCAACTGAAAGTTTAGGGGTTGTTGGCAATTTTATTCTTTTTCCGGAAAGATGCTTTAAGAAGAAATAGTTAACGTCTGCCAAACAGTATTCGTCAAGCGTGTCTACCGAAGAATTAACAAAGTTATGCCAACATTTGTTTTGATTATTAACGCGTTGAAGGGTGTCAACCGCCCTTTCCGCATCAAACTCGTAACTATTAGTTGCGCCTAAATATAACACTGGCACTTTTACTAACTGAGCGTAAGAGTGCGCGTCAACCCCCGCGATAAATTTACAGCGCTCGTCGTCAAGCTGAATTTCTTCTTGAGTAAACTTGTTTACTCCTTTATAAGCAAGCCAACCCGCGCCGTAAGCAAACGCAGCGGCGCTTACCCTATCGTCAGTTCCAACGAGTTGCCAAGCAACGTTTGCACCGTGTTTTAAACCTAAAACGCCAATTTTACCGTTAGGATTATCCGCTTTTGCATAGGAAACTGCGTATCTTGCAACGGCGCACCACTCGTACCAACAAGTTTCTTTTGCCGTTTTGTCAACGAAATCCATAGTCGTACCGCGAGTATTAAAATTAGCGTAAGAAATATCTTCAGGGTAAACGGTAAAATCAGTTGCCCCGTCACGCTTACCGCAAAGGTCAACCGTTAAAACGTTAAAGCCGAGATTTGAATAGTAACTAACCAAGTCAACGTCGAACGCGTCGCTAACTGATGGCAAAATAATAATCGTGTCAGACTTCGGCTTTTTTTGCTTAGCGTAAACACCGTAAATTCTAACTCTGCTTTTACCAACTTGCCTACCAGAAAAATAAACGTAATTAAAAACAGCGCTACCAATGGTTTCGCTTTTTAAAACCGTTTCTTTAAGCGGTAAAGTATCGTCAAACCCTTCCCATAAAGTTATAGGCGTTAAGATTTCATTAGCCATGCAAGTCGTTTCCTTAAAAATAATTAGCGGTTTTTATTATACACCAAATTAAAAATTTTTCATAGCCTTTTTATAATATTTTTATAAAATATTTTAAATATTAAATATAAGCAAAAATCTTTAATATTTGAAATTTTTTCATATTTAACGGTTTTATCGCATATTTTAAAGTTTTTTCAATTTTATTTATTATTGTTTGAGTAATTGTGTTTTTTAAAAAATTTTAGTTAGAAAAAACTTGCCGAACACTAAATATAGTAAAATAAAATTATTTGAAAATATCTCTTGATTTATTTTTAAACTTAGTATATTATTTATATACTTAAAAAAATTTGGTGTATTATGTCGTTTTGTACTTTCTCAAAAGAAAATAGTAAATCTGGTAAAACAATACTTGATAATCAATTTATTCAAAACTATCTGCCAGACGCACCCGATCAAGCCGTAAAAGTTTATCTTTACGGTCTTTACCTGTGTCAAAATTCAGAATTCTCACTTGACTTACCCGCCTTTTCAGAAGTTTTAAATTTAGAGCAAAGCGAAGTTATCGATTGCTTTAAGTATTGGGATGAATACGGTGTTTTATCTATCGTTTCAGAAACGCCGTTTGCAGTTCATTACTACCCTCTTAACGAGTCAACTTCAAAATACAGAAGATTTAATCCCGAAAAATACGAGGAGTTTTCAAAATCCGTTCAATCAATTATCACGGGGCGTATGATTTCCGTAACGGAATATAACGAATATTTCAATTTAATGGAAAACACCTCTTTAAAACCCGACGCTTTGCTTATAATTATTAAATACTGCGCAGGGCTTAAAGGTGACAATATAGGATATAAATATATCCTATCCGTTACAAAAGATTTCATTTCTCGCGGAATTACAACCGTTGAACTTATCAACGATGAACTCAACGGATATTTCGTATCTTCAGGCGAACTTTCAGAAGTTTTAAAGGCTTTAAAAACAACTAAAATGCCCGAAATTGAAGATATGCAATTATATAAGCACTGGACTGAAAAACTTGACTACGAGCACTCTTTTATACTTGAAATTATAAAAACAACCAAGTGCAAAACGATTAAAAAACTTGATAAAACCATCGAAGAACTCTATTCTAATAAAATTTTCACTATTGAAGATGCAAAATCTTACTTTGCAACCAAGAAGGAACTTTTCGATCTTTGCCTTGAAATCTCAAAAAAACTTGGGCTTTATATTGAAGTTTTAGATAACGTTTTAGCAACTTACGTTTCGCCTTGGCGCGCAATGGGTTTTGACGGTAACACCCTTTTATTTATCGCCGACTATTGTTTTAGAAAAAACAAGCGCACGTTTGAACTTATGAACGAAACCGTTTTAAAACTCTATAAACTCGGCTTGATCACCGTTCAAAGCATAACTTTATATATCGAAAGGCACAATAAAAACGACGAATTTATCGAGAAATTTCTCTCTTACGCGGGCGCATCTCGTAAACCGAACGCTTGGGATAGAGAAAATCTTGAAAACTGGCGAAACTGGAACTTTACCGACGATATGATTTTAGAAGCGGCAAAGCGTTCCGCCCACACTGCTAACCCTATCGCATATATGAATAGCGTTTTATCAAATTGGAAAAGCGCAAATATCTTCACGGTAAAAGAAATTGAATCTCAACCCGTTCAAACCAAGCAATCGCCTTCTAAAACCGTTCATTTTGAAAACGAAAGAAAATACACTCAAAGCAATCTTGACGATCTTTTAAAGCGCTTTGAAGACTTTAAGGTGTAATAATGATAAAATCTAAGATTTTAATTGATAAAGTTAATAATAAATATTTCGACCTTAAAGCCGAAAAATACGCCGTTAAACGTTATAACGACGAGATTTTGAGCGCAAACGACGAATACGTTTCACTTGAAAACAAACTTGGCGAAGTTAAGTTTTTGCTTGCTAAGGCTGAATATTTAGAAGATAACGATCAAATCAAAAAACTTTCAACCGAAGTTGAAGTTTATAAAAAAATGATTGAAACCCTTAAAAATTCTCTCCCCTTAGCGCCCGTTAAATACGAGTGTAACCTTTGCAAAGATACGGGTATTTTAAACGGAAAGCGTTGCAAGTGTTATTATAAATATTTAACTAACTTTGCATTAGAAAGCCTTGGCGTTAACGAAGTTAAAGGCGGAGATTTTTCAAAGTTAATTCAAAGCCCTGCGCTTATTAAACAGTTTAAGGTTATTAAAAACTATGCAGATAATTTCCCTAACACGCAAATTAACAACCTAATCTTTTTAGGCAACGTTGGAACTGGCAAAACAGAACTTGCAAAGTGTGTGCTTAGTAGCGTTAAAAAACGCGGTTATATCGCGCTTTTTCTAACTTCAACGGAGCTCAATTCAATCTTTATCAAGATGCACACGTCAGAAGTTGATAGAAACCTTATTTACGACGTTTTGTCCGAAGCTGACCTACTTATTATCGACGATTTAGGAACTGAACCCATATATAAAAACGTTACGGTTGAATATTTATTATCACTCGTTTCAAATAGAATTGAAAAGGGAAAGCATTTGATTATTACCACTAACCTTAACGACTTAGAACTCTCCGAGCGCTATAACGAACGCTTTACGTCAAGAATACTTGACAAGTCAAAATCGCTTTACGTTCCCTTTATATCGGAAGATTTTAGAATTAAATAACAAAAAAAATCTACGGAAACTATCCGTAGATTTTTATTTTACTTTTGTTCAAATATATAAGAGCCGAGTTTTTCAATAATATCGCGCGCGTTTTCATTATCAACTTTAATTCTAAACTTGCGTTTAGCGTAAAGCCTTTGTTTAAGTTTTTCATAACCAACGCTCATAACGGCGTTTTCAGAAACTTGATTAGTTGATAGTTCTATATAGAAGAAACCTTGGTTCAAATCAAGCACAGCATCTAAAAACATGCCCAAACCTAAGAGGCAAACAAATAACGCAACGGGCAAGACGAAAGGCTTTTTAAAGAGAATTATAGACGCTACGCAACCGCCTATTATTATCAAAGATAATAAAATTCTTAATATAGGACCGCGTTTTGACGGTTTTTCGTGGCGAAGCGATATGTTTTGAATAGCTTCAATTGCTACTTCACGCCTTGAAACACCACGCTTGCTTGCAACACTTGAAACTAAACGCTTGTTAGTTACGGTTAAAGTGTGTTGAGTGTGAGCCTTATACTTATTAGACGTTGCGTAATCCCACTCGTTTAAAATAATTTCGTTCTTTGCTAAAATCATAATTTAATATCCTTTTATAATAAATTAAGCCTTAATAGGCTCAGCGTATTCAACGCCAAAAGTTTCAACGGTTACTTCACTCATAATTTGATCATCGTAAGGTCTATCATGCCAGTCAGTTTTAGTTTCGGCAATCTTATCAACTTGTTCAATGCCTTCAATAACCTTACCAAACGATGCGTATTGACCGTCTAAATGCGGGCTGTCTTCATGCATAATGAAGAATTGAGAACCTGCGCTATTAGGCATCATCGTTCTTGCCATAGAAAGAACGCCACGGGTGTGCTTTAAGTCGTTTTTAAAGCCGTTAGAAGTAAACTCGCCCTTAATTGAATAACCAGGGCCGCCAGTACCCGTACCGTTTGGGCAACCGCCTTGAATCATAAAGCCCGGGATAACTCTATGGAAACAAATTCCGTTATAATAACCCTTTTTAATAAGAGAAATAAAGTTGTTAACGGTGTTTGGAGCAATTTCAGGGTAAAGTTCAGCCTTGATAACGCCACCGTCGTTAAGTTTAATCGTTACGATAGGATTTTTATTTTCCATTTTAATTCTCCTTATTCTTCAAATTTAATAAGTTCAACGCCCGCCTCGTTAAGTAACGCAACGGAGAATTCATCGGGATAGCCGTGTTTATAAATAACCCTTTTAATTCCCGAATTGATAATCATTTTCGTACAGATTGCGCAAGGTTGATGAGTAACGTAAATAGTTGCACCGTCAACCGAAATGCCCATTTTAGCCGCTTGGCAAATAGCGTTTTGCTCTGCGTGAACGGCGTAACAAGTTTCTTGGCGCGTACCGGACGGAATATTGAGTTTTTTTCTCAAACATTCCCCTTTATCTTTACAACTAACAACCCCAGAAGGCGCGCCGTTATAACCCGTTGCTAAAATTCTATTATCTTTAACGATAACAGCGCCAACGTGCCTACCGTCTTGATAACAACTTGACCACTCGCCTATAAAATCTGCCATATCGGCGAAACGTTTATCCCATTTGTTCATAGTTATCTCCATATTCATATATAATATAGTTTAACATAATATAAACATTATTGCAATACATTTTTATTTTTTAATTAACACCCTTTTCAACAAAATTTTTTCTTTTTTTTGGCGCATTTCTATTGACAAAATTATTTATACGACTATAATAGAGTTAGCAGTCTTAGTTGTAGAGTGCTAAATTACTAAAAAATAAATTTAAGGAGTTAAATTATGAATATTAAACCGTTATTCGATAAGGTTGTGGTTACTGAAAACAATAAGGAAGAAACCACTAAAACCGGTTTTATTCTTCCTTCGGCATCTCAAGAAAGCCAACAAACGGCAACCGTTGTTGCAGTTGGCCCCGGTGGAATTATAGACGGTAAGGAAATTACTATGCAAGTTAAAGTTGGCGACGTTGTTTTATATGCAAAATACGCTGGCAGTCAATTTAAAGTTGACGGTAAGGAATTTACCATCATTAAACAAAGCGACATTTTAGCAATCGTTGAATAATTAAGGAGGATTGATATGGCAAAACAAATTAAGTACGGCGAAGACGCAAGAAAAGCGTTAGAAGCAGGCGTTAACACCCTTGCTGATACCGTTAAAATTACACTTGGTCCTAAGGGAAGAAACGTTGTTTTAGATAGAAAGTTCGGCGCTCCCCTTATCACTAACGACGGTGTTACTATTGCAAAAGAAATCGAACTTGAAGACGCTTTTGAAAATATGGGCGCTCAACTCGTTAAAGAAGTTTCCACCAAGACTAACGACGTTGCTGGTGACGGTACTACCACGGCAGTAGTTTTAGCGCAAGCAATCATTAGAGAAGGTCTTAAAAACTTAGCGGCAGGCGCAAACCCCATTATCCTTAAAAAAGGTATTAAAAAGGCAGTAGACACTGCCGTTGAACAAATCAAATCCGTTTCTAAACCCGTTACGGACAAAAAGGCTATCGCTCAAGTAGCGTCAATCTCCGCGGGTGACGAAGAAATCGGCGCGCTTATTAGTGACGCTATGGAAAAAGTTGGAAACGACGGTGTTATCACTATCCAAGAAAGCAAGACTATGAAGACTGAACTTACCACAGTTGACGGTATGCAATTTGACCGTGGTTACGCTTCAGCGTACATGGTAACTAATACCGACAAGATGGAAGCAGTTTACGATAATCCCCTTATTCTTATCACAGATAAGAAGATTTCCGCTATTCAAGAAATTCTTCCCATCATCGAACCCATCGCTCAACAAGGCGCAAAACTCTTAATTATCGCAGAAGACGTTGAAGGCGATGCTCTTGCAGCGCTCGTTGTTAACAAGTTAAAAGGCGTGTTCAACTGTGTTGCTGTTAAAGCGCCCGGCTTTGGCGATAGAAGAAAAGCAATGCTTGAAGATATTGCTATCTTAACAGGCGGTCAAGTAATTTCTACCGACCTTGGCATTGAATTTAAACAAGTTACCCTTGATATGCTTGGTAGAGCAACTCAAATCAAGGTTGATAAAGATAACACTACCATTATCGGTGGCAACGGAGATCCCGAAGCAATCAAAGCAAGAGTTGCAGCAATCAAAACTCAAATTGAAGCAACCACTTCCGATAATGATAGAGAAAAATTACAAGAAAGACTTGCTAAACTTGCAGGTGGCGTAGCGGTTATTAACGTTGGCGCGGCAACTGAAGTTGAAATGAAGGAAAAGAAGCTTAGAATTGAAGACGCGCTCGCCGCTACTAAAGCAGCCGTTGAAGAAGGTATCGTTCCCGGTGGTGGTACTGCCCTTTTAACCGCTATTCCTTCCATTAAAGAATTAGCAAAAACTTTAACTGGTGATGAAAAGACCGGCGCTGATATTATTTTACGCGCTATTGAAGAACCCGTTAGACAAATTGCTAAAAACGCAGGTCTTGACGGTTCGGTTATTTTAAACGATATTTTAAGAAACGAAAACAAATACTATGGTTTTGACGCGTACAACAACGAATACTGCGATATGGTTGAAAAAGGCATTATCGACCCAACGAAAGTTACTCGTTCTGCCCTTCAAAACGCAGCATCTATTGCATCAACACTCTTAACAACCGAAACTATCGTAACCGATATTCCTTCTAAAGAACCCCCGATGCCACAAGGCAACATGGGTGGCATGTACTAAGATAAAAAGCAACGCCAAAAGCGTTGCTTTTTTAATATTAAAAAACGCTAAGTTTTTTACTTAGCGTTTTATATTGACTTTTTATATTCGTTTGCAGTTGCGATTGAAGAAATTGCATTTAAGCGCGCAACTTCTATATCTCCACCGCCAGTTAAACGAACGATTTCTTCTATTTTACCATTTTCATCAAGCTTTTTAATCGTTGTGTTAGTTTTATCGCCGTTTTCCATCTTTTTGATAAGATAGTTATTATCACCGTAAGATACGATTTGCGGTAAATGCGAAATTGTAATAATTTGAGCCGTTTTAGAAAGCTTAACAAACTTTTGAGCAACGATTTTTGCAACTTCGCCTGAAATACCAGCGTCAATCTCGTCAAAAACGTAAGTTCCACCAAGTTCGCTTGAAACGATTTTAAGCGAAAGCATAAATCTGCTCATTTCGCCACCGCTTATAATCTTAGTCATATTCTTAAGCGGTTCGCCCTTGTTTGCACTAAATAAAAACTCAACTTCACTATCGCCGTTAGATGATAAAACTTCGCCGTCTTTTCGAGATACTAAAACGCTAAACTTTGCGCTTTTCATACCGAGCGTTGAAAGTTCATCTTCAACAAGGCTTGAAAATTTAACTGCGCTTAAACTCCTTAAATTAAACATATCGTTATAGATATTGTTAAGGTTAGTTTTTGCTTGTAAAATAGCCTTTTCACACTCTTTAGATAGCGTTTCAAAATTTTGCAAATTTTCGTATTCTTCCTGCGATTTTTGATAAAATTCCATTATCTCATCATAGGTGTTTCCATACTTGCGTTTCATCTGTTTTATAAGGTCTAAACGCTCTTCAATTCTAACCTTTTCTTCTTCGTTAAAATCTATATTTGAAAGCAAATCTTCAGAAACGTAACCCAAGTCTTCCGCTTCGGCTTTTAAGGAATATAACCTATCGTAAACGTCTTGATAGTCTTTTGAAAAATCAGTTATCTGCGATAGCTTTGAAAGAGCGGTTGATAAAATATCCGAAACGCCACCGTCTTCCACTATTGCCGAGTTTAATACCGATAAACTCTCGCCTATCTTTTGAGCATTTTTAAAAACTTTACTTTTTTCAAGGAGTTCATCTTCTTCCCCGTCGTAAAGCTCCGCCTTTTCAATTTCTTGAATTTGATAGGACAAAACGTCCATACGGATAGCCCTTGAACGCTCGTCACCACCGTTTTGCTCTAAAATAGCGGTAGATTTTTTAATGGTTTCAAGTTCAGGGAGCGTTTTTTGTTTTAAAAGTTCAATATCGTTACCTATAAACGAATCTAAAACTTTTAATTGATTAGAAGCGCTTAGCAAGGAATAATGCTCGCTTTGCCCGTAAATATCACAAAGAGATAACGTGAGTTTTTTAAGCATTGTTAAGGTAACCGACGTTCCGTTTACCCTAATATCCGACCTACCTTCAACGGTAAGCTTGCGCTTAACGATAATCTCATCGTCAAACTCAATATCGTATTCGGTTAAAAGTTCTTTAGTATAGTCAGTTAATTCGCAAAAACAAATTTCCGTTTGACAAAAACTCTCGCCGTAGCGTATAAGCGTTTTATCCGCTTTTGCTCCGAGAGAAAAATTTATCGCGTTTATAATCACCGTTTTACCTGCGCCAGTTTCCCCTGACAACACGTTAAGCCCACCAAAAAAATCAATTTCAGCAAGTTCAATAAGGGCGATATTTTGTATGCGAATACTTTTTATCATACTTTTAGCGTACCTTTTATCGTTTGTTCAGCAAATTTTGCGCTCTCATCACTTTCGGCAACGATAAGCAAGGTATCATCGCCCGCAATTGAACCGAGAACGCCTTTTAACGAGAGTTTATCAATCGCCATACCACACGCAGATCCGTGACCTTCAAGCGTTTTTACAACGATTAAATTTTTGGCAACCGAAACGGAAATAACAAAAGTTTTAAGAAGATGAATAACCTTATCTTCTGAAACCTTTTTAAGCCCGTCAGGAAGGGCGTATCTATAATTTAAAACCTTGCCCTTTTCTTTAATTAAACCAAGTTCTTTAATATCTCTTGAAACAGTTGCTTGAGTTACTGAATAACCTTCAAGCGATAAAATTCTTGCAAGTTCGCCTTGAGTGTTAACTTCGGTTTCTTCAATAATCTGTTTAATTCTTTCGCGACGTTTGTATATTGACATTATTTAGTTTCGCTCCACTTGTTAAGTTTAATCAAAAGTTTTTCAAAGAAATTGTCTTGAGTTTTAAAGAATTTGATCATTTTTCTACTTCTTGAAACTTCAACAACGTCAGTCTTTTTTAAGTTCTTAACGAACTTACCGTCAACGTATAAAGCGCATTTAGAAGAATTGTCAAGTATCTTAACCTTAGCAACGCTTGAATCGGAATATACTATAGGACGGCTATGCAAGGAGTGCGCGCAAACGGGCGTTGCGATAAACGCGTTTAGGTCGGGAGTCATAATAGAGCCACCGCAAGATAACGAATATGCAGTTGAACCAGTTGGCGTACTCAAAATAATACCGTCAGCAAAGTATTTGTCAACGAAACAGTTGCCGATGGTAAGAGAAAGTTTTGCAACTTCGTTCATAGAAACGTCTTGCGAACATCTTTGAACGAGCGCTTCGTTGAGCGCGTAATACTTCTTATCGCCAACAACCACCTTCATTACTGAACGCTTATCGTAGTCTTTGCCGTTTTTAATAAGCTCAACGGCTTTTTCAAGTTCGTTTGCCTCAACGCAACTTAAGAACCCTACCGTGCCGATATTAACCGCTAAAATGGGAATATCGTATTCAAAAGCGTATTCAACAACTCTTAAAATAGTTCCATCACCACCGAAAACCGCAATAACGTCAACGTCTTTGCAGTCTTCTTTAAGATTTACGATTTTATAGTTGATGCCGTTATCCATAAGCGCTTTACCAAAAGCGCTCGCAGTTGTGTTTGCTTCACTTTTCGTGGTATTGATAAAAATTCCTACTTTCATAATTTCACCTAATTTTATTTATAACGTCCTCTATGCTCAAAAGCCCGTTTTTATCGGAGTTTTTAAGCATTATAACGTATTCAACGTTTTTCTTTTCTCTAATGGGCGCAGTGGTTATATCCACGGCGAAAAGCCCAACATTTAAGCACGCTTCGTAAACTTTTTTAATGGCTAAATGCCTTGCGCGTTCATTTTTAACTATCCCGCTATTGCCGAGATATTCTTTACCGCACTCAAACTGCGGTTTAATAAGTATTAAAGCTACCGCACCGTCTTTTAAAACGTTTTTGATGCCTTCTAAAATATAAGTAACCGAGATAAAACTCACGTCAACGGTAACGCCGTCAACTCGTTCTCCAAGCGTTTCTTCAGTTAAAAACCGAGCGTTTTGATTATCTTTAACGATAACCCTGCTATCGCAAAGTAAAACTTGTTCAAGCTGAGTTTCGCCAACGTCAACCGCGTAAACTTTCTTTGCTCCACTCTTTAAAAGGCAATCGGTAAATCCACCGTTTGACGCGCCTATATCGGCAAACGTTAACCCACTTGGATTATATCCAAAATCATCAAGAGCCTTTTTAAGTTTATAACCACCGTTTGATACAAAAGCGTCTTTACGGTCAAGAATGGTAACTTCAGATAAATCTTCAACGTCTAACGAAGGTTTTGCAATCTTTCCACGATACAAAACTCCGCCTTCGTTTATCGCCTGAGCGGATTTATTTCTCGAAGGAAACAACCCTTCTTTACAAAGTAATGCATCCAACCTCATATCAATGATCTCTGCCGATAATAAAATCTAAAAGCCCGATTAAAAATTCGTTTTCTTCAAAATCACAAATCGCAAGTTTTGCCTTTTCGTAATACTCTTTTGCGTATTTTTTAGCGCCGTCAAGCCCGTATAACGTAACGAAAGTAAGCTTATTTTCGTTTGCGTCTTTATTGATGGTTTTGCCAAGTTTGTCAACTGAAGACGTTACGTCTAAAATATCGTCAGTCACTTGGAAAAGCAAGCCTAAATTCTTTCCGTACTGAGAAAGTTTATCAAACCCTTCATTTCCGCATAAACAACTTGGAATTAAGGTTGACGCTAATAAAAGCCTACCCGTTTTATTTTCGTGAATTTTATAGAGCGTTGCTTCACTTTTTAACTCGTTTTCTGATAAAATATCAAGCGCTTGTCCGCCAACCATACCAAAAGCGCCAGCGTATAGGGCTAAAAGCCTACCAGCCGATAAAGAATTATTGTCGGTTATAGAGCGCAAAACAATCTCGTAAGCGTAATTTAAGAGTGCGTCACCTGCTAAAATCGCCATAGCCTCGCCAAAAACTTTGTGGTTGGTGGGTTTACCACGGCGCAAATCGTCGTTATCCATTGCGGGCAAATCGTCGTGTATAAGCGAATAGGTGTGAATACACTCAAGCGCAACCGCAAACGGCAAAACCTTGTTGAAATCAACGCACAAAACTTCCGCAACGGCAAGCATAATAACAGGCCTAATTCTCTTACCGCCAACGGTAAGACTATAAACCATAGCGTCTTTTAACGTTTGATTTGAAGAATTTATCGTTTCTATGCGAGATTTAAGTTCATTTTCAAAAATCTCTTTATAGTCGCTATATCGCTTATTGAAGTTCATTATCGCCTTTGCTCCTAAAACCTGCAACAACGGTGTTATACATAAGCATAGTAACGGTCATAGGACCAACGCCACCGGGAACGGGGGTAATGAGCGACGCTTTTTCTTTAACGGTTTCAAAATCAACGTCGCCGTAAAGTTTGCCTTCTTCTCTATTCATACCAACGTCAACGACGATAGCCCCGTCTTTAACCATATCGGCGGTAACAAACCTGCTCTTACCTATTGCAACCACTAATATATCCGCAGTTTTCGCAACTTCTGCAATATTTGGTGTTTTAGAGTGACAAACGGTTACCGTACAGTTTTCGTGAAGTAAAAGCGCCGCGATAGGTTTGCCTACCATATTGCTTCTACCGATAACGACTGCCGTTTTACCAGTAAAGTCAACGTCGTATCTCTTTAAGAGTTTTATTATGCCGTAAGGCGTGCAAGACGCTAACGTTTGTTCGCCTTTAAAAAGTTTGCCAAGGTTTAAAGAACACAAACCGTCAACGTCCTTTTCGGCGGGAATATGCGCTAAAATCTTTGATGCGTCAAACTTTTTGGGAAGTGGAAGTTGAACAATAATACCGTCAACTTCAGGATTTAACGCAAGTTTTTTAACTTCTTCTTCAGCGGTTTCTTGCGAAATACTTTCAGGAAGCCTTACCGAGAAAGACTTCATACTGCAATCTTCCGTAGCGGTAATTTTATTTCTAACGTAAATTTGAGATGCAGGGTCTTCGCCGATAATAACAACCGCAAGCCCTACTTTCCTACCATACTTTTCTAAAAAAAGTTCAGCCTTTTCCTTAATCGTAACCCTAAGTTCTTTTGAAAAACCTTTACCGTCAAGTAATACCATATCAATTCTCCAACTGCTTTTTATATTCAGCCAAAATACCGTTAACGAAATTTGGGCTTTCTTTTGTTGAATATTTTCTAACGAGTTCCATAGCTTCGCTAATTGAAACTATATGCGGAATATCTTTAATATAAGTCATCTCGGTAACGGCAATTTGCAAAGCGCACTTATCCATTGAGTAAATGCGTTCAAAATTGTAACCTTTCGCTAAGTCTGAAATAATCGCGTTAATTGAATCTTCATTAGCGTAAAAACTATCGAGAAGCGAATCGGCAAACTCAATCGCTTTGTCGGATAAACCTTCTTCGCTGTAAATTAAAAGTTTTAAATTATCGTCAAACTTGTCGTTAAACTGATTGCTAAATAATAATTTGTAAACTGCTTCTCTCGCCTTGTTTCTCATATCAACCTCAAAAAATAAAACAAACCGCCGCAACTAAAGTTGTGGCAGTTTTGTTATTAAGCGTTTGCCCCGTCTTGAAATACAACACTGTCAACGTGAACGTTAACGGAACTAACTTTATATCTTGACATCGCTTCAACGTTACGTTTAACACTTTCCTGAACGTCAAAAGCAACGTCTGGAACGTTAAAGCCAAAAATAACGTCAACCGTTACTTTAACTGTAACGTTATTCCCATTAAAATCAACTTCGATAAAATCAAGTTTATCCTTTTCCTTTTTGCCGTTTTTAAGTAAAACGCCTTGAACTTCAGAAACGGCAAGAACAACTATACCTTTAACAATACCGTCGTTATAATTAACTTTTCCAGTAACTTCATAATTTTGAAGTGGTTTTTTTGCCCTCATAAAAACCTCGCTAAATAATAACTTTGTTATTAGTATAGCATAAATTTTTCAAAATACATAGCGTTTTTATCAAAGATACGGAATAATATTTATATTTTCCGCATCAATTTGGTTGTTTTGAGTTAAAATTGAATAAATTTTAACGGCATCGGTTTGATCAAACTCGTTATCTATAACCACAACGTTAACGTTTGGCGAGTTTAAACTCATAGTTACAACAACCTCTTCATAACCGTGTGCCTTAATAAGAGATTCAAGCCTAAGTTCCTGTTCGGTAAGCGCGGTAAGTTGAAGTTTTTGAGTGAGCGCTGTTTCTTTAACTTGAGAATCATCGTCCGATTCGGCAATAATTTTATCAAGCTGTAAAATTTGTTCGTTTCGAGAAGATGAGCGCTCGGTTTTGTATTCCGAAAAATAACTTGCCCCAACCGAATCGTTTACAACGGCATTACCAGATAAAACGAAGTTAAACACGGCAGTAACTGCAAGCAACGCTATCATCGAACTTAAAATGATAATTTTTTTCTTTTTTGACATAGTAATTCTCCTTTTTATTTCATTTTTATGATTCTTATTGAATCTGCGGAAACTGAAAGCGCAGTAGTTATCACTTCAGTTACCGTTACTTTAACGTTTAATTTATCTGCCCCTTGGCAAACGACTATAACGCCTATTACTTTTACGTTTAACTCATTTAAATCTTGTGTATCGTTAGCAAAAATTGCCGATTCTTCCAGCGATTTTAACGCGCTATGGTTAGCCGAAAGTTTATCGGTTTCAATCACTTTAGCGTTAATAAATACTTTAACTTTTCCAACGCCTTCGATCTCTCTTAAAAGACTTTCAACCCGAGATTCAAGCGCCGTTTCATAAGTTGAAGCCGTGGCGTTTTTACCCTTAACCGATGAAAATATAGACGATCCCGATATAAAAATAATTATTGCAACTACGCTTAAAATGATAATAAAAACGTATTCTTTTTTTAATTTATATTTTGTTTTTTTATTTACTTTGCAATCATCTAACGGTTTCAATCTCTATCTCAACTTTGTTAACGTCAATAGTGTTTTCAAGTAACTTTTTAACGTTTTCTAACATATTTATATTCTCGTTTTCATCATTTATAACCGATCCGCTTAAAAAAATCGTAATTTTGATAAGTGTTTTTTTACTTTCGATATTTTCATACACAACTAAAACGTCATTAAAGTTTAAATTTCCCCTATTAAGAGCAAATTTAATTTTGCTAAGCATTACTTCATCTTCTAACGAGTTTAAATACTCTTCGTAATATGAAATAGAACTTAAATTAGAGTTAAAATCGCCACCTTTAAACACTTTTAAAATGGGCGACAATAACAAAAAGGTTGAAAATAGCGAAATTATTATTTTAACTGACTTGCCATTTTTGGTTTTACTGACTATTGCATCAAAAAACGCAAGAATTACTATAACTGACAGCGTTGACAAGAAATAATCATTCATCAAATCACCAACGAAGTTGAATTCATTATAGAAAAGCAAGTAACAGCGTAAACAAACCCCGAAAAGAACAATATTGCCGTATAAACGTTAAAAACTTCGCTTATTCCGTTAGTTAGTTTAACAAATTTTAAATCTAAACACGGCTCGCATATTGAAACGCTAAATTTTAAAATAAAGGAAACCGATAATAACGTAAAGCCCGCCTTTAACGAATTAAAAATTATGCATATAACGCTTATAAACCCAAAAGAGTTTTTAACGAGAATTGCTGATGAGGTTAAAACGTCTAACCCACCACTAATAAAATTTCCAACTATAGGAATCATAGAACCAGTTGCATACTTTAAAATTTTAAATGATAACCCGTTGTATTGACTATTAACGATACCCTTTGCCGTGATAAATAAAGTAAAAATCGTTGTTGAAACACCAAGCGTCCACTTAATAAACGAAAGTAAAGTTTTATTAAGATTATTAAGCCTAACCGTTTCCGAAAGATTGCCTATCAAAACGCAAATAAAACAAACTGAAATTATCGGCGCAAAAACGTTACTAAATAAATTTGAACTAAGAAGCGAGGCTATTGATGATAAAGGCTTAAAAAGCATAGTTCCAAATCCACCTGAAAACTCGCCAAGCGTTATCATTATAGGAAAGGAAAGTTCAACCGTTTTTTGTAAATTTTTAATAAGCCCATCGCCCACGACGTTTACTTTATAAATTAGTTCAATAAACAAAGTTAAAGCAACTGAATAGAAAATAAAATAAATTGTATTATTTCCGTTATTATCGTGTTTTTTGTAATTTATTATATTTATAATTGAATATAAAATTCCTATAAAAATTATAATGCTTACTATACCTATTGATTCTCTAAATCCACTAAAAATTGCATTTTTTATAAAACTCAAAAACCCATTAAAATTAAAGGCGTTATCCCCCGTTATATACTCAACTATTCTATCTTTAATTGATTTTTCTTCGCCTAAAATTCCGTTTAGATATTCGGTTATTTTATTTAAATCATCATCGTTAATTCCAGATAAAACGTCGTTAACGCTATCGTCGATATTCCCTTTTATTTCGGCTTTTGCAGTAAAAGAAGTTAGCGGAAAGATAAGATAAACGATTAAAAATAATAGTAAAAATTTTTTCATTTAATAAAAGAAGTTATAACGTTAAATAAATTTATGAAAATAGGAAAAGACAGTACAAATATAATTATTCTCCCTGCAAAACTGACTTTTTCCCCTAAATTTGTTGAGCCTAAATCAGCGCAAAGTGAAGAAGAAAAGTCCGCAAGATATGAAACTGCAACAATTTTTACTATTATTTTTAAAAATGACGAGTCAATCCCGGTGTTTTGCCCTATTTTTTTAAAAAAAGTTACCGTTTCAATAACGTAATCAACGGTTAAGAGTAAAATCAAAACACCCGTTGCAACAACCACTAAACCTGCAAGATCTGATGAATTGCTTTTTAAATAGATAAAAAGTAGCGCTCCAACAACCGCAATTAACGAAATTTTTATAAGTTCCATTAAAACAAACCAAAAATATCTCTAATATTTATGAATAAATCACTTATCATTGAAATAACGAGTGTTAAAACAATTATCAACCCTGCTAAACTCACGAGCGTTGCAATATCATCTCTATCTGATTTTTTAAGAACTTGGCAAATAACCGTTATTATTATGCCGATAGCGGCAATTTTGAAAATTATATCTATACCATAGTCCATTAAATCACCAAAATAAAAAGCATTAAACCTATCGAAAAACCTATTTTAAGTATTAAGGAATAATTTTTATCGTATTTCTTCTTTATTTCTTCACGCTTGTTTAAAAATTCGTTTTTATACGATAAAACCGAAGTTTTTTGCGTTTTTGCATCGCTTTTACCAAGCGAATATAAAAAAGAATTTACTTTTAAATTCTCATCTTCAGTTAAGTTTTCAAAAATTTCAATTTTCTCTTCATTTAGAAAATTTTTTATTAAAACTCTAAACGATTCACTTGGATAATCAACGTTTAAAATTTCTTTTAGCGTTGCTTTTGAGTAACTAAGCCCAGCAATGAGTGAATCGCAAGCAATAACGAGCGAATCGTAAAAATTCAACTCACTTTTTATCTTGCTTGCTTTAATAGACGCAATCTTAACGCAAGTTACAATGCACAAAACCCCAACTGAAAATTTAATCAAAAACATATCTTATTATAATTTTTATCAAAATACTCATAAATTCGTGAAGAACCGTCACGTTTAATAACAACGTAATAATCAAAAATCTTTGATTTTTTTAAACTGCTTAGCCGTTTTCTATTAAAAAACCCTTCAATAGTGCTTGCGTGCGCGGTAGTAACCACCATAGTTCCGCCGTAAATTGCATCAACAACCGAAACTGCATCTTTCTCAGAAAAGAGTTCATCCGTTACGATAACGCTCGGATTTAGCGTTCTAACCGCTTGATTAAACCCAAAAGATTTATCGGCAAAAGTTAAAACGTCAACCGACTTGCCATTAAAAACACTTTCTTTCCCAGTTTTTAAAGAAATTTCGTTTCGCTCATCAATAACAACCACGTCCTTTTTGCCTTTATCGCTCAAATTTATTATTAAATCTCTAATAAAAGTTGTTTTCCCAACGCCTGACGGTGATAAAACTAAAACGTTACCAAAAGTTTTAGAATAAAATTTGTCGTAAAATTCGTTTGAAACTCCTTTAATTTCGCTTGGAATTCTTATGCAAAGTGAAGTGAAATTTTTTATCGTTAGGATATTGCCGTTTTCTTTAACAACTTCGCCCGCAATTCCAACGCGTTCACCGTATTCACTCGTTAAAAACCCCTTTTTTAACTGATCTTCGTAAGAATATAGCGAATTTTTGCATAGTTTTAAAACTGCTTGTTCTATATCTTCACTTGATATAATCAATTTTTCAATCGTAACTGTCTCACCGTTAACCTTTAACGTTATAGGACAACCGCTCCTAAGCCTAATTTCATTAAGCCCACGCCCTTGAAAGCATGCTATTTCCTTTCTAACTTTGTCCGATAAAAAATCAATCACGCTATATTGTATTAAGTAACCAAATTTTATAGAACGGACAAATCTAATTTTTAACTAAATCGCTCGGTTTTGACAGTTTTTAATGAAAATTAGTGTTAAATTACAACTAATACTATCAAAATAACAACGAAAATTAGGCGTATATAATTTTAACTACAAAAAAAAGACTAACGAAATTCGTTAGTCTTTTTTATCGCTACAAATTAAACAGGATCGTTATCTCTGAGTTTTAACACGAGCGGTAAAATTATACCGCCGATTAAGTTACCGAATATCATAAGTTAATCCTTTTATTTAATTTTAACATAAATAGATATAAATTACAAATTAAAAGTAATTATATCGTTTTTTCAAATTGTAATTCATTGTAATATCTTTCTTTTGCCTTTCTATATTTTTCGGAAAGTTCAAGCATATATCTTTGTTTCCCTTCGTAAGACAAAGAATTAAACTTTTCTTTATCGGTAAGTCTACCTAACGCGTCGCTTACGTCACCACACTTTTCAATTAGCGTTTTAACCCTCTTATAAAAATCTTCGTCTTCTGATTTTACACCGCGAATTGAAACCGCAACTTTACTCTGATAGTACTCCACAACTTTTGATTTAGTAGTACCTATTTCTTCCGCGCGTTCACTTTCTAACGTTACTTTAGATTTATAATCTTGCCAAAAATTACTTTTTAAACGCTTTTTAGCTTCTTTTGCGTAATCTTTTAAACTCTTTTTACCGTCCATAACTCTCCATTTACAAAAAAATATCCGCAAAAACAAGTTTTGCGGATGTAAAAAACAATATTTTTTAGCCTTTAACGTTTCTTTTTCTTGCTGCTTCAGCCTTCTTCTTTCTTCTTACGGAAGGTCTTTCGTAAAATTCTTTACGGCGCAAATCACCAATAATACCGTCACGCGAGCATTTTCTCTTAAATCTTCTAAGAGCGCTATCTAACGTTTCGTTTTCACCAACTCTGATAGTGGACATTTCTTCAACCCCCCTTTGCCGATTGCAGTTAGTATTCGTTAAGAACATTATTAGTATATTCAATATTTAAAGTTTTGTCAATTAAAATAACGCTGTTTTTTCAACTTATGCGGGATGCCACTCCATTTTTTGACCGCAAAGTATATGAATATGAAGGTGCGGAACGGTTTGACCTGCATCATCGCCTTGATTAACAACGATTCTATAACCGTTTTCGAGCCCTAACAAAGATTTAAGTTTAGGAATAGTTTTGAGCATTTCTTTAACCATTATAGCGTTTTCTTCAGTCATTTCTTCAAACAACTTAAAATGCGCCTTAGAAATAGCCAAATAGTGATTTTTTGCTTGAGGCGCGATATCTCTAATAATGATCATATTATCGTCTTCATACAAAATATCCGTTTTTAATTCTTTTGAAACAAATTTGCAAAATAAACAATTTTCCATATCAATCTCCTTGTATTTCGGCAAGAGCGCCATCTTTAAATTTAGATAAAATTTTCACTTTATACTTATTTGGTTTTAATTCGCCTTTTAAGTAAACTTTAATATAATTTGCAGTATAGCCAACTGAAAATTCACCGTCAAATTCTTCAATTATAACATATTGAAAAGTTTGCGTATTTTTCGATATAAACGATGATTTTGAAATTTCTTTCAATTCAAGCAATCTGTTTAACCGCTCTTTTTTTACACACCCGTCAATATCTTTTAACTTATATGCAACCGTGCCTTCTCTCGGCGAAAAATTAAATGCGTGAATATCTGAAAAACCTATTTCTTTTATGAAATTATAACTATCTTCAAAATCACTATCAGTTTCAGTTGGATAGCCAACTATAACGTCTGTTGTGATGCCGGCGTTTGGAAAATACTTTCTAATAAGTTCAACCCCACGCCTAAACTCTTCACTTGTGTATTTTCTATTCATCGCCTTTAGAACTTTATCCGAGCCTGACTGCAACGAAAGATGGAAATGCGGAGCAAAGTCATATAAATTAGAAAGAGCGATCAAAAAATCTTCCGTTATAACGTTTTCTTCTAAACTACCAAGTCTAATTCTTGTTTTAACGCCACCAAGCAACTTTATAAGGTCGGTTAACGTTTGCCCTTCAAAATTATACGCCGAAAGGTTAATTGCCGTTAAAACGGTTTCAAGCGGATTTAAAAGGTTGATTTCGTTTAATATCGAACTTGGCGCTCTTGAACGGCTGCGCCCCCTTAAATAAGGGATAATACAATAGGAACAAAAATTATTGCAACCATCTTGAATTTTAACAAACGCTCTCGTTTTTGTTGTTTCAGGTAAAGGTAGTTCGTGATAAGACGTTTCAGGCGAAAATACAAACTTACCTTTTTTATCAAGAAGTTCTAATATTTTTTCTTTAGATGACGTTCCCGTAACAACTTCAACCCCGTCTTTACCCAAAAAACTATCGGCATCTCGTTCGGAAGCGCAACCCGTTACTATAATTTTAGCGTTAGGATTTTGTTTTTTAACCCTTGCAACCGCTTGGCGAGATTTTTTCTCCGCTTCTTTGGTAACGGCGCAAGTGTTTATAATATAAACGTCGGCAAAAGTTAAATCTTCACAAACTTCATAACCCAAATCTTTTAAACCCTTTAATAAAGCAGAACTTTCGCAAGAATTAACTTTACAACCAAGCGTAAATACAACCGCTTTCATAGAGTTTCCATAACGAGCGCAACCCACTCGCCCTTATTTTTTAAATTAACAACTTTATAACCAAGGTTTGAATAGGTTTCTATAACCATTTCCGCCTTTTCTTTTAAAATACCGCTCAAAATAAGCAAAGTTCCCTTTTTAACGTGCTTTTTCATATTAGGAGCGAGAACGCACAATATATCCGCAGTTATATTTGCAACAACTATATCGCCAACCGCGTCTTGCCCACTTAAAAGGTTATCTAAGGTTATTATACAGTTATTTTCAACACCGTTGAGTTTGGCGTTGCGCTTAGCCGTTTCAACGGCAACAACGTCAATATCCGTCATTACAGCCTTTTTTGCGCCTAACAATACGGAAGAAATACCTAAAATGCCAGAACCCGTGCCAACGTCAATAACGGAATAATCGTTTTTAACGTAATTTGACAAAAACTCAATGCACATAGACGTCGTTTCGTGTTCGCCCGTGCCAAACGCCATATTACTGTCAATTTTAACGACTTTTTCGCCAGCAGTTTTTTCGTAATCAATCCACTCTGGACAAACGACGATTCCACCTATTTTCATAGGTTTATAGTGTTTGCGCCAAATTTCAATCCAGTCATCTCCGTCGACGATGCGTTTTGCCGTTTCAAGAGTGCCAAAATTTAAATAGCCGTTTGCATTATCTCGCATAGCGAAAAATTCGCGCGTTACGGCGGAAATTTTTTCATCTCCGTCACTCATATCAAAATACGCTTTTACGAGCGTTATACCCGTGCCTACGCTTGCCGTTACCCCATCTTCAAGGTAATCCCAAGTGTTACGGCGCTTTTCGATAAGTTCCAAAACGTCGTTCTCGTCGCAAACGGCAACGCCGTAAGAGGTGTATTCCCAAAGTTTAGAAGAAATAAGTTCTTCGGCTTCGTGAGTTGTGTATACTGTAAGTTCAATATAGTTCATAGTGATATTTTAACATAAACAAATCGTTTATACAACCATAATAGGTAAAAATACGGCAATTAAATTGCCGTATTTTTTAACATTTAGATAATAATCTTATATAAAATTCAACTGAGCGCTTAACCGCGTCAATTCTAATCTTTTCGTTATTGCCGTGAATACAAGCGCGTTCTTCCTTAGTAAAGTCAGTAGCGGAAAAACGATATACTTTATCGGAAATTTTACCATAACTTCTACTATCGGAGCATTGAACCATAAGATACGGCGAAACGATAGCACCTTTAAACGTTGAAACGATAGCGTTTGCAACTTTATCGTAAGATTCGCAATCAACCTTAGAAACCCTGCTTGGATTTACCGAGTGCAAAATTTTCAAGGAAATATCATCGCTTCTTATCTTCTTTTTAATTTCGCTAAAAGCAAAATCAACCGTTTCATCGGGGTTTAAACGCATATTTGAAACCATTGAACACTCGGGCGGAATAACGTTTGGAGCGGAACTTCCTTTCATTTGAGTAAACGCAACGGTAGTTCTAATTAGCGCATTTATATCCCCGCCGGATTTTTTACCAAGTAAACTAAGTATCCAACCAAAACACCAAAGATTTGCAAATATAAGTTTATAAGCAAAGGTTGAGTGCCTACCAAGCGTATCAAACATTTGCCTTACGGGTTTTGATAAACGCATCTTAAAAGGTTTATTTTCAACCTTTACACAAGTTTTTGAAAGTATTCCAACAGGCGTGTGCGGTTTTGGCGCGGAAGCGTGCCCGCCGTTTGATTTTGCGGTATATTTAATATCAATCATGCCCTTTTCGGCAATACCGATTAAACCACAAGGTTTTTTAACGCCCGGGAAAACGTTTTCAACAACTGCTCCACCTTCATCTAACACAAGTTCAGGGACAATTCCGTTTTCTTCAAAATATTTAACGGTTTCATTTGGGAAATCGCCGTTAATTTCTTCTTCGCCGGAAAAGGCAAAGTAAACGTCGTTCTCGGGAACAAAACCATTTTTGGCAAGGTTGTCTGCTCCAAACAATGCGCCGTTTAAGGTTATTTTGGTATCACAAGTACCACGCCCCCACAACAAACCGTCCTTTATAACACCGTCAAACGGGGGAACTAACCAAGAATCTTCGTCAACGGGAACAACGTCGTAATGGGACATCATTACCGAAGGTTTTTCAGATTTTTTACCTTTCCATTTCAATAAAATACCACGGCTTTTGAAAGTTTTAACTTCTAAAAGCGGATAAACGTGTGGATATAACTTAGGAAGAAGGGAAATAAGCTTATCAAATTCAGCGGGATCTTCCAAAGACTTATCTACGTTTGACACCGTTTTACACTTAACAAGTTGCCTTAAATTTTCAACGGCAACGTCGCCGTCAAAATCAATAGCCGATTCATGAGTTTCGGGGCTTGCGTATGGTTTAAAAGTTAGCGCCCTAATGAAAATCACCGCTAAAAATAATATAAATACGGCTAACACACCTAACAAAACGTATAAAAACATATTAAATCAATCCTTTTTTATACATAATTCTCGCAACGATTAAAGTAAATATAACGCCAACGGGAACCATAATTCCAACCATACCAGCGTCAAGCGCGGGAACGGCAATAAACAACACGAGCATTAAAATAATAGGGAATATTGCAAGTTTAACGTTTTTTGAAACGAAAACTATACCAAGCCCACCAAAAAGAGCGGGGAGAAGTTGTTCAAACGCCACAGAAAGCGCGGGCGATTGTAAAACGGGAGTGAGCGGAACGATTAAGCAAATGCCGATAATGATAATAAGCGTTGTTACGATGCTTGAAACGGCAATAGAAATCGTTGAGATAATTTCACCTTCTTCACTCGTTGGTTTAACGTTTGCAATTTCCATAGCGTTAAGCGCGCAAGGAAGTTTTAAATTTGAAATATTGCCCGTAACGAAGGATAAATACGCTCCGCCTGCGCCAAGCATAGGAACGTAAGTGAAAACTTCAACGAGAGCAACCGCCCAATACATAGGAGCAACCGCAATTAAACCTTTCCATAACCCTTCCCAGTTAGGCAAAGTCCAAAATATAAGACAACAAGCAATAGGGAATAAGAAAATTAACGCAAATAAGGCAAGCCCCCAAACTAAACCGTCTTTATGAACGGAATCAAGATAAGATAAATTTTGTTTCTTCATAACCTTACCCTCCTTACGCCAACCACGCCGTAAACGGAATTGCCGATGCCATACCTATAATTAAACTAATAGGTAACGCGTAATCGGTTATCCAACGTTTTTTAGTCTTTTTAGAAAGCAAACCAAGAATTATCATCGTTATAGCAGAAGTTAACATTACGAAAACGGGAATTAGGCACGAAGTTCTTGAAATACCTTTAAGAGCGAGCCACTCTGACGATCTAAACAAATTAGTAACGTCACAGAAAACGAAGCCAAGGAAGGCGGAAATCATACCAAGGAACATCGCGCTATTGAAAATTTCCATCCAACGCTTGTCCCTTTTTTCAAGTTTAACCATACCCTTTTGTATTCTCTTTGTTAAAATGGGAACTAAGAAAAGACCAAGCGCAATACCAATCGTCATAACGAAAGCAACCGTAACGAAAACGGATGGATCTAAAACTTGGTTTGCAGTGCTAAGCCCCATAGACTCTAACGTCGCCCCAGCCGCAACGGTTTCATAGGAAAGAGAACCAACTACCGAGAGTCTAAGCCAAGGTAAAGGAATTCCGAGCGAAACTGAAAGTGAAATAACGCCAACGAGTATTGAAACCGCTGGCGCAATAGTAAAGGTTGCAGACGAAGTTATCGTCTTTTTAATAACAGATTTTGATATTCCAATTTGCTTTGCGCGTTTTAATGCCTTGTATAAAAAGTAAACGGACTGACCGAGTACCACCAAAACGATAACCGCGACGAGAGCAAATAGCATTACGGAATTTACGTTGAAATCCATAATTTCTCCTTATGTGTTTATACTTTACTTAATAAGTTTAATGATATTGTCTTTCGTTATTCCGTTAAATTCAAGTTGCTCGTCAACCGTGCCTAAATGAACGAACTCATCTTTAACGCCAACAACTGAAACTTTAGTATTTGAATTGATGCTTGAATAGTAATTGAGAACTAAACTACCAAAACCACCGATAATTGAGTTTTCTTCAACGGTTATAACGTTCTTATCCTTAACGCTATTTAATAAGCCTATATCAAGAGGTTTAACAGTTCTTGCATTTACAATTAAAACGCTTTTATCTACCGTTAAAGAAACTTCGTTCGCGATTGAAATTGCGCGTGGGCCAACCGCTAAAATAACGTTATCGCAAGATAAATCGCCTTTTAAAACTTCAAACTTATTAAAAGAATTTTCTTCAATTTCTTCGAATATATCGTTGATTTTACCATTTGGGTAACGAATAGCAACGGGCGAATTTTTACTTATCGCATAGTTTAGCATTCGTTTAAGTTCCGATAAATTCTTAGGCGATAACACCGTTAAATTTGGAATATGGGTAAGATACGATAAATCAAAAACACCTTGGTGCGTTTTACCGTCTGCCCCAACTAAACCCGCTCTATCAATCATAAACACAACGGGTAAGTTTTGCATGCAAACGTCGTGCACGATTTGGTCGTAACCGCGTTGCAAGAAGGTTGAATAAATAAAAACTATGGGTTTAGTTCCGCTTTTCGCCATACCAGCGGCTAAAGTTACGGCGTGTTCTTCTTGAATACCAACGTCAATAAAAGAAGATTTGTGACTCAAGGCAAATTCGCCAAGACCAACCCCGTCTTTCATACCTGCGGTTATCGCAACGAGATTTGGGGTTTTTATAATCTGCTCTTGCAAGATTTTTGATATTCCATCTGAAAAATAATGCTCCGATGGGGCAAGATTTTTAGAAACACCGTGAAATCTTGAAGAATCGTTTTCGGCTTGTTCGTGCCCTTTACCCTTTACCGTTTGCAAATGCAAAAGTGTTGGAGCGCCAAATTCTTTAACGTCGGATAAAATCTTAATCATCGTTTTAAGGTCGTGCCCGTCAAACTTACCAACGTATTTAAGCCCTAAATTATCAGTGAAAGCCTTGCTTGAAAGGGAACGCTTTATAGAGCGCTTAATCTTTCGTAAAAATTTACCGATAAAGGTTTTTCCAATCGTTTTTTGCAAAAACGAATTAAATCTGGTGTAACTTTTTCTAATAGTTATTTTTGAAACGAGTTTATATAATCCGTTGTTGTTTTTACCTATAGACATACCGTTATCATTAAAAATGATAAGGAATTTCTTGGGCTTATCTAAATTTGAAGTTATCGCTTCTAAATTTTCGCCGTTAAATAGCGAAGCATCGCCAACAACGTTGATAACGAAGTAATCTTCCTTTAAGTAATCACGCGAACGGCAATAACCAAGCCCTGCTGAAATACTCGTGCCGGCGTGCCCTACTAAAAAAGCATCGGAATCACTCTCTAAAGGATCGGGAAAGCCACTAAGCCCACCCTTTTTTCTAATATTTTCAAACTCGTTAAGTCTACCAGTTAAAATCTTGTGTGTATACGCCTGATGCCCAACGTCAAAAATAAGTTTATCGGTGGGAATATCAAAAACGTAATGAATAGCAACGGTAAGCTCAACACTACCTAAATTAGACGATAAGTGCCCACCGTTTTTTTCGGTTGTTGAAATAATCTTCTCACGAATTTCATCACATAAAACTTTAAGCTGTTCAATATTAAGTTGTTTAAGCGTAGTTCCGCTATACAAACTTTCTAAAATCGACATTGTTTATAAATATTTTTTTAAAATATTTTCCATTTGGTTTAATTTGCCTATAATATCTTTGCAAAGCGCAATTTGGCAACGCGCTCTATGCAAATTGTGGTCATCGTTATTTACTTTAAAATAAACGTTACCTTTTAAGTAATCTTCTAAAAACCTTGAAGCAAGCTCGTAAGTCATAACGAACACGCTTAAAGGAAGAATTTGCTTTTCTAAATCGGTAAGCGTTGATTTGAGATATTTTAAATAACCTTTTGAAAACCTATCAAATCTATCCAAATCAAAAGAAACTAAGGATAAGTTTTGTTCATCTTCATCGGTTGTTGAACAAATTGAACGAGCGCCATCGCCAAAATCGTAAGCGCACAATCCCGGCATAATGGTATCAAGATCAATAACTGCAAGCGCTTTTAAAGTTTCCTTATCAAAAATAACGTTATTGCACTTTGTATCGTTATGGGTTACTCGTAACGGCAATTTACCATCGCTAAAAAGTTTGCTAAGAGTTAACCCCAAGTCTTTATTAGACAAAATATACTCAATCTCTGATTTTGCAACTGCAACTTTATCGCTTGGAGCAAATAAAAGCGCGTTTTCTAAATCTGCAATCCTTTTTTCCGTATTGTGAAAATCTGGAATAGTAACGAATAACTTTCCAGCGTCAAACCCGTTTAAAAGGTATTGAAACTGACCGAACGCCCTACCTGCTTCTTCAATAACGCCTAAATCACTTGGAGAGTCATAACAAGCGCAGTTAAAAAATTTACACGCACGCCAAAACCCGTTATCTTCATCAATAACGAAAGGCTCGCCTTTAACGCTATGCAAAAAATGCAAGACGAACAAGTCTTCACACTTATGGCGACTGTCAATATAATCGTTAACGTTTTTAATATTTTCCATAATTTTTTCAGGGTTATTAAAAACGTTACGGTTAATTTTTTGCAAGAGATACTGCGAAATCTCGCCGTTATCTTGCATAAAAACCTTGTAAGTCAAGTTAATATTACCACTCGTTATAAGCTCGTAATCTAAAAGTTCGCCTTTTAGGTTAAAATCTTGACAAATTTTATTCAATTCCATAAAAAACACCTACCAACCTTATTATATTATACTATAATCTTATAATAAATGCAAGATAGGATTGATTTTATATTAAGTATAAATTGAATAAATTTTTCGTTTTTGTTAAAAAAACAGTTTAACGTTAATGCAAAATAAAAACCACCGCAGTTGCGGTGGTTAATTTATTACTTATTTAAGAGTTCAGCAATTGAAATGCCGGTGTCAGAACTTTCAGTCCAACCGTGAATTTCATCATCGTCTTCCTTCTTAGCTTTCTTTTCCTTCTTGGGCTTTTCTTCAACCTTTTCTTCTTTAACAGGAGCATCTAATAAAGCCTTGATAGAAAGAGTGATTTTTTCCTTTTCAACGTCGATTGCTAAGATCTTAGCGTTAACTTCGTCACCTACTTTAAGTTTAGATGCAGGATTTTCAAGGAATTCGTGAGAAATTTGAGAAACGTGAACTAAACCGTCAACGCCCTTTTCAAGTTCTACGAAAGCGCCAAAGCTTACGATTCTTACTACCTTACCGGTAACAACGTCACCTTCAGCGTATTTTTCAGAAACGCTATCCCAAGGCTTGGGTTGTAATTGCTTGTAGCCGATAGAAACTTTCTTAGCTTCTTTATCAACTTTTAATACAACGAAATCGTATTCTTTACCGATTTCAAAAACGTCAGCAGGAGATTTAACACCAGTCCAAGAAAGATCGGAAACGTGAGCAAGGCAATCAAAACCGTTAACTACAACGAATGCGCCGAAACTTGCAAATCTTGCAACTGTACCGGTAACAACGTCATTTTCTTGAACGGATGCAAAGAACGCTTCTTCCTTAGCAAGTCTTTCAGCATCTCTTTCAGCCTTTTCAGCTTCTAAAATAACCTTTTGAGAAGCAACGAGTTCTTTCTTTCTGTTAGTATATTCAACTTTAAGAGCTTTAACTCTTAAGGTTTTACCAACGTATTTTTCAAGGTCACTAACGTAACCGATTTTGATTTCTTTTGCAGGAACGAACACGTCGAACGCACCGAACTTACCAACTAAACCACCCTTATTGAAACCGTCAATCTTAACGTTAACGATTTTACCTTCGTTAAGTTCTTTAACGAGTTCTTCTTCTTGTTTTAAAACGAGAATTTGCTTTTCGGATAAAACAAGTTTGGGTTTAGTAGCCATAACTACAACTTCGATTTCGCTCTTTGCTTCGTAAACTGCTTTATCGTAAACTTCGCATGCGAGTTCTTCTTTGGGTAAAGTGATGTCAGTTTTTCCGTCTAAGTAAACTTTTAAGCCATCGTCGTTAACTTGAGATATAACTACGCTAATTTTTTGGCCTCTTTTTAAAGCCTTTTTCTCATCAAGTAATTCGATTGCTTCATCCATAGTGTTGATATTCTTTTCTGACATTGTTAAGTAAACCTCCATAGATTCGCCTATCGGAGTTGACGCTCCGCTGACGATTCCAACGCTTTTATAGCGATTTAATATTTTATTATAATCGAGCCCATCGGGCGACGAAACGAAATAAGTGTTATCGCAGTTTTTTTTGCAAACGTCATAAAGTTTATGAGTGTTGCTACTGTTTTTACCGCCGATAACGATCATAGCGTCACATTTAGTAGATAAAGTTTCCGCTTCTTTCTGACGCTCTAATGTAGTATAACAAATTGTTTTAAAAATCTCAACTGTTTTTGAGTGAATATTATCGAAATTTTTCAAAAATTCGGCAAATTTTTCATGTGAGGTTGTAGTTTGCGCCACAACGCATATTTTTTCAGCCGAAATAGAAGATAAATCAACTGAATTTTTATCGTCAACGATAATGGCTGTTTTAGCACACCAACCGTTTAAACCTATAACTTCGGGGTGATCACGCTTGCCGTAAATTATTATTTGATAACCTTTTTTATAATATTCGTTTACGATTTTTTGCGTTTTCATAACGAATGGGCAAGTGAGATTTAAAACGTTAACGCCCATTTTATCAAGAGTGTTTAAAACTTCTTCCCCAACGCCGTGCGAACGAATTACTAAAGTATCGCCACTCTTTAAATTTTCAAAACTATCAAGCGTTATAACGCCTTTATTTTCCAAATCGGCTAAAACCTTTTCGTTGTGGATAATTTCACCTAAAACGTAAACCGGCTTATCTTTAACACCTAAAACCGCGTCGATCGCGCGTTGAACACCCTTGCAAAAACCAACGTTTTTAGCTAATACTACTTTCATTTCTTTTTATTCTTTTTTGCCTTAATTTCGTCAACTTTAGCAAAGAGTTCTTTTTGAAGTCTATGCATTTCATCCGTTAACTTTTGAGTGCATTTTTCTGAAACTTCGGGAGTGAAACGCTCGCCGTAATATTCTTCAAAACTAAGCGGTTTTCCAACGATAACGTATGCTTTTTTGAACATTTTAAGCCTATCGTAAATGATTACGGGCGTAATTTCAGATTGACCTTTAACGGCAAACATAGCAGTGCCTTGCTTAATTTCTTGAAGGTCGTTAGTTTCAAAATTTCTTCTTCCTTCAGGGAAGATACCAAGCCTTTTGTTATCTTTTAAAACTTGCAAACCTTCTTTAATGCTTGAAATACTCGGTTTATCTCTATCGAGCGGAATTGAGCCGAGTTTTTTCAAAATACCGCCAAAGAATTTATTTTCATACCACTCTATTTTACTTAAGAAAATAGTTTTGTTTGGATACATTGCAGCAACGACGAAAACGTCCATCTTACAAAGGTGGTTACAAACAACGATATTTTTGCCTTTTTTTACTAAATTTTCCTTTCCGAAAATCTTAACCCTGTAAAAAAGTTTATAGAACACGTACAAAATCGGTCTTAATATCCAATATAACATAACGTATCTCCTTATTTTATCCTTGAAATAACAAAATCTACAACTTCTTCAGCAGTCATATTAGAAGTATCCAAATAAACGGCGTCATCCGCTTGGCGAAGGGGGGCAAACTTTCTATGAGAATCGTTATAATCTCTCGTTGCAATTTCTTCTTTCAACGCGTCTTTATCAACCGTATGACCTTTTGCAACTAATTCTTTATAACGCCTATCCGTTCTTTCTTCAAGTGAAGCGGTAACGTAAAATTTATAATTAGCGTTAGGCAAAACGTGAGTACCTATATCTCTGCCGTCTAAAACGCAGTCTGTTCCCAACGCGATTTCACGTTGAAGTTCAACGAGTTTTTCTCTAACGCATTGATGAGCGGAAACGGCGGATGCAAGCATAGAAACGTGATTTTCTCTGATTTTTTCGGAAACGTCTTCATCGCCGAGATAAGTTCTCTGAGCGCCGTCAACGTATTTAACCTTAATATCAACTAAAGGAAGTATTTTTTCAACTTCTACGGCGTTTTTAGCGTCTACTCCGCATCTATACGCCATAAGACCGAACGCTCTATACATTGCGCCCGTATCTAAATATAAAATATTAAGTTTTTTGGATATTGCCTTAGCAATAGTTGATTTACCGCTACCAGCGGGACCGTCTAACGCTATATTTATCATAATTTACTCCTGTGTTCCTGCCGAATACCCCGTTGAGAAAGCAATTTGCAAGTTGAAACCGCCGGTAAAAGCGTCAACGTCTAAAACTTCTCCAACGAAATATAGACCTTTTATAATTTTACTCTCCATCGTTTTTGGGTTTATTTCCTTAACGGAAACACCGCCCGACGTTATAACCGACTCGTTAACACCTCTAAGACCGTTAAACTCAAAGTTTAAGTTTTTGATAACGTTTAATAAGTTTTCACGTTCTTTTGAAGTTATAACCGAAATCTTTTTATATTCGGGAATACCCGAACGCTTGATAACGAGCGGGATAAGCGCCTTAGGTAAAAGCGCATCGAGAGAGTTTTTAAATTCTTTGTTTTTATTGAGCGCAAAATCTCTTAAAATTCTATCGTCTAACTGCTTATCCGACAAAGCGGGTTTTAAATCTATGCTAAACGTAATTTTTGAGTCGCCTTGCCTTGCAATAAGGGCTGAAGTCGTTAAAACTAACGGCCCTGAAATTCCGTAATGAGTAAAGAGCATTTCGCCCATTTCATTGTGAATTTCTTTGCCGTTTACTTTGCAAGAAAGTCTAACGTTTTTAAGCGTTAAGCCTTGCAAAGCTTTGTAATCTTCGCCTTTTAAATTAACACCGCAAAGCGATGGATAAAGTTTAGTAACGGTATGCCCAACCGACTTTGCAAAGTTAAAACCATCGCCGGTAGAACCTGTTGAAGGATAAGTAATTCCACCTGTTGCAACGATAACCTTATCCGCAAAATATTCGCTTTTATCGGTGATTATACCTAAAATTCTATCTCCATCAACCTTTAGTGAAAGCGCAGTTTCATTAAAACGCACGTCAACGCCTAAGGTTGATAAACGGTTTTGCAAAACCTTAATAACGTCACTTGACTTATCGCTTAAAGGGAACACTCTATTGCCCCTTTCGGTTTTTAATTCAAGCCCTAAATCTTCAAAAAACGCCATCGTGTCAGACGGGGTGAAAGCGTTAATTGAACTTAACATAAACTTAGAGTTACTAACAACGTTTTGCAAAAATTCCTGAACGTCACAATCGTTTGTGAGATTGCACCTTCCCTTACCCGTTATATAAAGTTTTTTGCCGAGTTTTTCATTTTTTTCAATCAAAACAACTTCGTGTCCGAGTGTTTTTTGCATGATAGCGCTAATCATACCCGATGCGCCACCACCTATAACTATAACTTTCATTAAAACTTTATATCCTTTAACTTTTCAAGCGCTTTTTCGTTTGTTACAGACGGGGTTAACGGCGAAACCGTAACGAAATTATTATAAGAATAATAAACGTCAGTTCCAATATCTTTTTCGGTAGGCGGAATAGGTTCTCCAATAAGTTTATACACTCCTTCACTTGAAGAAACGTACCCGTCGGAATACTTGCAAACACCTGCTTTGCAAAATACAACGCCTTTAATTTCGCTTTCACAAACGTTTGGAATATTGACGTTTAGCACATATTCAGAACTTGCATTTTCAACGAGTTTATCGAAGATTTTGGAAATTATTTTAGCGGTTTGATCAAACTTATAATTAGATAATGCAACGTTAGAAAAGGCTATTGATTTAACACCTTCAACACACGCCTCAAAACAAGCGTTAACCGTTCCACTATAATTTATATCACTGCCAAGGTTTGGCCCGCCGTTTATCCCTGAAACCACTAAATCAAATTTTTTTGAGATAACGTTTAAAGCAAATTTAACGCAATCGGCGGGTGTTCCTGAAAGGGAATAACACTCCACTCCATCTATTGCGTTTACTTTTTTAATCTCTAAATCTTTATGGAACGACATTGAACGCGAAAAGCCCGAGCGGTTTCCCGTCGGGGCTACTACCGTGATTTGGTGGTTCTTTTTTAGAATATTAGCGAGAGCTTTTATGCCCTCGCTAAAAATTCCATCATCGTTACATAATAATAAATTCATTTATTATACCGGATAAACTTCAGACTTTGCAGCGTCTGCATCTACCTTTTTATCTCTTGCAAGTCTATATTTGAAGAAATTGATTGCTACTTGGTTGAAAAGCGCGTAAGACAACACGTCTTCTTCTTGAGTGTAGTATTCCTTCATTTCTTCTTTAAACTTTTCATATTCAGGAGCAATATCGTCAGCAGGACGGTAAGTAATTCTCTTTTCGTTGCCAACAACCTTTTTAAGAATTTCAGGATCGGGTTCGCCGATAAGTTTACCGTATTCACCCTTCATAAGAGCCTTAAATTCCTTAGTTACCATTTTGTAACGTTCGTTTTGTAAAATGTTAAGTACCGCTTGAGTACCAACGATTTGAGAAGACGGAGTTACAAGAGGAGGATAACCAGCGTCCTTTCTAACGTTAGGAACTTCTGCTAAACACTCGGTAAGTTTATCGAGCTTACCTGCTTGTTGAAGTTGACTCATAAGGTTGGAAAGCATACCGCCGGGTACTTGGTAAATAAGGGTGTTAACGTCAATTCCTCTAACCTTCGGATTTAAAATACCGTCTTTTTCAAGGCGTTGAGATACTTTTTTGAAGTGTTCGTTGATAGGAACAAGTTTTTCAATATCAATACCAGTATCGTATTCAGTACCTTTTAAGGTTGCAACGAAAGGTTCGGTTGCAGGTTGAGAAGTACCGTTACCCATAGCGGATAAAGCGCAGTCAACGATATCACAACCAGCTTCAATTGCTTTAAGATAAACCATTTCACCAGTACCAGTGGTATTGTGAGTGTGAAGGTGAATCTTGGTTGTGGGTTTTAAAACCTTCTTCATACCTTTTATAAGTTCATAAGTGGTATAAGGAAGAATAATGTTAGACATATCTTTTAAACAGATATTGTCCGCGCCCATTTGTTCAAGGGTTTTAGCTTTTTGGATAAAGTATTCGTTGGTGTGAACGGGGCTTGTGGTGTAACAGATAGTTGCTTCACAAACAGCGCCGTAATCGCCTTTATACTTATTGATAGCGTTCATCGCGCACTCTAAGTTTCTTTCATCGTTAAGCGCGTCAAACACTCTGATAACGCCGATACCGTTTCTAATAGACGCTTCAACAAACTTGTCAACAACGTCATCCGCGTAGTGCTTGTAACCTAAAAGGTTTTGACCACGAAGAAGCATTTGAATAGGCGTTTTCTTTATGTATTTACGAAGGGTGCGAAGTCTATCCCAAGGATCTTCGTTTAAAAAGCGTAAGCAACTGTCGAAAGTTGCGCCACCCCAACCTTCAAGTGAATAGTAACCGATATCGTCAAGTTGTTCGAGCATCGGAATCATTTCGTCAATGCGCATACGGGTTGCCGCTTGTGATTGATGCGCGTCACGAAGTATTGTTTCTGTAATTAAAACTTTTTTAGACATAATTTTCTCCTAATATTAACCGCACATAGCAAGAAGTACGCCTGCTGCGATAGCAGAGCCTATAACGCCTGCTACGTTCGGACCCATTGCGTGCATAAGTAAGTGGTTGTTGGGATCTGCTTCTCTACCAACGTCTTGCGAAATTCTCGCTGCCATTGGTACTGCCGAAACACCAGCCGAACCGATAAGGGGGTTAATTTTACCGACTGAAAGTTTGTTCATAAGTTTTGCAACTAATAAACCGCCGATTGTGCCAAGCATAAATGCAAACAAGCCAAGACCTATAATCATAATAGTATCAAGCGATAAGAATACAGAACCGATTGCCTTAGAACCTACCATAAGACCTAAGAAAATAGTGATTGTGTTCATAAGACCGTTCGATGCGGTTGTTACAAGCCTTTCGGTAACGCCAGATTCTTTTAATAAGTTACCGAACATAAGCATACCTAAAAGCGGTATAGCATCGGGTAAAATCAAGCCAACAACTAAGGTTACGAGCAAGGGGAACACGATTTTTTCCACCTTGGAAACACGCCTTAATTGTTTCATTTTGATTTTTCTTTCTTTTTCCGTTGTGAAAAGCCTCATAATCGGCTTTTGAATAAGCGGAATAAGCGCCATATAAGAGTAAGCCGCGATTGCGATTGCGGGAAGTAAATGGTCGGCAAGTTTTTTAGTAACGTAAATAGCCGTAGGACCGTCTGCGCCACCGATAATACCGATTGCGCCTGATTCCATACCGGTAAAGCCTAAAAGCCTTGCTCCAAAATAGGTAATAAAAATACCAAGTTGCGCCGCAGCGCCGATAAGCATACTCTTGGGGTTAGCAATAAGCGGACCAAAGTCAGTCATCGCGCCGATACCAAGGAAGATAATCGGGGGGAAGAGAACCCAGTCAATACCCTTATAGATATAGTAGAATAAACCTTGATCTCTAATAACTTGTTCGGTTGAAATAACCAAAGAATTTGCGTTATAAATAACGTTATTAGTAGAAAGTTGAACGGAATTCGTTGCAAGGAATTCTTGTAACGCTTCAAGGCTTGTTCCTTCTTGTAAACTGAAAATCGCCAAAAGTTCGTCTAAAGTTCCTCTTGCAACTTCAACGTTAGTCATAGCGTCCGTTACTATATAGCCCTTTGTACCGAATAAAATTCGGTAAGCACCCGGAATATTAACGATAAACATACCAAATGCAATCGGGAGTAAGAGCAACGGCTCAAACTTTTTAACAATCGCTAAGAAAACGAGCACGAAGGAAATAAGAATCATAACGATATTTTGCCAGTTAGCATCGCCACCGAATAAAGAATAAATACCAGTGCTGTGCCAAAGGTTATTTATCGCCTCGCCTATTTCCTGCCCGAACCCAGCGCATAACGAGAATAAATCGAGCATAGATTTCTCCTAATTAAGCGATAACCGCCATAACGTCGCCCGTGTTAACGTTCGAACCTACAGCTGCTTTAAACGAAACAACACCATCGCAAACAGCGGTGATATCGTTATCCATCTTCATTGCTTCTAAAACGAGAATAACGTCACCTTCTTTAACGGTAGCGCCTTCTGCTACTTTGTAAGCCTTAATCATACCGGGCATCGGTGCTTCCATCTTAGTTCCGTTAACGGGCGCTTGAGCCTTGGGAGCAGGAGCAGCCGTAGGAGCGGTAGCAACGGGAGCAGTCGCTTTAACTTCAGTTACAACTGGAGCGGGAGCGGAAACGCCACCAACTTCTTCAACACCTACTTCGTATTGTTTTCCTTCAATAGTTACGATAAATTTACGCATATTTATAAATCTCCTTAGAATCGTTTAATTTTTCTTACAATAAAGTCACAATTTGACTTTTGGTCAAAATAGTATGCGGATATTGCCGCAACTATCGCCGCTTTAATATGAGTTGGAATTTCTTCGCTTTGCTCTTGAACTACGGGAGCAGGCTCAGCCTTAACTTCTTTAACAGGCTTTGCCTTCTTTTCACCGTTTGCTTTACTCATAAGTTTACCGCAAATAGAAACTGACGTAACTATTACGAGCATACCTACGAATATAACAATCATACCAAGCACTAAAACGAATAATCCGTTTGCTACAGGATTGTTCATACTCTACACCTCTTAGTTAAGAATCATTTGAAGTGCGGAAATGACGTATTGACGGGTAAATTCAGGTTCAATAACGTTATCAACGCAACCGAGTTTAGCGCTGTTGAACGCATCTTGCGCGTCAGCGTATTTTTCTTCAAGTTTTGCAAGTTCTTCTTTATCGAAGGTGTTGAACGCTACGCTCATACCGGCATAACCGTCCATAATAGAAATCTTTGAGCCTGCAAAAGCGTAAACGTAATCACTGCCGAACGCTTTAGACACGAAAGCGGAATATCCAAGACCAATAGCCTTGCCGTAAACAACCGTTACTCTCTTTAAACCAGCAAGGTTAGAAAGCATGTTCATAAGTTCAGTCATAACGGGAGTATTGCAAGTATCAACGTCTGCCTTTAAGCCGTTAGAGTTAACGAATAAAACAACTGGAAGTTCGTTATCGTAAACGAAAGACGCGAAGTTTTTAATCTTTAAAACAACGTCTAAAGTAAGATCAACGCCGTTTTCTTCACCGCCCATAATAATACCTGCGGTTGCAATTCCGCCGATTCTGCCTATACCAACGGTTACGTTAGAAACGTAATCTTTATTCATTTCGATAAACGAGCCGTTATCAAAGGTTGCCAAAATTAAATTTTCAACCGTTGCAGATTCGTTTAAATACGGTGCGTTTCTGTTAAAATCATCGCCGGTTTCTTGTTGGAAATCAGAATACTTATGTAAAGTTGAAAGAACTTTAACAACGCTACCCTTAACCTCTTCAACGGATTCAACAGAGAAAGTTTTTAATCCGTTCTTAGCGTTTGCAACGCTATCTTTAGTTTCACCTTCTTTAGATGCGGATAATACCACGGGGCTAGCGTAAGATACGCACGCTTTGCCAACAACGAAAGTGAAATCGCAGTTATCTGCTAAAATTGCGGTAGAACCCAAAACGTCACCCGTTGCAACTGCAATTTGGGGAACAACTTCTTTAAGTTCGTTAGAGAGCCTTAAAACGCTTGCAACGCCTTCTAAAACCGCAACGCCTTCGCCAACTTGAACGCCTTTGCTATTCAAAAGATAAAGAACGGGGATTTTAGCGTTGCCCGCTTTCTCTAAACACTCGCAAATCTTATCGCAATTTGCTTTGGATAACGCTCCACCAAAAACGTCGGGATTTTGGCAAACAACGTAAACGGGGAAACCTTCAACGGTTGCATAACCCGTTACTACGCCAAGACCAGGAACGTCACTACCGTAAAACTCGTTTTTAGCAAAACTGAAAGTGTTAAACTCTACGAAACTACCGTCATCAACGATTTTAGAAAGTTCTTTTCTAACGTTTGCAGTCTTTTCGTTAAGTTCAGCTTTTCTTGCTTTGAGTAATTCAATACTATTCATATATGCCTCCATAACGTAATACATAATAATTATAATATAATTATTACTTTTTTTCAACAGTTTGAGTGTAAAAAGTTTTGTATTTTTCTATTTTTTACGTGAAAAAATAATCACATTTTTATTTAAAAACAAAAAAAGCGGAACGTTGTCCGCTTTTTATTATTTAATTCCACAAGTTGATAAAAATTTGCTAAATGCAAGCGCGCCCTTATCGTCTTTTGCAAATACGGAAGTGTTATACAAAATGTTTGCGCAAACGTTGTTAACGTAATCGGTAAGAACGGCGTTTGCCTTTTTAACGTCTTTAATTCTTGGATGTTTCTTCAAAAGAGTTTCAATCATATCCTTATGAACGTGAAGATCGTGTTCCGGATTTGAAATAGCTTCTTTATCGTAAGGAACTTTACGCGCTAAAATTTCTTCAATAGCGCCGAATTGACGTTTAAGCCTTGCAGGAAGAATATAAAGACCCATCGCCTCAATAAGACCGATACCCTCTTTTTTGATATTGTGATATTCAGGATGAGCGTGATAAATACCGTCAGGATACTTTTCGCTCGTTAAGTTGTTTCTTAAAATGAGTTCAATACAGTATCTACTATCGGGTAAAAATCTTGCGATAGGAGTAACGGTGTTGTGCTTAGCCCCGTCTTCAGTTTCCGCGATAATCTCAACAGACTCGTCAGTATAAGATTTCCAGTTCATAATCACTTTAGTTGCAAGTTCTTGAACTGTGTTTCTATTAAAACCGCTAATTCTTACTACTGAGTTGTAAAAGTCAACGATTTCAACGGTAGTGTCGGGATATTCAGCGCAAGAAAGCGTTTTTAACGCCTTAGACTTTTGAAGGGGCATAAGATGTTTGCCACCTTGATAGTGCTCGTGATTAAGTATTGAACCGCCAACGATAGGAAGATCTGAATTAGAGCCTAAGAAATAACCTGGGAAAAGTTCAATAAAGTCAAAAAGCCTTTCAACCGTTTTTCCGTTAACGCACATAGGAGTGTGTTTTTTGCTAAACAAAATACAATGCTCGTCAAAATAAAGATACGGCGAATATTGCATAGCCCACTCTTCCCCACCAAGCGTTAAAGAAATAGTTCTAAGGTTAGAACGCGCGGGATGAGTTAAAGTACCGTAAAACCCTTCGTTTTCCTTGCAAAGCATACACTCGGGGTACTTATCGCCCTTAGCAGGAGTTGATAAGAGTTTTGCTATATCCTTATTGTTCTTTTCGGGTTTTGAAAGATTGATCGTGATTTCAAGGGGGATAGAAAGTTTATCAGCATCCCACTTGATATTTTTATCAATAGCCGTTTTGCGAATATAATAATTCTTCATACTGAGATTATATAAATAATCGCAAGCGTTTTGAGAGCCGAGTTTTTCTTTTAAGGACATAAACATACTGTTTATTTCCGAAGGTCTTGGCGTTAAAATACCAAAGATATAGTTAGCGAACAAATCAGCTTCAATTTCGTTATCGCAAATGTTGTTTTCAAGCGCGTAAGCCATAATCTCTTCAATTAAAGCATCGGGAACTTGCATTGAGCGGATTTCTTCTTTTAACTTTTCAGTCATTTTTTCTTTACTTTTTGAAGTTAAGCCGAATAAGTTTAATAAAACGTTTCTAAAATACACTTCGTCTAAAGCGTTAAGCCCTAAAAACGCATCGGCATACACCAAAAGTTTTTCAATTAATTTTTTTCCGTTTATCATTTATACCTCGAAAAATTGTGTTTAATCTACGCTATATGAGTTTATCACATACGCGAAGTTTTATCAAGCGTTTAACTTAAAATAATAATATTTTATAAATCAAATCTATCAAGACTCGTTCCTTCTTCATCTTCGCGAACGAGTTTTTTATCTTTTAAAATAATACCTTTAACTAAACTTGAATTACCGTATTTATCTTTTATCCCACGAGTAGCGTCGTTAAGTTTTAATTTTTTCTCGTAAAACTCCCCGTCTAAAGATATTTGAGTGGCAAAACTTTCAAAACCCGAAACGGAAAGACCTATCGTTCTTATCCCAACCGAAAAATCGTAATGCTTTTTAAAAAGTTCAAAAGCAAAATCTCTAAAATCTTCGGGAAGTACCGACGGTTTTTGCAATTTTCCTTGCCTTGTTGAAGAATTTAAAAAAGCGTCGCGCACGAAAATTGAGAGCGTTGTTGCCGAACCTAAGCCGTGCGAGATTACCCTTGAAGAAACGGATTCTGAAAGCGTGGTAAACATAATCAAAACGTCTTCATCAGAAGTTAAATCACGATAAGTGGTTATAGAGTTGCCAACCGACTTAATTTCCGCTTGTTCGCTATCTTTTAATACGGGCGACTCGTCTTTCCCGTTAGCGTAATCGCTTAAAGTTTGCCCCCACTTGCCAAAATGCTTTTCTAAATATTTTTGGTCAATATTTGCAAGATCGCCTATCGTTTTAACGTTTATTTTTTTAAGTTTTTGAGCGGTAGATTTGCCAACGAAAAGCAAATCTTCAACTGGCAAGCACCAAACCTTTTCTTTATAGTTATCGGTTGAAATAACGGTTGTTCCGTCGGGTTTTTTAAGGTCAGAGCCAAGTTTTGCAAAAACTTTATTAAAACTAACGCCAACCGAAATCGTAAGCCCAAGTTCGCTTTTCACTCTTTCACGCAAAATATCGGCAATTTTTTCACCGCTACCGAACATTTTAACGGAATCGGTAACGTCAAGCCAACACTCGTCTATCCCGAAAGATTCTATTTTATCGGTATATTCTCGATAAATGTTTTTAACGAGTTTTGAATACGCAGTATAATGAGCGTGTTTGGCTTCAACTAAAACTAAATCTGGGCAAAGCCTTTTTGCTTCATTTATAGTCATGCCCGTTTTCACGCCGAGTTTTTTGGCGTTTTCACTCTTTGCTAAAATTATACCGTGCCTATTTTCCGCATTACCGCAAACGCCAACGAACTTACCTTCAAGCGACGGGTTGAGTTTCATTTCAACGCTTGCATAAAAATTATTAAGATCTGCGTGAAGTATTACTCTCAAACCGTTTTCTCCTTAGTTTTTTTCTTAAATATTTTTGAATTTTATCGCCGTTTTTATACAAAACGACGGTTGCAACAATCGTTAAAATTATAATAACGCCCCAAAGCGTTATTCCCCACCAATTTGTGAAAGGTATAATGCTTCCACTTAGCGAATAGGAAGATAAAAATACCGAAATTACTCTGCAAAAGGTTATCATAATCAAAAAATAACCAGCGCTCATTGAAGAAAGCCCTGCAACAAAGCACAAAACGTCGTCTGGGAAAAATGGAAATAAAAACATAAACGTTAAAACGATTTTGTCTTTATTTTTTATTGATCTAAGCCATTTATCAAGCGTTTCTTTTCCAACTATCCATTTAACGACTTTATATCCAAGCACTCTACCTACAAAAAAAGCTACGAACGAGCCGAGAAGTATTCCTATTAAAGAAAATACTGCCGTTTTAAAAGGTCCGAATAACGCTACGCCAGTGCCTACCGAAATAACGCCGGGTATCGGCAATAACACAACTTGTAAAAAGTTAACTAAAACGAATATTACAACTGCCAAATAACCAAACGAGGCAACGTAATTTCTAAGATCTTCAACGCTATCAATCTTATCGCCAACACCCGAAATTTTTAAAAAATACATTACAAGGAGCGTGAACGTTATTAGTGATAACACCACGAGCGAAATTTTATAAACGGTTTTTTTATCGGCAGTTGCGTAAGCGAGCGCAATAATCGTTATTATTGCAACAACGATACAAACCGTTGATATTAAAAGCGGTTTATTTTCGTAAAAAAACCCGCCCGTAAACGTGCTAACGTATAACACCGAAACTAAAACTGTTACGCACGATAATAAGCACAACGAAACGGATAATAAAATTGATTTTAAAGTAAAACGGCGAACCATATAATAATTATATGTAAATTCGCCTATTTATAATCACTTTAATTGCTCGGTTTGAAGTTTTTTAATTTCACTTCTTGCAAGTTTATCGCAACGGTTGTTGTTTTCGTTATCCGCGTGCCCTTTAACCTTGATAAACTCAACGGTGTGGGCGTTGGTTAGTTCAACGAGCCTTTTCCAAAGTTCAACGTTTTTAACGGGTTTTTTATCCGCTAAACGCCAACCTGAAAGTATCCAACTAACGATATACCCTTCAACAAAAGGGTTAACGGCGTATTGCGAATCTGAATAAACTTTAACGTTACACTTTTCCTTTAACGCCTCTAACGCCTTAATTATGGAAATAAGTTCCATTTTGTTATTCGTGGTTTCCATTTCGCCACCAGAAATAACCTTTTCAACGCCGTTATATATTAAAATTGAAGCCCAACCGCCGATTCCGGGGTTACCAGAGCAAGCGCCGTCAGTATAAATTTCAACGTTTTTAAGCATAAATTTATCAACCTTCTTTCATGAACGATAATAACTCGTCTAAATAGTTTTCATACACTCCACGCGGAGTAGTTCCGTGCTTTTTACATAAATACGATGCGTAACCAACAACTTCGCCCATTAACCCTATCGTTCTCATAATTCTAACAGGACCTAAAGCTTCGTGCGTAACGCTAATATCTCTACCCGCCATAAATAAGTTAGAGATATTTCTCGAATATAAGCATCTATACGGCATAAAATAAGGCGCTTTGAACTTATCGGCGCAGTCAAGCCCGATAAAAGCGTAACCTTCGTGATAAGCGGGATAATATTTATGATGCGGTCTGTGCATATCCAAACTAAAATCAACGCCAACGATACCGTCTTCATAATATTTAGAAGTTAAAAGATCAGATGAAGACATAACAACGTCACCAAGCAATCTTCTCGACTCTCTCTTTCCAGATAGGAAAGAAGAGTGAACGATTTTATAGTTTTTTAAGGCTTTATCGGTATTCTTAATAGCATCCCACGCGCCGTACATTGCCCTAAAATTATAATCTCTTATTTGCTCGTCGTTTTTAATAGGGTCTATTTCAAAACCACTTCCCCATTGCCAGTTGCCGATCTGCATTGCGGTTGTTTTTTCATCGTAATACTGAACGCCGTTAAACTTAGGGCGAGATACGAAGTTAACGTTATGAAGATCAATCGCCCAAGGACAAGGCGCGAATTTTTGCTCTTCGCCCATATCGTCAACACACCAAAAGTTTGACTGCTCCATGTGCCCGCAGTTTGTAAGTTCATAATCAGCGCCACTTAAATATCCAAGCGTTCCATCGCCCGTTGAATCAACGAAAAGGGGCGCGGTAAGTTTAACGTAATCACAAGTTTTAACGTTATAAACGGTGATCGACTCTATTTTACAGTCAACGGTATTTGAATATTTTAACGAGTGGTTTAAAAATAAGGTTATATTCTTATCTTCTTCAAAAATCTTTAATTTTCTATCGTCCTCGTAATTCTCGGCGGCGTTCTTTATACCGTCAATATAACTTACTTTTTGATCAAAGATATTAGTTATTTTGCCAAGTTTTGGAAATTTATCAAAACAAGTTTTACCATAGAGCCAAACTCTAACTTCGGAACTGTTATTTCCACCTAAAACAGGCCTATCTTGAACGAGCGCAACTTTAAGCCCTTGCTCCGATGCCATTTTAGCCGACATCATACCGCCGTAACCACCGCCAACTACGACTAAATCGTAATTTCCGCCGTCAATAACCGAAAGTTTATCAGTAAGCGTTCTGCGGAAAAGTTCAAGTTCGGTTTTTTCGCTCGGCGGAACAAAATCCAAATCGGATGTGATAAACAAGCAAGCAAAACGCCCTTCATATCCCGTTAAATCGGTTACAGTTATAGTTGAAGATAAATCTTCAACGTCAAAAACGTCACCTTCTTGCCAAGCCCAAACCGCCGAATCACCAGTACCAAACACGGTATTAAGAGTTTTATCCCCTACGGTAATTTCAAAAACGCCTGGAGCGTAATCTTTCTTCCAAAAAGCAACCCAGTTTTTAGTGTACGCCCAAATTTTATACTTGCCTTTTTTAGGAAAAGTTATTTTTGTGGTAGCATTTTTAACGGGTTCGCCTATGCCGTGCGCAAGTAAATATGCAGATCCCATATTTTGAATATATTGAGTATCTAAAACCCAACCGCCGTAATTATCAAAACGGCTTGCCTCTAAAAATATTGAATTCTCTTTTAATTTGCTATACATATTAAACCTCGTTATATATAAACTACGTTTATTATACCACAAAATACACGACTTGCAAGGAAAATTATCTTTTTACCGAAAAATATAAGTATTTTGTTGACTTTAATCAAAAAATGTATTATACTCTACTTCGCTTAGGGGAGTGGCTCAACGGTAGAGCAGCGGTCTCCAAAACCGCTGGTTGCGTGTTCGAATCGCGTCTCCCCTGCCAAATATCATTAAAACGCTTGTTTTGGTTTAACCTTAAATTAGCGTTTTTTTATTTGTCTAATTCGTAGTAATAACAAGGAATATGAATTTTATTAAAGTTAAAATCATATTCTTTTATAATTTTAAAATTAAAACTTTCAAATAACTTTTGTTTATCATAATCTTCTTTGGCTATTATTGCCGAATATTTTACGTTGTTTTCTAAAGTTTGTTTTAACAATTCATGTAAAATATTTTCATAACCTTTATAAGAAAAACAATCTATATTATGAGTGTTATTTATAATTTTTTCTGTTAGTATTGCTATAATACCTTGATTATCTAGTTTTGCAACGTAAGAATTGCCAAAATTTGATAAATTTAAAAATCTTGGATACAATCCTGTACAAGAGTTTTGTGTTGCATATAAAATATTAACTATATTGCAAT
>JAFWXO010000001.1 GCA_017545865.1 Clostridia bacterium | reverse complement strand
TACTGTTGAACTTAACTGCTATGGCGAAGTTGAAATCGGCGTTATTGCTCGTGAACAACTTGGCGAAAACGTAACCCTTTCTTCTGATAGCGACCTTATCTCCATCAATGGAACTAAGGTTGAAGGTAAGAAGATTGGCGAAGGCGCTATCGTAAACGTAACTTACGAAATCGGTGGCAAAGTTTACACTAAGCAAATTGTTGTAAACGTTGTTAACCCCTTCAAAGTGTTCGTTGACGGCGCTGAATATACAGGCAAGATCATTAAAGAATACAATGAAGAAATGAGTATTACCGTTAAATACGGCGATACCGTTCTTGATAACGTTACTTTAACTGAATCTAACGTTGGTCTTACTATTGACGGTTCTACCGTTAAGTTCGATAAGATCTTTACTGAAACTATCGTTACTGCTACCTTCACTTACGGTGGCGATGAACACTCTTTCGAAATCTCGTTAGGCTGTGTTGACACTATCGCTAAAGAAGCAATCGTTAAAGTAAACGGCACTCAAGCGGGTGCAACCGTAGGCTTTAATATTTCTGAAGAAAGTGAAGTTACCGTTGAATACAACGGCACTCAAGGCGAAATTACTTCTATTAATATCGATTCCGATAAGTTTGAAGTTAACGGTTCTAAAGTAACTGCTAAAGATTACGCAACCGCAAATATGTTCATCGTATTTACTTACGACGGTACTTCTCACAATAAAGCAGTTGCTATTGAAACTACTTACGAAACCTTTAACGTTTCAGACTCCGTATCTTACGATGCTGATGAAGCTCAACTCGATACTACTATTGAAGGCGATATCTTAAAAGCAGTTGTAACTTACGCTGGTGAAGAAACTATTCTTACTAGCGAAAACGGTGGTATCGTTGGCGGTAAGCTTGTAGGCGTTCCGACTATCAACAACGCAAGCGCAGTTAAGACGTTTAGCGTAGATATTTACACGAGCGTAGGCGTTTACGCGATTGACGAAGTTGTTTATTACACTTATATCATTGAAAACGCTGACGAATACTTAGAAGCGCTCACTTACGCTGATTACGATACTGCTAATCACTCGGCTTACGTTGCTGCAGTTGCTAAGGAAGAAAGCGCTCGCACACCAGATGAACAAGCGCTCGTTGACGCTTGGGCTGAAAGATACGCTATTAAAGACGGTATTTACGTTCTTGCAAACGATATCGACTTAAGTGGTAAGACTATCCGTAACGACATTGGTGGTATTAACGCTCCTCACTGGAGTCCGCTCCCTGCGGTAGTTAAAGCGGCAGCCTTCACAGGCTTGTTTGACGGTCAAGGTTATACCGTATCTAACGCAACTATTAACACCAACATGTATCACGATAACGTTGTTTCAAGGCTTGCTTCCACTGGTTTATTCCCGACTGTTAAGACTGGCGCAATCATTAAAAACGTTGCTTACGTTAACGTTAGCACTATGTGCCTTTCGAATAAAGACAATGCTACTTGGACTGGTGTGTTCACCGATAGAATGAGTGGTTACGTTGAAAACGTTTACTTAGACGTTGCTCCCACTTCTAATGCAAACGCAGGTTTCGCCGTTGAAATTGACGGTACGATGAAGAACGTTCTTATCAACTATCCGTTCGAATTCGATTACGACGTTGCATCTGCTGATTACACTATGAGATCATTATACGGCTTCGTTGGTGTTGGCTCGCTCGGTGGTTACTTATCGGCAAGTACAGGCACAGTAGAAAACGTTATCGTTGTTTCTAAGATGCCTCTTAACTACAACCAAATCAGCGATGCTAAAGCAATGCCTTCTTACGATAAGGAATCGGCTAACATTGACTACTTCTATTACGCTGATAACGAAACTGAACTTTGGTTCAACCACACCGTAAACGGCGCTAAGACCTTTGATGAACTTATTGCTGAAAACGGCAAGGCAAGAAGATTTAGTGGCGTTCGCCGTTACGATTCGTTAGACCTTGTTGCAAAGGATAGCGATGCTAACGTTCAAGCGTTCACTGAAACTGGTTTATTCAAACTTGTTAACGGCAACCTTGTATGGCACAACGTAAGACTTAGCGTTGCTAATAGCGATGCTATTGATTACGAAGCATCTTCGGGTACTGTTAATTCAACTGCTTTAAATAGCATTGAAGGTATTGAAAAGATCGTTGTAAACGGCGTTGAACTCACCGAAGCAAACGGTGGCTTTAAGGTTGTTGATGGTAAGGTTATCCTTACTCAAAGACCTGACGCTGAAAGTACTATCGCAGGCGTACCTTACATTAGTAAGATTACGACTAACAATAGCCAAGAACTCGAGATTATCGTTTACACTAAAGACGTTGCTTACACGTTTAATAACGTTACCTTCTGGACTGAAATTTTCACATCCGGCGCAGAATTTGACGAAAAGTACGATTACGGCGCTTACGATGCTGAAAAGACTTACGCTAGACATGAAGGTTACTACGCTTTAGGTAACGATATCGACATGGCTGGCTTAACCGTTGAAAACCACGTTAACTACGCTCACAAGCAAGATTTGAGTCTTGTTGGCGCAGGCTTAAAGGGTGTGTTTGACGGTCGTGGCTATGCTATCCACAACGCAACTCTTGAACTTGGATCAAGTTCCGCTCCGAGCACTGGTTTCTTCGGTACTACGTTCGAAGGTTCAATCGTTCAAAACGTTGCTCTTATTAACCTTACTGTTAAAACTAACGAATCAATCGTAACTTATAGATCTTGGTCGGGTATTTTAACTGGTAATAACTACGATATTCTTCCTTCTACTGGAAACCCCGCATCTTATAATATGGTTGGTACTATCAAGAACGTTTACGTTGACGTTAACTCCGCAAGTACTTCTTACTATGCTGGTTTAGTTGGTAAAGTTGATGATTATTACAGAACTAACCTCGAAAACGTAGTTCTTAATCATCCTACCGCAACCTATAACTACGAAGGCGGTACTACTAACAGAACTAGAACGTTATTTGGTGACGACGGTCTTGGTTCGTTATTTGGTAAAGGTGGTACTAATAATGGCGTAGATATAACTAACAGTCAGATTAAGAACGTTTACGCTATTGCTCCTATCCCCGTTGCGGCGATAAGAGGGGTTAGTGGCTATTCGTTAAATATGGATAGTACAAGTAACGACTATTTCTACTACGGCGCAAACGAATCTAAAGTTTGGTACAACCACACTGTAAACGGTGATAAGACTTTTGCTGAACTTGCTCAAGAAAACGGCAAAGTAAGAGTTCTTCAAGGTGTTCGCCGTTACGACAATATGGCAGGCTTTACTGCTGATAATTCGCCTGAAAACCAAGCAATGGCTGAGGCGCTCACCGCAACTGGTTACTTCAAACTTGTTGACGGTCAACTCTTATGGCACACTCAAAAGGCAAACGTTATAAGTGAAACCGCTATCGATTACGACGCGTCTACCGGTAAGGTAGATACTACCGCAATCGATTGGGAAAACGTTAAGAGTATTGCCGTTGGTTCTGAAATTTTAACTTTAGAAAACGGCGGTATTATTAAAAACGAAAACGGTACTTATTCATTAAGGGCTAAGGAATCTCTTGAAGATTCCTTACCTGGTGTACCTTTTGCAGATAACACCACTGTTACTCCTGACCAAGCGTTAACTTTTGTTGTTGATACTGAAGAAAAGACTTATACGTTTAATAACGTAACTTACTGGTCGGCAATCATCAACTCTGCAGTTGACTTTAAAACTTACGTTGAATTTGACCCAGGTTCAAAAAGATTTGGTTCTGAAATTTACAACAAGGGTTTCTATAAACTCGGCGCGAATATTGACTTTGCTGACGATGGCAACGGCGAAAGAGTTGTTATCGACTACTATGGTAGAGACGCTGCAGACGGCGGTTATATTATGTATAACGCAGGTAAAACTGGTTTTGCAGGCGTATTCGATGGCGCTGGTCACGTTATGGATAACTTCCAACCCACTCAAGTAGGTTTATTTGGATGTCTTTCAAGCTATAACATTAACTCTAACGGACCTGTTATTAAAAACTTTGCGTTAACCAACGTTGATATGTCTAACAATACTAATGCGATTACGGTTAACTTACTTGCAAAAGGTATGTATGACGATGGCGTTGTTGATACTATCGAAAACGTTTATATCCAAATTGATGCGAATTCAGTAATGCGCACTGGTATTATTCCTCAACCGCAAGCAAATCTTAAAATGAACAACGTTTATATCGAATATGCAAAAGATAAAATCGCAACGACTCAACCTTTCGCTTTCGATAAAAACTATGCTGATACTGACGGTAAGGTTTACGTTACTCACAACACTATCGCTGATAACTATGCTCTTGTAGATAGTTCAGTGTTATTCCACGCTATTGACAAAGTATATCAAGCAGACTCTACAATCACTAACGTATTCGTTGCATCTCCGCAACCTTTAACCGCTAACTTTATAGCAGTTTCTGGTTACTATGGCTTTATGTACTCGCACGATGCAACCAACAAGACTCACACCTTAATGTCTGGTGGTCTTAGCCCGAATAGAATTTACTTTGCTTACGGCGCTAACGAAACGAGAGGTTACGTTCCCGTAATTAAGGAAATGAAACCTGCGTTTGTTGAAATTTCTAAATTAGACGGTTATATTGATAACACCGTTAAGACTGGTTTCTTCTGTAACGTATGTCATGAACCTTATGCTACTGGCGCTAGTGGTGACGCTTGTACGGCAACTGCTGATTGTCAAGGCACTTTAGTAGGTACTAGCTACCTTGGTTTATGGGGTGACGTTCGTTCTTACGTTTGGACTTTCCATGATTTAACCGGCTTCGTAAATCAACCGCTTTCTGAAACTAACGCTATTTGGATGTTCAGTGGCATTAAGAAATACGATACTCCCGCTCTCATGGCAGCAGCTGGCAACGATTACTCCTCCTTCACTGGCGCAACTGGTAACGGTTGTTGGAAGGTTGTAGACGGCGCACTCACTTGGGCAAATGCCTAAAAAAAGCAAGCTACCTGCTTGCACACTAATTGCTATTAGCAACGGGAAACCGTTGAACTAATAATTTCTTTATAATCCTTTTTAGGTGGGTAGGAGCACCTAACAAAGGGTAAAACCTCAAAGGGGATGGCGTGGCTTTGTCCACGCCATCCTTCTTTTAAGTCGTTATAAACGGCGCAAATCGGCTATTTAGCCAAAGATTCCGTACAAGGAGTACGCGTACTTTGGCTATAATACCCACCTTGCTTGTTTCTAACGTCTTAAAAAAGTTTACATAACAAATTAAAAAATAAGGATAAATCCACAACGCTACCAAAGGTAGCATATCACTCGGCAAAGCCGAATACCACTTACCGCAAGGTAAATACCACTTTACGCTTTGCGTAAAATATCACTTGCCGTAAGGCAAATAAAAAAGACGCTTTTACGCGTCTTTTTCTTCCGTTATAACGGCTTTTATTGCTTGATATAAGTGAGATACGGGAATTATCTTTATTTGGCTTTCAAACCGCTTTAAGCCTTCGTAATTACGCTTTGGAACGACAACTGTTTTAAAACCAAGCTTAATAGCGTTTAAAACACGCTTTTCCGCAAAACTTACAGCCCTTATTTCGCCAGTTAAACCAAGTTCGCCAAATGCGGTAACCGTTTTATCAACGGGAACGTTTTTAACCGCGCTTGCCATAGATAGCGCCACCGCTAAGTCTGATGCGGGCTCGCTTAGTTTTATTCCGCCCATAGCGTTAACGTAAACGTCTTGATTGAAAAAGGGGATATACGCCTTTCTTTCTAATACTGCAAGCGTTAAAACCATGCGGTTGTAATCAACGCCTATCGGCATGCGCCTTGGCATACCGAACACCGTTTTTGAAACGAGCGTTTGAATTTCAACGGGCATGCACCTGTTTCCGCTTATAGATTGAGTTACCACGCTTCCCGCTTGCGCGCCACGTTCTTCACTCATAAACACGCCGTTGTAGTCAACAACTTCTTTTATTCCGCTTTCAGTCATTTCAAAAACGCCAACTTCTTGCGCAGAGCCAAACCTATTTTTAACGGCTCTTAAAATCTTTAAACTATCTTGCGGTTCGCCTTCAAAATATAAAACGGTGTCCATAACGTGTTCTAAAACTTTCGGTCCTGCAATAGAGCCGTCTTTTGTAACGTGGCCGATAACGAAAACCGTCTTATCGCTTGATTTTGCAAGGCGCATAAGCCTTGAAGCGCACTCTTTAACTTGCGCAACCGAGCCAGCTGAACTTGAAAGGTCGCTTAAATATACCGCTTGAATACTATCAATAATTATAAACTCGTAGTCTTTACTAGCTTTCTCTATGTTTTCAAGCCTGCTTTCGTTAAGTACGGTAAAGTTTTCGCCGATAACTCCTAATCTATCGCACCTAAGCTTAACGTGAGATAAACTTTCTTCCGCAGAAACGTATAACACCTTTTTGTTTTTAGAAAGTTCGCCTGCAACTTGAGTAAGTATCGTTGACTTTCCGATGCCTGGATCACCGCCGATTAAAACTATGGAGTAGGGGACTATGCCACCGCCAAGAACGGTATCAAGTTCTTTAAACCCCGTTTTAATTCTCTCGTAATTTTCCTTCTTTATATCTTTAAGTAGGGTTGGTTTTGACGGGGAAACGGCTATCGAGCCTTTAACTTCAACGATAGGCTCGTCAAACTCTTCCACCATCGTGCCGAATTTTCCACAATGCGGGCATTTGCCAAGCCATTGTGGGCTTTGCCCGCCACACTCTTGGCACACGAATTTTGAACTTTGTTTTGCCATACTAAATTTCCTTTGTTAAAACGTACGCTTGCGAAGCGATTCCTTCTTCTCTACCAACCGTTCCTATGCCTTCAAGCGTGGTAAACGTTATTCCAACGCTTTCGGTAGATAAGTTCATCGCCTTTGCTAAATTTTCAGTAATAATAGACCTATAAGGCGATAATTTTGGTTTTTCCGCCATAACAACCGCCGATACGTGGACGGGTTTTAAGCCTTTTGATTTAAGCATTTTCATAACTTCTTCAAGGAGTAGCATTGAAGAAATATCTTTAAACTTTTTATCCTTATCACTAAAGTGATAGCCTATATCTCTTAGCGATGCGGAAGATAAGAGCGCGTCCATAATAGCGTGAGTTAAAACGTCGGCATCGCTATGACCGAGCAAGCCTTTGTCGTGTTCGATCAGAGTGCCGCCAAGGATAAGTTTTCTTCCTTCAACGAGTTTGTGAAGGTCGAAACCCGTTCCGCACTTGCTATATTTTGGCTGGCACTCAAAATCTTCTTCGTAGGTGAGTTTTTTGCACTTGTTATCCGTGTAAACGGCAACACACTTTCCAAAATAAGCGGAATAAACGCCGGCGTCGTCGGTAAACCCGTCTTCCGCGCTCGCGTGCGCGTACGCCTTCTTTATATCAATAGCGTTAAAGCATTGTGGGGTTAGAGCGGAGAGTTTGTTTTTTCTGCCCGATGCAAATATAACGTCTTTGCCGTCAGTTTCCAAAACGGTGTCGGTAAGGTTTGTTGCAAGCACCGCCGAACCGCGAGTAAGCACGGTTTTAATGCAGTTTTCAATATCTTGTTGCTCGATAAACGGGCGAGCGCCGTCGTGAATTAAAACAACGCCGTCAGTAACGGTATCGAGAGCGTTTCTAACGGAGTCAAAACGGGTTTTTCCACCTAAAACGTAAGAAACGGGTTTTTGAATTTCAGACAAAACGTCTTTTAAGTAACCTAGTTCACCGTCGGCATAGATAATCAAAATTTCGTCAACTCGCTTAACTCTATCAAACGCTAAAACCGTTCTTAAAACGACGGGTAAACCCGAATAGTTAGAGAGTATTTTATTTTGATTTTGGTTGGCGCGTAACCCTGCGCCAGCGCACGCGATAATAGCGGTAACTTTAACTTGATTCATAATTATTCTCCGATAATTTCGTAAAGGGAAGAAACGTCTTCTTTTTTAACGTGTTCTTGAAGGGAAAGAACTTTAAAGGTTAGTTCGCCCGTGCCGAACTTAACGGTAACAACGTCGCCAACCTTAAGTTTGTAAGACGGCTTAACCGCCTTTCCATTAACGAAAACCCTGTCCGCGTCGCACGCGTCTTTAGAAACGCTACGGCGTTTTAATATTCTTGAAACTTTTAAAAATTTATCAATTCTCATAAAACCCAACCAAAAAAATAAAAAAATTAAATATTTTATCGCCAAATAGTTGACAAGTTGAAAGCGATAATTTATAATTGTAAAATGCTATAATGTAATAATAGCGTCTTTTTGACCTTTTTAGGTCGTAAAAACTGAAATTTTGGGGGCATATAAATAATATTTATACTGCTTTTCCCTAAACTTCAGCAAAATTCGCTCGCGGATATTATACCGCAACCACCAAAAATAATCAAGGTGTTTTACAATTTTTATACAAGGAGTGCAAATAATGCGTAACATGCAAACAGTAAAATGCGGCAACGTTGAAAGAAAGTCTTTCGCCGGGATTAAAGAAGTTCAACCTATTCCTTATCTCGTTGAAGCGCAAAAAGACTCGTACGAACAGTTTATCGAAGAAGGTATCGACGAAGTTCTTGAAGACTTTTCTCCTATTACCGACTTTGCCGACCACTACGAACTTTACTTTCTCGACCACAACTTAAACGGCAAAATTAAATATTCCGAGAAAGAGTGTCGTGATAGAGACGCGACTTACGCCGTACCCCTCGAAGTTAAGGTTAGACTTAACAACAAGGTAACGGGTGAAATTATCGATCAAGACGTTTTTATGGGTGAACTCCCCAAAATGACCGATAGCGGTTCTTTCATCATCAACGGCGCGGAAAGAGTAGTGGTATCACAACTCGTTCGTTCCCCTGGTGTTTATAACGGTTTCGTTCAAGATAAATCTGGTAAGAAACTTTTCTCTACCACCGTTATGCCCAACCGTGGCGCTTGGCTTGAATTTGAACAAGATTCTCAAGGCGTTTTATGGGTTCACGTTGATAGAACGAGAAAGATTGCGGCTACCACCCTTCTTCGCGCTCTCGGATTCGGTTCTAACGAATCTATTTTAGGCGTGTTCGGAAATAACGACGCTATGATTAACGCTACTTTGGAAAAGGATACCGCTAAGACGGAAAGCGAAGGTCTTTTTGAACTTTACAGAAGATTAAGACCGGGCGAACTTCCCACCGAAGAAGCTGTTAAGCAACACCTTAAAAATTTATTCTTCGATTCAAGAAGATATGATTTAGCAAGAGTTGGTAGATACAAGTTCAACAAAAGGCTTTGTATCGCTAACCGCGTAATCGGTCTTCAAGCGTTTGCAGATATTATTAACGAAGACGGCGAATTGCTCGTTAAAGCAGGCGAGGTTATCAGCGAAGAACAAGCAACCGCTATCATGAACAGCGGTATCAACACCGTTGACGTTGTTGGTAACGACGGGGCTAAGCGTACTATTATTGCAAACAACGTTGTTAACTTCGAAGCAGTTCTCGGCGTAAAGGCAAGACCATTCGGTCTTTTAGAAACCGTTTACTATCCCAACGTTCGTTTCTCTAAAGAAGTTGCGGATATGTGTAAAACGATGGCTATTGAAGACGTTGCTGAAGCGGTTAGAACTCAAATTAACGACCTTTACTACGTTGAAGATTTAACCCCTGAAAGACTTGCTGAAAAGAAACCTGAAGACAAGAAGAACGAAGAAGTTAGAAGGGAAATGAGAAGAAAGTTCGTAGAAGCTTGTAAAGAATTCTACGCGATTATCGAAAGCGGTAATATCCCCGCTAAACTTTCTGCAGAACAAAAGAAGACCGTTAAGCCCCTTATCGAACTTCTTAACCACAAGCACATCACCGTTGACGATATCGTAGCGTCAATCTCCATTAACGGCGACCTTAACTACGGCATCGGCACGATTGATAATATCGACCACTTAGGCAATCGTCGCGTAAGAAGCGTTGGCGAACTCTTACAAAATCAATTCCGTATCGGTATTGCAAGACTTGAAAGAGTTATCAAAGAACGTATGTCTACTCAAGATCCCAAGGAAATCAACCCCAAAGGTCTTATCAACGTTCGCCCCGTAAGTTCCGCAATTAAGGAATTCTTCGGTTCTTCGCAACTTTCGCAATTCATGGATCAAACCAACCCCATTGCCGAACTTACTCACAAGAGAAAACTTTCCGCGTTAGGACCTGGCGGTCTTAATAGAGAAAGAGCAACTTTCGAAGTTCGTGACGTACACTACACGCACTACGGTCGTATGTGTCCTATCGAAACACCAGAAGGTCAAAACATCGGTCTTATCACTTCTCTTTCTACCTACGCTAAGGTTAACGAATTCGGCTTTATCGAATCGGCGTACAGAAAGATTGACAAGGCGACTGGCGTAGTTACCGAACAAGTGGACTACCTTACCGCTGACGAAGAAGATAAGTATATTGTTGCTCAAGCAAACGAACCGCTCGACGAATACGGTCGTTTCATCAACGAGCGCGTATCTTGCAGAAACCGTGAAGAAATTACGGAAATGCCGAAAGAAGAAGTTGATTAATGGACGTTTCGCCCAAGCAACTCGTTTCCGTTGCAACCGCGCTTATTCCCTTCCTTGAAAACAGCGATACCAACCGTGCGCTCATGGGCTCGAACATGCAACGTCAAGCAGTTCCCCTTATTAAGCCTGAAAACGCTATCGTAGCAACTGGTATTGAAGCAAAGATCGCTTACGACTCCGGCGTTATGGTAATCGCTAAAGAAGCGGGCGTTGTTAAAGCAGTTTCCGGTAAAGAAATTATCGTTGAAGAAACTGACGGCAACGTTAGAACTTACACTCTTAAGAAATTCGAACGTTCAAACCAAGGCACTTGTCTTAACCAACATCCTATCGTTTCTACTGGCGATAAGGTTGAAAAAGGTCAAATTTTGGCTGACGGTCCTGCAACTGCGAACGGCGAACTTGCTCTTGGTAGAAATATCCTTATCGGTTACATGACTTGGGAAGGTTATAACTACGAAGACGCTATACTTTTATCAGAAAAGCTCGTTCAAAACGACGTGTTCACTTCTATCCACATTGAAGAACACGAAATTGAAGCAAGAGATACTAAACTCGGTCAAGAAGAAATCACTCGTGATATTCCTAACCTTTCTGAAGAAGTGCTCAAAGACCTTGACGCTGACGGTATTATTAGAATCGGCGCTGAAGTTACGAGCGGTGATATTCTCGTTGGTAAAGTTTCGCCTAAGAGCGAAGTTGAACTTACCCCTGAAGAAAGACTTTTAAGAGCAATCTTCGGCGAAAAGGCAAGAGAAGTTAAGGATACTTCACTCAAAGTTCCTCACGGTGAAGGCGGTATCGTCGTTGACGTTAAGATCTTCACGAGAGAGAATAAAGACGAACTTGATCCGGGCGTAAGTAAACTCGTTAGAGTTTATATCGCTCAAAAGAGAAAGATTTCCGTCGGCGATAAGATGGCGGGCCGTTACGGTAACAAGGGCGTTATTTCACGCATTTTACCTGAAAGCGATATGCCTTTCCTTGCAGACGGTACTCCTCTTCAAATCGTACTTAACCCGCTCGGCGTTCCTTCTCGTATGAACATCGGTCAAGTACTTGAAGTTCACTTGGGCTTAGTATGTAAACAACTCGGATGGAAGGTTTGCACGCCTGTATTCGACGGCGCAACCGAAAAAGACATCAGAGAACTTTTACTTGAAAACAACATCGTTAACCCCGACGGCGAAGTTGACGGTAAGATTCAACTTTACGACGGACGTACTGGTGAACCTTTCGAAAACAGGGTAACCGTTGGTTCGATGTATATGATTAAACTCCACCACTTAGTAGACGATAAGATTCACGCTCGTTCAACTGGTCCTTACTCACTCGTAACTCAACAACCCCTTGGCGGTAAAGCGCAATTCGGTGGTCAAAGATTCGGTGAAATGGAAGTTTGGGCGCTTGAAGCATACGGCGCTGCGCATATCTTACAAGAAATGCTTACCGTTAAGTCTGACGACGTTGTGGGTAGACTTAAAACTTACGATTCTATCGTAAACGGCGAAGATATTAGCGAACCGGGTATTCCCGAATCGTTCAAGGTATTACTTAAAGAACTTCAAGCGTGCGCGCTCGATATTAAAGTGCTTACCGAAAACAACGAAGAAATTTCGCTTAAAGAACTCACCGAAGAAAGTGAAGAAGTTCGCGTATTCGATAGAGACGTTAACGAACAAACCGAAGAAGTTGTGCTTGACTTTGATGAAAATGAATCTGAAGATAAGTATGACGACGGTAATATTTTCGACGACGATATGAGTGAATTCGATCTTGACGACGGTTTGGAATTCAATTCTAAAGAATTGCTTGACGATTTCGACGATATTGACGACTTTGCAAGTTTTGACGACGAAGAATAATTAAAGGGGGATTTTTAAATGTTTGAACTTAACAATTTTGATGCTATTCAGATAGGCGTTGCGTCTCCCGAAAAGATTAGACAATGGTCTTACGGTGAAGTTACCAAACCCGAAACTATTAACTACAGAACTCAAAAACCTGAAAAAGACGGTTTATACTGCGAAAGGATATTCGGACCTACCAAGGACTACGAATGTCACTGCGGTAAATATAAAAGAATTAGATACGCAGGTATCGTGTGCGATAAGTGTGGCGTTGAAGTAACGAAGTCAAAAGTACGCCGTGAAAGAATGGGTCACATCGAACTTGCCGCTCCCGTATCTCACATTTGGTATTTTAGAGGTGTTCCTTCTAAAATCGCCCTTATCTTGGACGTTTCGCCCAAGGCTTTGGAACAAGTTGTATACTTCGTATCCTATATCGTTTTAGACCCCGGTACTACTGATCTTGAATACAAGCAAGTTATTACCGATAAGGTATATCACGAATACGTTGAAAAATACGGCGAAGGCAGTTTCAAAGTAGGTATGGGCGCAGAAGCCGTTAAAGAACTTTTAATGGCTGTTGACCTTGATAAAGATAGTGAAGAACTTAAGCAAATTATCAACGATAATCAATCTAATCAAAAGAAGGTTAAGGCAATTAAGCGCCTTGAAATCGTTGAAGCGTTCAGAACGGGTGGCGCTCGTCCCGAATGGATGATTTTAGACGTTATTCCCGTTATGCCCCCCGATTTAAGACCTATGGTTCAACTCGACGGCGGTAGATTTGCTACGAGTGACCTTAACGACTTATACCGTCGTGTAATCAACAGAAACAACCGTTTAAGAAAACTTATGGATCTTGGCGCTCCCGATATTATTATCAGGAACGAAAAGAGAATGCTTCAAGAAGCGGTTGACGCTCTTATCGATAACGGTAAGCGCGGTAAAGCGGTAACGGGCGTTGGCGGTAGAGATTTAAAGTCTCTCTCTGCGTTCCTTCGCGGTAAACAAGGCCGTTTCCGTATGAACTTACTTGGTAAGCGTGTAGACTATTCCGGTCGTTCGGTTATCGTTGTAGGTCCTGAACTTAAAATCCATCAATGCGGTCTTCCCAAAGAAATGGCAATCGAACTTTTCAAGCCCTTCGTAATGAAGAAGCTCGTTGAAAACGGCACTTGCCACAACATTAAAAACGCTAAGCGTACGGTTGAAAGAATGAAACCTTGCGTTTGGGATATTTTGGAAGAAATCATTAAAGATCACCCCGTTCTCTTGAACCGCGCTCCCACGCTTCACAGACTTTCTATTCAAGCGTTCGAGCCCGTTCTTATCGAAGGTAGAGCAATCAAACTTCACCCGCTCGTTTGCGGCGCGTTCAACGCCGACTTCGACGGTGACCAAATGGCTGTTCACGTTCCCCTTTCGGTAGAAGCGCAAGCGGAAGCAAGATTTTTGATGCTTTCGTCTAACAACATCTTAAAACTTTCCGACGGTAAGCCCGTTATGTCGCCTTCTCAAGATATGGTACTTGGTTGTTACTACCTTACCATCGTTAGAAAAGCAGAAGGTAAGTACTACGGTGAAAACGCTTACGTTGAGTTTGAAAACGTTGACGGTAAGTTCTTCTCTACTGGCGCAAGCAAGCAAGAACTCACCGCGTCTGACGTTGTTTTAGACGTTGACGGTTCTATTAAATCTTGCACTTTAACTTCGGCAAACGGCACTGTATACGCGGGCGTATCTAAATATATCCCTGCATCGTTCATCTCCGAAGACGAAGCTATTATGGCTTACCAAACCAAGAACCTTACTTTACAAGACGAAATTTACGTTAGACGTACGGTAGTTACTCCCGACGGAGAAACTGTAACTGGTAGAGTAAAGACTACTTGCGGTAAGATTATCTTCAACGAAAAGATTCCGCAAGACCTTGGCTTTGTTAAACGCGTTAAACCTGAAGATTACCTTCAATACGAAATTAACAAACTCGTTAAGAAAGGCGACCTTAAAAAGATTGTTGAAGCTTGCTTCAAGTTCAAATCCGCTAAGTGCGCCGCTGAAACGCTTGACTACGTTAAAGCGCTCGGTTACAGATATTCTACCGTTGGCGCGATAACCACTTCTATCTTCGATATGCAAGTTCCTGAAAGCAAGAAGGAAATCCTTGCTCACGCTTCGGAAGAAGTATTGAAGATTGAAAGAAAATACAACCGTGGTATTATTACCGACGATGAAAGATACAAAGCAGTCGTAGACGTTTGGACGAGAGCAACCGGCGACGTTACCGATGAACTTAAGAAAACTCTTGAAAAGTTCAACCCCATCTGGATGATGGCGGACTCTGGCGCGCGTGGTTCTATCGACCAAATTAAGCAACTTTCCGGTATGCGTGGTCTTATGACCAACCCGAACGGTAAAATCATTGAAATTCCCGTTAAATCTTGTTTCCGTGAAGGTCTTACGGTACTTGAATACTTCACGTCATCTCACGGTGGTAGAAAAGGTCTTGCCGATACCGCTCTTAAAACAGCGGACTCTGGTTACTTGACAAGACGTTTAGTAGACGTTTCTCACTCGGTAATCGTTAAAGAAGAAGACTGTTTTGCAAGCCTTGGCGAAAGACCGAAGGGCTTAGAAGTTTCCGCTATTAGAGTTGACGGTGAAGATAGACCTGTTGAAAGCTTGGCTGATAGACTTTCCGGTAGATTTACTATCGACGCTATCGTTCATCCCGAAACTGGTGAAGTTCTCGTTCCCGCTGACACTATGATTAGCGAAGAACAAGCAAAAGCAGTTGAAAAAGCAGGCATTGAAAAAGTCGTTATTAGAAGCGTGTTCACTTGTCGTAGCAAAATCGGCGTTTGCGCTAAGTGTTACGGTAAGAACATGAGTAACCTTTCTCCCGTTCAAGTTGGCGAAGCGGTTGGTACAATCGCCGCTCAATCAATCGGTGAACCTGGTACTCAGCTTACAATGAGAACGTTCCACACCGGTGGTATTGCGTCCACTGGCGATATTACGATGGGTTTACCGCGTATCGAAGAACTTTTCGAAGCGAGAAATCCTGCAGGTAGAGCAGTACTTTGCGAAACGAGCGGTGTTGCTTCTATCGTAATGAAGGAAGGTCTTCGCCACGTTGTTGTTAAGAACGACAAAGGTCAAAAAGATTATCAAATTCCGTTCACTGCAGAACTTAAGGTTAAAGACGGCGATATCGTTGAACCGGGTACTATTTTGACCAGCGGTTCTGTATATCCGCAAGCAATCTTAAAAACTAAGGGCGTTAAGGGTGTTCAAGACTATATCTTGAACGAAGTTCAAAGAGTATACCGTTCACAAGGCGTAGAAATTAACGATAAACACGTTGAAATTATCGTTAGACAAATGCTTAGAAAGGTTCTCGTTCAAGCGAGCGGTGACACTTCGTTCTTACCTGGCGAATACGTTGACGAATATAGAATTCAAGAAGAAAACAAGAGAGCAATCGAAAACGGCGGTAGACCTGCGATGGTAGAAAGAGTACTTCTCGGTATCACTAAGGCGTCGCTTGCAACGGAAAGTTTCTTGTCGGCAGCGTCCTTCCAAGAAACCACGAGAGTTCTTACTGACGCAGCAATTAAGAATAAGATCGACCACTTAGTAGGTCTTAAAGAAAACATCATTATCGGTAAGCTTATTCCTGCCGGTACTGGTTCTAAAGAATACAAAAATTTGTTACCCCAAACGGTGGCAACACCCACTCAAAACGTTTGACATAAATTTTTAAAAATGTTAAAATAATTGAGTAAATTGATAAAAACACCTTAAAAACGGCGCATTTTGCCGTTTTTGGGGTGAAAGCAAACTCACGTTTTCGGTAAAACTTACCGAGAAAGTGTGTTTTTGCGCTGTTTTTGACTTCTTTATGCGGAATAATTCCCGCGTTTAAGAATATTTTCCGAAATTTTACAAGGAGGTAAAAGTATGCCAACAATCAACCAGCTTATCAAACAAGGTAGAACTATCGGTCAAGAAAAGAGCAAATCTCCTATCTTAGACAGTTGTCCTCAAAGAAGAGGCGTGTGCCTTTCGGTAACCACGACTTCTCCTAAGAAACCTAACTCAGCGCTTCGTAAAATCGCAAGAGTACGTTTGACCAATAAGCAAGAAGGTACTGTATATATTCCTGGCGAAGGTCACAACCTTCAAGAGCACAGTTCCGTTCTTATCCGTGGCGGAAGAGTTAGAGATCTTCCCGGTGTTCGTTATCATATTATCCGTGGTACTTTGGATACTGCAGGCGTTGCAAAACGTAAGCAAGCAAGAAGTAAATACGGCGCTAAGAAGCCTAAGTAATTGACGAACAAAACTCAAAACCTACTTGTCGGAAAGTATTTTTAAACCCGATTTTGTAGGCAGTATATAAGCCTAACGGCTTGTAGAAGGTTCACCGCGAAAGCGTGTGATAGCATGCAAGGGTATTACCCTTAAAAAAATAAAGGAGGAATTTATTATGCCAAGAAGAGGCGGCGTTCCCAAAAGAGACGTTTTACCTGATCCGATTTACGGTAGCAAGGTTGTAACCAAGCTTGTAAACCAAATCATGTTAGACGGTAAGAAGGGAATTGCACAAAGTATCGTTTACGATGCTTTCAATAAGATGCAAGAAAAGACCGGTCAAGACGCTATGGAAGTGTTCAATCAAGCCATGGCAAACGTAACTCCGGTATTAGAAGTAAAGGCAAGGAGAGTAGGTGGTTCAAACTATCAAGTTCCCATTGAAATCAGACCTGAAAGAAGACAAACTCTCGCAATCCGTTGGATTGTTCTCAACGCAAGAAAGAGAAGTGAGAGAGATATGTGCGACAGACTTGCTGGCGAATTGCTTGACGCAGCAAACAACACTGGCGGAGCAGTTAAGAAGAAGGAAGATACGCACAGAATGGCAGAAGCAAACAAAGCGTTTGCGCACTATCGCTGGTAGGAGTAGATTATGGCAAGAGAATACGACCTTTTACACACCAGAAACATTGGTATTATGGCGCATATCGACGCGGGTAAAACCACCACTACTGAACGTATTTTATTCTACACGGGTAAAACTCACAAGCTTGGTGAAACTCACGACGGTGAAGCAACGATGGACTTCATGGTTCAAGAACAAGAACGTGGTATTACCATCGCATCTGCAGCAACCACTTGTTACTGGAAAGGCAACAGAATCAACATTATCGATACCCCTGGTCACGTTGACTTCACGGTAGAAGTAGAACGTTCGCTTCGCGTACTTGACGGCGCGGTAGCAACTTTCTGCGCAAAGGGCGGTGTAGAACCCCAATCTGAAACCGTTTGGAGACAAGCAGACAAGTATAAAGTTCCGAGAATTGCTTACGTTAACAAAATGGATATTAACGGCGCAAACTTCTTTGGCGCTATCGAAATGATGAAAGAGCGTTTACACACAAACGCAGTTCCCATTTGCCTTCCTATCGGTAAAGAAGATACCTTCAAAGGTATTATCGACTTAGTTGAAAACACCGCTATCATCTATAAAGATGATACTGGTAAAATATACGACGTTGTTGAAGTTCCCGCTGAAGAAGCAGACGTTGCCGCTGAATACAGAGCGCAACTTATGGAAGTTTGCGCTGAACAAGAAGACGAACTTATGGAAAAATATTTCGAAACGGGCGAACTTACCGTTGAAGAAATGAAGAGAGCCATAAGAAAAGCAACCGTTGCTATGCAAATTACTCCCGTACTTTGCGGTTCTTCTTACAAGAACAGAGGCGTTCAACACCTTATCGACGCTATCGTTGATTATCTTCCGAGCCCCTTAGACGTTGACCACGTTACTGGTATCAACCCCAAGACCGAACAAGAAGAAATCAGAAGAAGCGCTGATGACGAACCGTTCTCAGGCTTAGCGTTCAAGATCGTAGCAGACCCGTTCGTTGGTAAGCTTGCGTTCTTCAGAGCATACTCCGGTACTTTAGATAGCGGTTCTTACGTTTACAATAGTACTAAGGGTAGAAAAGAAAGAGTTGGTAGACTTTTACTTATCCACGCTGCAACTCGTTCTGAACTTGACAAAATCTATTCGGGTGACATTTGCGCTATCGTAGGTTTAAAGGATACCACCACTGGTGATACTCTTTGTGACGAAGCTCATCCCATTATTCTTGAAAAGATGGAATTCCCCGAACCGGTTATTAAAGTAGCAATCGAACCCAAGACCAAACAAGGTCAAGAAAAGATGACGATGGCTCTTATCAAGCTTGCTGAAGAAGACCCGTCTTTCAAGTTCTACACCGATAAAGAAACTAGCCAAACCATTATCGCAGGTATGGGCGAACTTCACCTTGAAATTATCGTTGACAGACTTTTAAGAGAATTCAAAGTAGAAGCAACCGTAGGTAAACCGCAAGTTGCATACAGAGAAACCTTCAGAAAAGAAGTGGAAGCGCAAGGTCTTTACAAACGTCAATCTGGTGGTAAAGGTCAATACGGTGACTGTAAAGTTAGATTTACACCGCTTGAACCGGGTTCTGGCTTTATGTTCGAAGATGAAACCGTTGGCGGTTCTATTCCCAAGGAATACATTGAACCTGTAAGAAAGGGTATTGAAGAAGCATCTAAGAACGGTACGCTTGCTGGTTATGAAGTCGTAGACTTCAAGGCAACCGTATACGATGGTTCTTACCACGAAGTTGACTCGTCTGAAATGGCGTTCAAGATTGCTGGTTCACTCTCGTTCAAGGAAGCAATGAAGACTGCTAACCCCGTAATTTTAGAGCCTATCATGAAGGTAGAAATCGTAACCCCCGAAGATTACTTTGGTGATTTAATGGGTAACGTATCTTCTCGTCGTGGTACTATCCAAGGCACTGAAGACAGAAACGGTTCTAAGGTTATTGACGCTCAAATCCCCCTTTCCGACATGTTCGGTTACGCAACCGACCTTCGTTCGAGAACTCAAGGTCGTGGTCAATACACTATGCAATTTGACCACTATGAAGAAGTTCCCAAGTCAGTTGCTGAAAAGATTATTGGCGAAAGAGCGGCAAGAAACAACAACGACTAATCGTTGTTTTTGAAAATAACTCTTGACACTTAGTTCAAGTTGTTATATACTAAACTTATAAAATTAAAAATTTTAAAATAAAAATCAATTCATAATTTTTTGGAGGAAACAAAAACTATGGCAAAGGCTAAATTCGAAAGAACTAAACCGCACGTTCACATTGGTACTATCGGTCACGTTGACCACGGTAAAACCACTCTTACTGCAGCAATTACTATGGTACTTGCAGCAAAGGGCGGCGCAGAAAAAATGCGTTACGACCAAATCGATAAAGCACCGGAAGAAAAGGCTCGTGGTATCACGATTAACACTTCTCACGTTGAATATCAAACTGAAGCTAGACACTACGCTCACGTTGACTGTCCCGGCCACGCCGACTATATCAAGAACATGATCACAGG
>JAFWXO010000019.1 GCA_017545865.1 Clostridia bacterium | reverse complement strand
TTATTGTACGCTCACGTTTACGACGTATGAGGAATTAAAAGAAAAAATGTCTGAGTGGAATCAACGCTACAACAACAGACCTCACTCGTCTTTGAGAGATAGGGACGGTAAACGTAAGTGGTGGACGCCGATTCAAAAAAGGCTTGATTTAATCGAATTACTGAAAGAGAATAGGAATTACAGCATACGATTCTTGAAGAAAAAGGCAGCGTAAGGCTGCGGAACGTACAAAATAGGCTCCTGCAAGTAGTAGGGGTATATTTTGCTGTGCTCAGATAAAAACGTTTGACTTTCTTTGCTTAAAAGCATATAATTTTAAGGTAAGGAATTTTGTCAGACGCTATTTTTTTGCCCTGAAAACAGGGGGAAAATCAAAAAAAATAAAAAAATTTCAAAAATTTTCAAAAAACTACTAAAAAACGTTTGACAAATCAACATAATAAATATATTTTTTTATTGACAAATGGTAAATATTATTATAAAATAATAATGTACCATTATAATAAAGGGGTAGTCTACCCTTTAGGATATAAACGCAAGTTGAAAAACTGCGTTAAGATTTATAATTTTAAATCGTATAACAACACCGCGGTGTTGTTTTCCGTAATATTTTACGGAAAACACGTATCGTTAACATACTTAAATTTTTTGCAATTATTATTCGGTGTTGATAAACATATGATAATTTTAGGAGGTTTAATATGAAGAAATCCTACTTAACTCCGTCAATCGTCGTTGTTAAATACGATATGGTTGACATTGTAACCACTTCAACTACTGAAGATTACGCTCACGTTAAAGAGTCGTGGCTTGATAGTAGTTGGCTTAACTAAGGGGGAGTATTATGAAATCGGCTATTAAGTCTAATTTATTAAAATTATTCGCCCTTGTTGTAGCGGTTTGCGCAGGCGTTGCAATTGCAACTTTACCTGGGCTTAAAAAAGTTTCAGCAGACGAAGAAGCTCCTGCTTTCACTGTTGAAGCGGAATTCCGTGCAAACGTTGTTGGCGAGCTTGACGGTCTTAACTTTAAAACGTCAGTTAACGATGCTTGGCTTGAGCAAAACAATGCAACTGAAATCGGAACTATCGTTTTCCCAGCGCCTAACGCTGAAAAGATTGATTTAACGAAGACTGACGTTTCAGAAATCAATAAAGACGTTGACGGTATTAGATTTATCGCAAACGTATCTGACTCTGCTTTCAGTTACAATTCAAGCATTATTTTCGACCCTGAAGTTATCAAAGGCTTTGATGGCGTTACGGAAGAAAATCTCGATAGCGTTATGCAATATTTCTACGCAGCCACGGGTTACGTTGCTTTTTCTTACGCGTACGTTGACGGTAACTTAGTATGGTGTGACAGTCCTGTGTTTGCAAGCATGGCGCAAGTTGCTCTTAAATATCTTGACGATCCCGTTCTTGGCGAAAAGGTAAAAGCGTATATCCCCGTTGCATTTGAAACTTCTGAAGATAAAGCGTATATCTCTAAAGAAGACGGCGTTTTAGTTGTTAAGGGTGATTTCGATCCTGCTAACGTTGGCGGTTTAATTATTGACGGTAAAGAATTCTACGAAGACTATGGTGACGGTGAATTCTACGGCGAATATGCTTACACCGTTGTTGACGGCTCTATCGTTTTAAACGTTGAAGATATTAAAGATATCAGCGGTTACAAAAACGTTCACGTTGTCAATTACGATGGTGACACTCTTACTACTTACAACGTTTTATTCGCTGACAAGGCGTTAAAGGACGCTGCTGACGTTGAAGAAGCGTTTGTTTACGGCAATCAAAAACTTGGCGATACTTTTGGTGCAAACAATAACGTTTACGTATTAGCAAACGACATCGATATGTCTGACGTCGTAGTTTACAACAAGGCGATGCCAGTTGGAACTTCGTTTGATTCTTATACTGATAACGGTGACGGAACTTACACTTATGCTAATACTACTACCACTACTGCAGACTTTGGCTTCCATGGTATTTTTGACGGTATGGGTTATTCAATTTCTAATATAACCGTATCCTTAACTAACCTTTCGCTTGGTCAACCCATCGTTACTGCTGAAGGTGGTAAGTCTTGGAAAAACGCATCTGCGTTCGGTTTCTTCACCAACGTTGCTGAAGAAGCGGAAATTAGAAACGTAGCGTTCATCAACGTTAAAGATAACGGTTCAGTTACTAACGGTTATGGTTTAACTGGTGTTTTAGGTAATAACTTCTTCGGTACTTTAGAAAACGTTTATATTGATATTAACGTTAACACTATAATTACTCGTGGACCTTTCGCTCAATACGGCGCAACAACCGTTCTTAAAAACGTAGTAGTTAACTTCCCAAGAGCGGCAGGTTATAGTATCGAATCTCACCTTGCTTTAGCTTCAAATACTTTCGCTTATGGTAATGGCGCATTATCGGGTCAAAACTCGCCCATTAGCACGGCTGCAAGTTATCAAAACGTATTAGTATCTTCTGCTATGCCTATTAACTTCTATACTGCTGGTAATACTTTTGATAAGATTACTAGCGTAACTTACGCTGAAAACGAAACTGACCTTATGGTATTATTTGATTATGCTGAAGGCACTACTATTGCTGAAGCTCTTGAAGCGGAAAAAGAATTAGTAGCTAAGAAGACTGTCCAACTTAAAGGCGTTCGCCGTTACGATGATCTTGGCGCTATGGCTCAAGACTCTGAATACGTTCAAGCACTTATCGACACTGGCTTATTCAAAGTTGCAGGCGGTAAAGTGTTATGGCACTCTCAAACCGTTACTGTTGACGTTAACGACGCGATTGACTTTGATGCTGCTGATGGCAAACTCTTAACTTCTATGCTTGACGGTCAAGAAATCGTTTCCGCAACTGCAAACGGCGCTGAAGTTCAATACGTTGACGGTAAGTTCGTTGGCGTTCCCGTTCTTGATAACCACAATAGTAGCACTCAATCGTTTGTAATGACTGTTGTTACTAACGATGCGATTTATAGTTTTAACAATGTTATTTATTGGGCTTCAGTTATCAATAATCCTACTGAATTCCAAACAGCAATTGATATTGATTATGCTGTAACTCAATATAACTTTGGTTTCTACAAGCTTGGTAACGATATTGATATTGAAAAGGCATCTCCGTTAACGTTTGCTTACGCTAACTATTCAAGCGTTGTTAAAAACAGATTTAGCGCAGGTGGCTTTGCTGGTGTATTTGATGGTTGCGGTTATGCTTTAGATTTCAATCAAACTTGGCTTGGTACAGCTGCAAGAAGTAATGGTATTTTCGGTAACCTTAACACAAGTGGTGGTGCTGACGGTGAAACTAAAAATAATATTAGCATTAGAAATTTAGCAATTGTTAATATTAAGCAAGGCGCTGTTCCCAGTCTTGTATTGTTCGGTAAATTTGGTAAAAACCACGATGGTTGGAAACCTGTAGTTATTGAAAACGTTTATATTAACTCTATCGGTGACGTACCTGGTGGTTTATTCTACGATATGGGTACTGCCGTTAAACTTAATAACGTATATATTAACTTAAACGGTCAAAACACTGGACTTGAATACAACGGAGCAATTCTTTCCCAAATCTTAAGAACTACTAGTGATGCTATGATTGCTAACGTAACTAACTTTGTAACGCTTGGTAATCCGATTAAAACTACTCTTACTAAATCTGCTATTACTGCAGTTGGTAATAAGTGGGTTAAGTCTGCTGATAATGGCGACGGTACGTTTACTCACACTATTTCTCACGGTGGTTGGGGTACTGGTAATACCTTTAGTGCGGAACGTTACTATGCTTATGCTGGTGGTAATAGAGAATATGGTTCGCTTGATTACGTTCAAGGCTTAAAGGCTGAATTTGCCGAAATCGCTAAGAACTACAACAAGTCTACTGCTATCCCTGGTTACTACTGCGCAACTTGTGGTGAAACCTTCTCTCTCACTGCAGGTAACTGTGATAAGTGTGAAGGTGAAGTTGCTCTTACTGAGTCTGCTAACCTTTGGAACGTAACAGAAGCATACGTTGTTGGAAAGACTAAACTTTCAACTGTTGTTAATGCAGACTGTCATACTGGTGCAAACGGTGAATTAGTATTCTATGGCGCATATCAATATGATACGCTTGATGAAATGAAGACTACTGGTAACTTTGCATCTTTCGTTGGCGAAGCTGGCAACAATATGTGGGCTGTTAACGAAGGCGTTCTTACTTGGGTAGGCGCGCAAGCGTAAAACAAAACTAAAAGAAAATACTACGGGTTTTCCCGTAGTATTTTTATTTTGGGGTTATATTACAAAAAACGACAAAAATTTTAAAATTTTTAAAAAGTTAACTTAAAGTTAACTTAAGTGTGTTTTAATTATAGTGGTAATTTATGATAGGTGTATTATGCCCTTTGGGGCGTGATTGCCAAATGGAGTTAATTGTGAATTTTATTGACGCTCAAACTTTTAAATCAATGCTTATTGCAGGCGCAAACGAACTTAACGCCAATATTAAAATTGTTAACGAACTCAACGTATTCCCCGTTCCCGATGGTGACACGGGCTTTAATATGCTCAAAACCGTTGAAGGTGGTATCGTTAAGATTAAAGACTATCAAGGTAGTAGCGTTTCCGAACTTGCTTCGCTTTTTGCAAGCGGCGCTTTGCTTGGCGCAAGGGGTAATTCGGGCGTTATTTTATCTCAAATGTTCAAAGGTATTTCAAACGGTCTTCAAGGATGCGAAAATGCCACGGTTGCTGAGTTGAAGCAAGCGTTTAACGAAGGTGTCAAATGCTCATATTCGGCAGTTCAAAACCCCGTTGAAGGCACTATCTTAACGGTGTTCCGTATGGCAACTGAATACGCATGCGCAAACGTTGCAGACGATGCGACCGTTGAAGATTTTATTAAAACTCACGTTGAAGAAGCAACTAAGGTTTTAGTTCAAACTAAGGAAATGCTTCCCGTGTTAAAAGAGTCTGACGTTGTTGATAGTGGTGGCGCAGGTTACGTTTATATTGCAGACGGTTGGCTTAAAATGCTCACGGGCGAAGAAATCGCCGTTACGTTTGACGCGGTTGAAGATGCCGTTGAAACGGTTGACCTTTCTTTGTTTAGTAGCGATAGCGTTTTAACTTACGGTTACTGCACCGAGTTTTTATTAAGGCTTCAAAACTCTAAAGTTGACGTTGAGGCCTTTGATGAAAAGGTAATCGTTTCCGAACTTGAAAGTTTGGGTGGTGACAGTATCGTTGCTTTCAAAACTGAAGATATCGTTAAAATTCACGTTCATATCAAAACGCCTGGCGAAGTGTTAAACGTTTGCCAACGTTACGGCGAATTTTTAACGCTCAAAATTGAAAATATGACGCTTCAACACAATGAAACCAAGAAGAAAACCCCGTCCAAAAAAGTAGGCGTTGTTGCCGTTGCTTCGGGCGATGGGTTTAAAGAAATTTTTAAAGAACTTGGCGCAGACGTTATCGTTGACGGCGGTCAAACGGCAAACCCGTCCGCCCAAGATTTTATCTCGGCGTTTGACGAAGTTAATGCGGAAAATATTTTAGTTCTTCCCAACAACTCAAACGTAATCTTAACGGCGCTTCAATCTGCAAAAATGTATGAAAACTCAAACATTTTCGTAATTAGCACCAAAACCTTGCAACAAGGCTACGTTGCGTTATCTTTAATCAACGTTGAAGCGGGCGATTTTAACGAACACGTTTCCGAGATTGAACAAATGCTTTCTGACGTTGTTGGTATTGACGTTACTTACGCCGTTAGAAACGCCACCGTTGGCGGAAAGACCGTTAAAAAAGGTGACTTTATGGGGATTTCGGGCAAGAAACTTCTTGCAACCGCTCACGATAAAGTAACGGCAAGCGTTAAGGCGATAAAAGCCGTTGAAGACCTTGAAGACAAGGAACTTTTAACCGTGTTTATCGGCTCTGACGTAACCGATGAAGAACGTGAAAGTTTTGAATCTCAAGTTGCCTCGGAATTTTCTTTCTTAGAGTTCACTCCCTACGATGGTGGGCAGGACGTTTATTCCTTCCTTATCTGCATCGAATAGTAATTTAGCGTTTGCAAAGCAAACGATTAAACAACACAAAGGAAAATCATTATGAGTAAAAGGCTAGTAGTTGGAACTTCCACCGGGGCGATTGATTTTGCGCCTGAGAGATATAAAAATCTTGGAATAAGAATTATTCCGTTATTTTATACGTATAAAGGCGTTGAATATCAAGAAAACAAGGTTGACGCTAAAGCCTACTATAAAGAACTTGAAACCATTGAAAATAGGGAAGATATGCCCAAAACTTCAATGGCTAAGATAACCGATATTAAAGAGTGTTTTGACGGGGCTATTAAAGACGGTTACGACGAGATTATTTTAATAACTGTTTCTTCTTACGTTTCAGGAACTTATAACGCTATTTGTGGCGTTGCAAAAGAATATGAAGATAGGCTTAAAATAACCGTTATTGACAGTAAGATAGCGTGTTTTACCGAAGGTTATTTGTGCGTTCTTGCTCAAAAACTCGTTGATAAAGGCGTTCCCACCGAAGAAATTGTCAAGGAAATCGAGTGGGTTAAAAAGACGCAAAAATTCTTTGGTATATCTTCAAAACTTGACTTTTTGATTTACGGTGGCAGGCTTAAAGGCGCAAAGGCGTTTATGGGTAAACTTCTTCAAATTTGCCCTATGATAGGGTTTGATAGCGAAGGCGTTTTAGGACCTATAAAAACCGTTAGAACGCCCAAAAAAGCCCTCCACGAAACTTGTAAAGAACTCCTTAATATTTTAGGTGATAGAAGGAGTGAAGATTATATTTTATACCATATTCACACGGGCGAACACCCTGTTGACGACCTTAAAGAAATTGAAAAGGAATACGGAATCGTTTGCAATCATGAAGACGTTATTATGACGCCAGTTCCCGCATCTGGTAGCGGGCCGTGGCTTGCAGGTTACGGGCTTTCCTTTATTCGCCGTGAAGATGAACCGCTTGACTAATGGGCTAAAATAAATAAAAATTCCATAAAAGGAGAAACGTATTATGAACAAAAGATTAGTAGTAGGAACTTCAAGTGGCGCGCTTTATTTAGCGCCCGAAAGATACCAAGACGACGAAATTAAAATTATTCCGTTAGGTTTAATTTTTAAAGGTGAAGAATTTGAAGAGAACAAAGTTGACGCTAAGGCGTTTTACGCTGAACTTGAAACTTTGAAAAACCCCAAAGATAATCTTCCGCGCTCGTCAATGGCTAAGGCTGACGATATAAGAGATATTTTCAATTACGCTGTTGATAACGGCTATGAAGAAGTTATCGTAGTTTGTTTAAGTTCATATCTCTCAGGCACTTTCTCTCTTATTCAAACGATAGCAAAAGAATACGAAGATAAACTCAAAATCACCGTTTACGACAGTAAAATTTGTTCCTTCCCCGAAGGTTATCTTTGCCACCTTGCTAAAACTCTCGTTGATAAGGGCGTTCCCACTGAAGAAATTATTAAAGAACTTGACTGGGTTAAAAAGACTCAACAGTTTATCGGTATTGACGCTAAACTCGATTACCTTATCTACAACGGCCGTTTAAAAGGCGGTAAGGCGTTTATGGGTAAAATGCTCAGTATTTGCCCCTTAGTAGGCTTTGACCGTGACGGTGTTTTAGGTTCTATCAGAACTGTTAGAACGCCCAAAAAAGCGCTCCACGAACTTTGCAAAGAAATTATTCCTTTGATAGGGGATAGAAAACCTGAAGATTATATCCTTTATCACATCTACACGGGTGAAGAAACTCTCAACACTCTTAAAGAAATCGAAAAGGAATACGGCATTAAAGTTAACCACGAACAAGTTATGATGACTCCCGGCCCCGGTTCTTCAAACGGGCCGTGGCTTGCAGGTTACGGTTTATCCTTTATCCGCCGTGAAGACGAACCGCTTGAATAATTATGATAAACGTAAAACAAGTTTCAACTAAAAAAGAGCAGAAAGAGTTTATAAACTTTCCGCTTAGGCTTTACAAAAACAACCCATATTTCGTCCCGCCCATTTACGTGGATGAGAAGAATATTTTTACCGATAAAAACGCTTATTTAAAGACTTGCGACCAAGTGTTTTTCTTGGCGGAAAAAGACGGGAAAACCGTTGGGCGTATTCAAGGAATTATTCAAAAAACCCACAACGAGATGACGGGCGAAAAGAGAATTAGATTTTCTCGTTTTGACTGTATTGACGATAGGGAAGTTTCTTCCGCATTGTTTAGCGCATTAGAAGATTATGCGTTAAAAAGCGGCTTTGATACCGTTTGCGGTCCGCTCGGTTATAGCGATTTAGAGCGCGAAGGGCTTTTGATTGAAGGCTTCAACGAACTTTCCACTTACGAAGAACAGTATAACTACGAGTATTATAAAGACCATATTGAAAGTTTGGGTTACGATAAGGAAATCGACTGGTTTGAATTTCAAATAACTCTACCTGACGAGCCAAACTTAAAACTCAAAAGAGTTGCTGAAAACGCGTTAAGGTTATCAAATCTTCATTTAGCCGATTTATCAAAACTTTCCATTTCCAAAATCATCGATAAATACGGCGACGGAATATTCCATTGTATAGACGAGTGCTACAAGCATTTATACGGCACAGTTCCCTTTGATCAAGATGCTAAAAATCAAGTTATAGAAGGGTTTAAACTCGTTGTAAACAAAGATTATTTAGTTGTTGTTTTAGATGAAAACGAACAAGTGGTTGCCTTTGCGCTAATGCTCCCGTCGCTTTCAAAAGCGCTTCAAAAGAGCGGTGGCAAACTCACGCTTCCTTGCATTTTTAAACTTCTAAGGGCGATTAAAAAGCCCAACGTTTTAGACATGGCGCTCATTGGCGTTCTCCCCAAATATCAGTCAAAGGGCATAAACGCCGTTGCGTTGCAATCGCTTACTGATATAATGACCAAAAAGAACGTTAGATACGTTGAAACCAACCTTAACTTAGAAACGAACGGGCAAGTTCAATCACAATGGAAATATTTCAATTCCCGCGAGCATAAGCGTCGCCGTTCGTACGTTAAAAAATTAAAATGAGATTATTCCCGAATTTATTCGGGAATTTTTCATTTTGCTATTGAAAAAACTTATCAAATATTGTAAAATCAAAAAAAGGAGAAAACTGTATGACGTATTCTATCAAAAACAACTTTTTTTCACTTTCTTTTAATGATTTAGGTTTAGTTACCGATTTATCTTACGATGGACTTTCAAACGTTGCAGTTAAAACGCCTATCGCCATTTTAACAAACAACGATAAGAGCGAAAGTTTGCCGATTAGCGCAAAACTTGATAACGATTTAATAACCGTTAATTTTGACGGTGGTGTTGAAATAACCGTTCAAGTTAAAACTTACGATGAGTTTATAACTTTTACCTTAAACTCAGCGTCAAGCGAAGATTTCCACTCGGTTAAGTTTTTTAACGCTCAAGTTGATATCGATTACGATAATGAAGAAAAGTGTGAAGACGGGCTTTCCGCATGCCTTATCTCGCTCACTTTAGCAACGCACATGCAAGAGCACTCCGGCAAGAACGAAAAACTCGGCGCAACGGCTTACACTCATATCGGTTTATTCGGCAATAAAAGAAGCCCCTATAAACCCGCTTGCGCCGTTACTCTTTGCAAGAATAAAGATTTAAACCGCATAGAGCGTGAAATTTTAGATATTATCCCTAAGGGCGAACTTCCCATTTCCAAACGCGGTGGTCCGTACGCTAAAAACGCGGCTAAGAGCGCAGGTAAAACCTACACGCTTCACTGGACTGTTATCAATAAGGAAAATTTCAAAGAACACGTTGATTATTTTAGAAGTTACGGTATTGAACAAATCAATATCCATAACTCTGGCATTTATTCGGCAGGCTCTTGCAGTATTATGAAAAGCGCGTACCCCGGTGGGCTTGAAGAATTTAAAGAAGTTACCAAAATGCTCAAAGCCGAAGGGTTTGAACTTGGTTTCCACCCGTACGTTTTCTTTATTAACCCGAGTGACTCTTTAGTTTCGCCTATCCCTAACGACGATATTGACGTTATGAACGAGTTTACCTTAGCGCAAGATATCTCTCTTGACGATACCGAAATTTACACCGTTGAACGTTTAGACGGTATCACGCCGTTCTTATCTTACGTTTTACTTAACTCTCAAACGCTTAGGATTGACGACGAGCTCGTTAAGTTCAAGGCGGTTGACGAATCGGGTAGATTTTATCAGGTAGAGCGTGGCGTTTTAGGAACTACTAAGGCAGAACATAAAAAAGGCGCAAAGATTAGCCAGTATAAAGAATATTTCTTCCACTATCTTGCAAAAGCGGGTTCAGACCTTTTCTATCAAATTGCAAGAAATATGGCAAAACTTTATAACGAAATTGGGTTTGACTCTATTTATTTCGATGCGTTAGACGGCGCTGCTCAACTTGACGGGGAAGATTACGCTTGGTATCACGCCATTGACTTCGTTCGCGAATTCTTCGCTCATATCGACCACGATCCAACTTTCGACGCTTGCCACAATATGCAATATACTAGCACTTGGTTCGTTCGTTCACGCTTTGGCGCGCTCGATAGAGAGTTTATTGCGTATAACGATTATAAAGAATCTCAATTACATTACAATAAAAAGGTTGCAAGGCGCATGGGCGTTGCGGAAGAATACGGTTGGATTGAACTTTATCCGCAACCGTCAATCACGGACTATTACTTGCAAGCGATGCCACAAAGAAAGGAAAATTTTGCTTTCCTTTACGGCAAGCTTATGGCAACGGGCGGTTGCACAACTTTCTTAGAGGTTGTTCCCAAAAAGAAAGAAATCCCCGCCGTGCTTGAATATCGCGACACTTTGAAAGAATACACCGACTATAAAAACTCGCACGAACTTTCAGAAAGCGCAAAAGATTATTTGCAAGGCGAAAGGGCGGAGTGCTTTATTGATAACGGCGTTTTAAAAAAGGCAAGCTTTAACGTTTACCGCTTTGAACACCCCGATAAAGTTAACGATATTAAAAACGCGTTTGGCGATCAAAAGCCGTTTATCCGCATTGAAAACTTATATTCAGCCAAAGATTACGATAGCGACGGCATTGTTATTCACGACGGTTGCACGCTTAGTGACGGGGCTGATATTAAAACAATTTTCCCCGAAAAAGACCTTTCTAATCACTTAGGTTTAGGCGTTTGGGTTAAGGGTGATAACGGTGGTGGTCTTATCGAGTTTACGATAGGTTTAATTAAAGGCAACTCCTTCCCCCGTGGCGTTATGTATATAAGAAACGACTTTACGGGTTGGAGATATTTTGCGCTCGTTGAACACCAACAAGGCGATGAAAGGGAAATTCCCGTTGTTGAAATTGACAATAGAACTTACCACACCCTTCAAAACTTCTACGGCTATTATATCGCCGCGGCGGACTATACGAGAATTGAAACGTTTGATATTAAATACTATGGTGGTGGCTCGGTTGAACTTAAACCCATTAAGGCAGTAGGTCACGAAAGCAGAACGCTTATAAACCCCACGGTTATCATTAGCGGCAAGAAGATTAAGTTTAACGCAACGCTTAACTCAACGGATACTTTAGAGTGTGATTACAACGGAAACGTGAGAGTTATCGACAAGTTCTTTAACGTTTTATCTAATCCCACTTTTGAAGGGGAACTTCCAACCGTTAACAGCGGAAGCAACCGCTTCACGTTTGAAAGCGACTCGAGTGAGCAAACTCGCGTTAGGGTAACTATCGGTTTACTTGGCGAAAATCTTGAATAATTTAAAAACGCTCCGTTTGTCGGAGCGTTTTGTATTGACTATTTTTAATATTTATATTAAAATGATATTATGAGAATTTTAGGCATTGACCCGGGGCTTGCAACGGTGGGCTGGGGGGTTATTGACGTTGAGAAGGGAAGACCGAGAGTGGTTTCTTACGGCGTTATTTTAACACCCAAGGAAAAACGCTTACCCGAAAGGCTTCAAATAATTGAAGAGGACGTTTCCGCTATTATTGAAAAATACAAGCCAGACGAGATTGCGCTTGAAGAATTGTTTTTTAACAGTAACGTTACCACCGCAATCAACGTTGCCCAAGCGCGTGGCGTTATACTCGTTACGGCGGTAAAGGGCAGTAATGGTAAACTTTACGAATACACGCCACTTCAAATCAAGCAGGCGTTAACGGGTTACGGTAGGGCGGAGAAACGCCAAATTCAAGAGATGACTAAAACTTTTTTAGGTCTTTCAAAAATTCCCAAGCCCGACGATGCGGCGGACGCGTTAGCAGTTGCCCTTACTCATAGTCAAACGAGTAGCGGATTAAATGCGGGTTTCCAAATAAGGTGATATTATGATAGGTTATTTAAGCGGAAAAGTTATATCAAACGGCGAAAACGGTTTGGTTTTATTAGAAACGGGCGGAGTAGGTTACGAAGTTACCTGTTCAGCCGAAGCTTACGAACTTTTGGTTAATAGTGGCGGTGGCTCAATCTACACGTATTTGCACGTTCGTGAAGACGGGTTTTATCTTTACGGGTTTATTTCCCCAGAAGAAAAAAGCATGTTTTTAAAACTCATAACTGTAACGGGAGTTGGCCCTAAAATGGGCATTACTATTCTTTCTTCAATGCCACTTAACGAGTTGGCGTTCATTATCGCCTCGCAAGACGTTAAGTCGTTATCCAAAGTTAAAGGTCTTGGCAAAAAAACGGCTGAAAGAATTATCCTTGAACTTAGAGAAAATATCTCTAAACTTGATCTTCCCGAGAAAAAGCCTAAAAACGCGCCCGTGTTTAGCCAAGTGGAACAAGATTCGCTTATTGCGCTTATGGGCTTAGGTTTTTCAAGAGCGGAAAGCGAGCAAGCGATTGCTATTGCTAAAGAAAGGGGCGCGGATACTATTGAAACGATTATTACGATTGCCCTTCAAACTATAAGGTAAAATTATGATAGACGAACACGTTTTTATTTGCGATAACGAAGAACGCGTGGTTGACGTTGAAAGAACCGTTTACGACGACGTTGAAAATATATTAAGACCAAAGTCAATGGATGGTTACGTTGGTCAAGAAAAGGTAAAGGACAACCTTACCATTTTTATGAAAGCGGCAAAACTTCGCGGTGAAGCGCTTGACCACGTTTTGTTATACGGCCCACCGGGTTTAGGTAAAACCACGCTTGCGCACATAATCGCAGCGGAAATGGGAACGCAAATAAAAATTACGTCTGGCCCGGCAATCGAAAAAACGGGCGACCTTGCCGCAATACTTTCTAACCTTAACGACGGGGACGTTTTGTTTATCGATGAAATTCATCGCCTCCGCCACAACATCGAAGAAATTTTGTATCCTGCGATGGAAGACTTTTCTCTCGATTTAATTCTCGGCAAAGGCCCGTCTGCAAGAACGGTGCAAATTCCCCTTAAAAAGTTCACGCTTATCGGCGCAACCACTAAGGCGGGTATGCTTTCAAGCCCACTTAGAGATAGGTTTGGCGTAATGCTCCGCTTGGAACTTTATTCAACTGAAGAACTTTCCGAAATTGCAACTCGCTCGGCAAAAACTTTGGGGTTTGAGATTGACAAGCAAGCGTCTATCGAGATTGCAAAGCGAAGCCGTGGCACGCCGAGAATTGTAAATAGACTTTTAAAAAGAGTTAGAGATTTCTCATCGGTGCTTGGGCACGATCAAATTTTAAAATCGGATGCGGAACTTGCTTTAAACCGCTTGGATATTGACGGGCTTGGGCTTGACGCTACCGATAAAAACTTAATTTTATCGCTTATTCAAAAGTTTGGTGGCGGTCCTGTTGGGCTTGAAACTTTATCGGCAACGATAAACGAAGATAAAGACACGATTGAAGATGTTTACGAACCGTATTTATTGCAACTTGGCTTTATCGGAAGAACGCCACGCGGTAGAGTAGCGCTCAAACGCGCATACGAGCATTTCGGCTTACCGCTTCCTAAATCACTTGACGAACAGTTAACTTTATTCGATACTTAATATGCTTAAAAAATCAGATTTTTACTACGACTTGCCCGAAGAATTGATTGCGCAAACTCCAGTTTATCCGCGCGATAGTTCAAGGCTTCTTCATTACGATAAAAAAACGGGCGAGTTAAAAAATAGAATATTTAGAGATATTTTAGATATCTTTCAAAAAGGCGACCTTTTAGTCGTTAACAACACCAAAGTTTTACCAGCCCGAATGTTTTCTTACACCAAAAACGGCGGTAAAGTTGAAATCTTGCTTTTAAAAAGGTTTTCGCTTACCGAGTGGGAAGTTATGGTAAAACCCGGCAAAAAGGCGAAAGAAGGGGCGTTACTCACCGTAAACGAAGAACTTTCTTTAACCGTAAAATCAAGAACTGAAAGCGGTGGAAGAATTGTTGATTTTCACTTTAACGGCGTGTTCGAAGATATAATTTCAAGGGTAGGCGAAATGCCACTTCCCCCCTATATCAAGGAAAAACTTAGCGACCAAGAAAGGTATCAAACGGTATACGCTAAAAACTTAGGCTCATCCGCCGCCCCGACCGCAGGGCTTCACTTTACCCCCGAACTTATCTCCGCTTTAAAAGATAAAGGCGTTGAGTTTGCAACGGTTGAACTTAAAGTTGGGCTTGGAACTTTCCGCCCCGTTAAAGAAGAAGATTTAACCAACCACGTTATGCATACCGAGTGGTATGAAATAACGAGCGAAAACGCCGAAATTATAAACAAGGCAAAGCGTGAAGGTAGAAGGGTAATAGCCGTTGGCACAACTTCCGTTAGAACGCTCGAAACAGTTGCCGACGATAACGGGTTTGTTAGGGCGCAATCGGGCGACACGTCAATTTTTATCTATCCCCCATATAAATTTAAATGCGTTGAAGGGTTGATAACTAATTTCCATTTACCAGAGTCCACCTTAATAATGCTCGTTTCCGCCTTTTTAACTCGTGAAAAGGTTATGGAAATTTACAACTACGCCGTATCCGAGAGATATCGTTTCTTTTCTTTCGGTGATGCGATGTTGCTATTGTAAACACAATGCTACTAACCATTAAAAACAAAAACAAAATTTTCAATTATGTAGACACACGACAACTTTCGTGAAACAGGAGATTTATGGAAAATTTTTATTTTGAAACTGTTGCAACCGATAAAAATTCGGGCGCAAGGGCAGGTGTTTTGCACACTCCCCACGGCGATATTAAAACCCCCGTGTATATGCCCGTTGGCACTCAAGCAACGGTTAAGGGCGTTTACCCCCGCGATTTAGACGAGGCTGGCGCTCAAATTATTCTTGCAAACACTTACCACTTGTATATGCGCCCCGGCGATAAACTCGTTAAAGATGCGGGTGGTCTTCACAAGTTTATGAACTACCATAAACCTATCTTAACCGATAGCGGTGGTTTCCAAGTGTTTTCACTTGCTAAACTTAACGATATTAAAGACGACGGCGTTACCTTCCAGTCTAACGTTGACGGTTCAAAGCATTTCATAACCCCCGAAAAAGCCATTGAAATTGAAAATAATCTCGGCGCGGATATCATTATGGCGTTTGACGAGTGTTCGGCTTACGGCGTTGATTATAACCGAGCAAAACGCGCTATGGATAGAACTCACGCTTGGCTTGATAGATGCTACAACTTCCATAAAGTTAAAGAACAAGCGTTGTTTCCTATCGTTCAAGGCAATATGTTCAAAGATTTGCGCTTGGAAAGTTTAAGGGCGATTAAGCCTTACGCTAAATACGGTATGGGTATAGGCGGTCTTTCGGTAGGCGAGCCAAAACAAGTTATGTACGATATGTTAGAGGCTATGTACCCCGAACTTCCCGTTGACGTTCCAAGATATTTAATGGGCGTAGGAAGTCCCGACTGTTTGATTGAAGGCGTTAAGCGTGGTATCGATATGTTTGACTGTGTTTTGGCAACGAGAATTGCAAGAAACGGAACGGCTATGACGAGTAGGGGAAAAGTCGTTGTTAGAAACGGCAAGTATAAAGATGATTTTACTCCGCTTGATCCCGAGTGCGATTGTTACTGTTGCAGAAACTATTCAAAAGCGTATCTTCGCCACATGATAAACGTTGGGGAGATGACGGGCGCAATGCTACTTTCCCTTCACAACATAACCTTCCTCGTTCGCCTTATGGAAAAAATGCGCGAAGCGATTATCGGCGGATACTTTATAGATTTTACGCGAGAGTTTTATGAAAAATATGGGGAATATTGTGAAATACCCTTAAATTTGAAATAAACGCTTGCAAACGGGTAAAAAATATAGTAGAATATAAAAAGTAAAAAAAAGAACCGTTATAGGTTTTAAGGAGAATATTTATTATGATGATGTATATTATTTTCGGCGTTTTGATTATCGGTCTTATCGCTATGTCGTTTTTCCAAAATAAGCAACGCAAAAAGCAAGCCGTTCAAGAACAAGAAAAGAAAAGCAGAATTTGCGCTGGCACTAAGATAATCACTATCGGCGGTATTATGGGTGTTGTTGTTTCGGTTGACTTGGAAGAAAAGTCTTTCGTGTTAGAAACCAACGGTTCGCTTATCAAGTTTGATATGAGAGCAATTTACCAAATGCAACTTCCCCCTGAAGTAGAAGCAAAAATCGCTCAAGAACAAGCAGCGTTAATCGCGGCTCAAGAAGCGGCAAAAGCGCAAAAAAAGGTTAAAAAATCTGCTCCCGCTCCCGAAAAAGAAGAAGAAAAAGCAGAATAAGTTATAAAAAACAAAAACTCCGCATAGGCTAAACTAAGTTTATTCGGAGTTTTTTTATGCTTAAAAATAACGGTTTAGTTTTCAGTTTTATCAAAGGAACGGTAATTGCGGTAATTTTTTCTCTATTATCCGTTTTAATCTTTGCGTTTTTAATAAAAATCTTTTCAATTTCAATGGGCGCGATAAAGCCCGTTACTACCGCAATAAAAATTATAGCGGTTGCCCTTGGCGCGTTTATTTCAACAAGTGAAAGTAAAGGGGCTATTAAAGGCGGGATAGCAGGGCTTATTATAACTGTTATTTGCTTTTTGATATTTTCAATTTTAGGCAAGAGTTTTGCTTTTAATCTAACGTTTCTTTGGGAAATCTTGCTCGGCGCTACTGTTGGCGCGGTAGTCGGCGTTATTGCAGTCAACTTAAAAAAATAAAAGGCGGAAAATTTTCCGCTTTTTTTGTTGACAAAAATTTTATAGTGTTGTATCATTGTATTAGTTAAGTAATACAGCGGAGAAAGTATGAGTTACGATTTTAATAACGATTTACCCATATATTTGCAAATAATTGAGCGGATAAAAATGCAAATTATTAAAAGCGAGTTTAAACCGCTTGATAAATTGCCGTCGGTTAGAGAACTTTCTTGCATATATGAAGTTAACCCAAACACCGTGCAAAAAGCGTTGTTTGAACTTGAAAGTATGGGGCTTATTTTTACCGAGCGAACTAACGGCAAATTCGTAACGGGGGATATAAAAGTTATAAACGAACTTAAAAGCCAAACGGTTGACAAAATGGTAGGGGAGTTTTTAACTTCAATGCAAAATTTGGGTTATTCAAAAGAAAAAGTTATAGATATTTTGAAAAGGCAGGATTGATTATGGAAATTTTAAAAGTTGAAAACGTTTCAAAAAGTTTTGATAATAAAAAGATTATAAACGACGTTTCTTTTAGCGTTGAAAGTGGTAAAATAGTTGGCTTGCTCGGCAAAAACGGCTCTGGCAAAACTACAATTTTAAAAATGATAAACGACCTTTTAACTATTGATAGCGGAACTATCACGATTGCAGGCGTTAAAGTTTCAAAAGAGAGCAAGGCGCTCGTATCCTTTCTCCCTGAAAGAACTTATTTAAACGGCAATCAAACGGTAAAACAAGTGTTTGATTTTTTTGAAGATTTTTACGCCGACTTTGATAGGAAAAGGGCGGAAGAATTATTAAAAGATTTAGACCTCAATATTGACGCTAGCCTTTTAAAAATGAGCAAGGGTATGAAGGAAAAAGTTCAACTCGTGCTCGTTATGTCAAGGCGAGCAAAACTTTATATTTTAGATGAACCGCTCGGTGGCGTTGACCCGTCTACTCGCGATTACATTATGAAAACGATTCTCAAAAATTTTAGCGAAGATTCGGCTATGATTATAACCACGCATTTAGTTTCAGACGTTGAGAAGATTTTAGATGAAGTTATCTTTATCGATAAAGGAAAAACTGTTTTAAGCGGATCTGCGGATAAGTTAAGGGAAGAATATAATCTTTCAATTGATGAGATTTTTAGGAGAGAAATAAAATGATTAAAAATTTATACAAGCGCGATTTAGATAGGATGACCAAAACTTTAAGGTGGTTTTTCCTTATAGCGATAGCCGTTGCTGTCGTTACAAAACTTATAAAACTTGGCGATAGTATTCAAGTTATAAGTATTATCGGCGCAGTTTTTGCAGGTATAACTTACTCGGCGGTAGCCAACGTTTTGATAAACACGTTTACAAATATTTTGACCTATTTTAATGGGAATTTTTATAAAGATGAAAGTTATTTAACCCACACTTTGCCAGTAACTAAAAAGCAGCTTATTTTGTCAAAATACTTATCGGCTATAACGGTAATAATTTGTTCGTTTATAGTAATGCTACTCAGTTTGTTTTTGGTTTTATATAGCAAAGAATTGTTTATGGCTATAAAACTTGGTTTAAGCATGGTTGTTACTGGGCTTAATATGAGCGTTGGCGGTTTTATAACGATTATCGCAACAATCTTGCTTATGCAAATTTTAATGCTCACGTTTATGGCTTTTTCTGCGATAGTAAAAGGAAATTCTTATAACGCCAAAAAAGGTTTAAAGGGCGTTTTATGGTTTATCGCTTACTATATGGGCGCTATGCTTTTAACTTTAATCGCTGCGGTTATAGTGTTTGCAATAAGCGGAAATATCGCTGAAATCGGAGCAAGCGTTATGAAGGCAAGTTCGTTTATAACGCTAATGATAACCGCGCTCGTTTTAGATATGGCGTTTGCTATATATTACGCAATCTTTTGCTATAAACTATTTAAAAAAGGCGTTAACGTTGACTGATAGAAAAGAAAAAATCACGGCAAAAACCACGAACCTTCGGTTCAATTCCGACCAAGGCGAAAAACAAAAAAACGAGATGGTTGTATCCATCTCGTTTTTTATGGTGCCGCCGGTCGGAATCGAACCGACACGGTATCGCTACCGCGGGATTTTGAGTCCCGTGCGTCTGCCAGTTTCACCACGGCGGCAATTAACTGTTGATTTTTTGCTTGAAGTGTGGCATAATATTATAGTGCAATCAAGCATTTCAATAATAGCACACAATTTTTAAAAAAGCAATCGTTTTTTTACTATAAAAGGTGATTTTATGGACAAACTTGTCTTAATCGACGGAAACAGTTTAATAAATAGAGCGTTCTATGCGATAGGGCCTTTAACGGATAAAAACGGGCAACCGACTAACGCCGTTTTTGGTTTTACTAATATGCTTATAAAGGTTATAAGCGATATTAAGCCAAAATATATGCTCGTTGCGTTTGACGTGCACGCCAAAACTTTCCGCCACAATATATTTACGGAATATAAGGGAACGAGAAAGCCTATGCCCGAAGATTTGCGCCCGCAAATCCCACTTCTTAAAAAAGTGTTAAACGCTATGGGTATTGCAACGTTTGAACTTGCAGGTTTTGAAGCAGACGATATTATCGGCACGCTTGCAAAAAGGTATAAGGGCGAAACGGTAATACTCACGGGTGATAAAGATAGTTTCCAACTCGTTGACGAGTCTACTTCCGTTTATTTCACCAAGCGGGGTATTTCCGATACCGATATTTATAACGCTGAAAATTTCAAGGAAAAAACGGGCGTTAACCCCAGCCAAATCATTGAACTTAAAGCGCTTATGGGCGACAGTTCGGATAATATCCCCGGCGTTCCCGGAATAGGCGAAAAAACTGCGCTTTCACTCGTTCAAACTTACGGCGGAATAGACGGGGTTTACGAGCATTTGCAAGATTTTAAAGGCAAGCAACTTGAAAAACTTGTTGCGGGTAAAGATAGCGCTTATCTTAGCAAAACTTTAGCCACCATTAACACGCTCGTTGAAATTCCCGTAGCGATAGAAGATACCACTTTTAATTTCCCCTTTAGCGAAAGCGTAAAAAGGCTTTTTACCGATCTTGAGTTTAGGGGAATCGTTAAAAGAGCCGAACTTTTTGAAGTTGGCGAACCCCCCGTTTTAGAAGAAGGCGTTTCGCAAGTTATTGTTAAAACGGCTAAAGAGTTTAACGAAATTCCGCTTTCTAACGGTTTTTCTCTCGTTATCGACGGGGACGTTTGCGTTTACTTAGTTGGCGGTAGCGAGTACCGTTTAAAGATAAAAGAATCTTTCTTTGACGAAGGGTTTGAACTTGATGAAGTTATCAACCTTTTAAAGCCTTATTTTGAAAATGAAAACCAAAAAATAATCGCATATTCAAGAAAACGTCTTGACGATTTGCTTGAAGATTTTAGCGTTTTACTAAACGCCAACGTGCAAGACGTGGAGATTTTAAGGTATTTATGCGATTTTTCGGGGCGTGAAGAAACGCTTGAAAACACCCTTTATTATTACGGCTTGTCAAAATCAACTCCCGCTTATTCCCTTTATAAACTTTTCAAAAAGTTTGAAAAGCAAGTGGAAGAAGAAAACATTGAAAAACTCTATTATGAAGTTGAACTTCCCTTATCTAAAATTTTAACGGATATGGAAAGGGTTGGCTTTAAAGTTGATATTCCCGCGCTTGAAAGGGTTGGCGGAGAGTATAGAAAGGAACTTTCTTCAATTTTATCTGAAATTAAAGAGATTGCAGGGGAAGACGTTAACCCAAATTCTCCCAAGCAACTTGCCGTTTTACTCTTTGAAAAACTTGGGCTTAAGCACGGCAAAAAGAATAAAAACGGCAGTTATTCAACCAACGTTGAAATTTTAGAAGAACTCGCAAGCGAGCATCCGATTATTCCACTTATCTTGCGCCATAGAACTATTCAAAAACTTTTGTCTACTTACGTTGACGCTATCAGGGAATTAGCCGTTAAAGACGGTGGGCTCGTTCACACTTGGTTTAACCAAACGCTCACGCAAACGGGCAGGCTTTCTTCAAAAGAGCCAAACCTTCAAAATATTCCCGTGCGCGATGAAGAAGGCTCAATGCTAAGAAAGTTCTTTATTCCAAGAGATAACGATAGGGTTTTAATCGATGCCGACTATTCTCAAATAGAACTTAGGCTTTTGGCGCATTTTTCCGCCTGCCAAAAACTCGTTGACGCGTACAAGCGTGGCGACGATATTCACTCCATAACCGCAAGCCAAGTATTCGGCGTTTCGCTCAGTGAAGTTACGCCCGATATGAGAAGAAAGGCAAAGGCGGTAAACTTCGGCATTATTTACGGTATTAGCGAATACGGTCTATCAAAAAATATCAAATGCTCCGTAAAAGAGGCGGCAGATTATATCGCAAGATATTTTGAAACTTACCCCGAAGTTAAAGAGTATATGAACAAAAACGTTGAGTTTGCGCGCGAACGTGGTTACGTTTCAACGCTTCTTGGCAGAAGGCGTTATATTAAAGAAATCAACGCCCCGTCATATCAACTTCGTTCGTTTGGCGAACGCGCGGCGATGAATATGCCACTTCAAGGCAGTAGCGCGGATATTATAAAAATTGCTATGGTAAAAGTTTACGAAAGGCTTAAAAAAGAGTGCCCGTCCGCTAAACTTATACTTCAAGTTCACGATGAACTTATTATCGACGCGCCCGTTACTCAAAGCGCGCTCGCGTCAAAAATATTAAAAGAAGAAATGGAAAACGCCGTAACTTTATCCGTGCCACTCACGGTAGAGTGCAAGATCGGCAAGAGTTGGTTTGAAGCAAAATGAGAGATTTAATTATAGCGGTAACGGGTGGTATCGGTAGCGGTAAGTCAACGGTTATTAGCGAACTTAAAAAACTAGGATATTTCGTCGTTTCGGCGGATGAAACTTATAGCGAACTTTTATGCGATAAAGAGTTTGTTAAGGGCGTTCATTTATCCGTTGGGTTAAATTCTTCTTCGCCCGTTTTAGAGCGTGAAAAAGTTTCGGCTATCGTTTTTGAAAGCCAAGAAAAGTTAAAGGCGCTCGACGGTTTTACCCATAAAAAAATCGTTGAAAAAATGTTTGAAAAAACTAAAGGCAAAGGCGTTTGCTTTCACGAAGTTCCACTTCTTTTTGAAGGTGGGTTTGAAAAACTTTACGAAAAGGTTATCGTTGTTTATCGCCCTATTGAAGATAGGATAAACTCCGTTATTAAAAGGAGCGGTTTAACCCGCCAAGAAATTGAAAAAAGAATAAAAAATCAATACGATTATGAAAATTTAGATAATACTTCGCATACTGTTATTATTAACGACGGAAATGAAGAAATTCTTTCCCGTAAAGTAAAGGCGGTTGTAGATGAGATTATCGGTTAAAACTTTCGTAATAACTTTCGCGGTATTTTTTGTGTTGCTTTCTTCCGTTTACACGGCGGTAGAACTCGGCGGATATAAAAAGTACCGTTTTTCTATTGAAAAAATTTGCGCCGAAAAAAATATTGACGTTTCTCTTTGTTTGGCGATTATCAGAACTGAAAGTTCTTTTAAAGAGAGCGCCGTTTCAAGTAAAGGCGCGGTTGGGCTTATGCAACTTATGCCGTCAACCGCCGATTTTATCGCTAAAAAGGTAGGATTTAGCGAAAATATCAACCTATACGACGGTCAAACGAATTTATACTTGGGCATATGTTACCTTGAATACTTGTTCAATCGTTACGGCGATGAAACGATAGTTTTATCTTGCTATAACGCAGGGGAAGGGGTTGTTTCAAAGTGGACGGAAAGTGAAATAAAATCTCCGCCTTACAAGGAAACGAGAGAGTATATAAAAAAGGTAAAACGGCGAAAAAAACTGTATAAAGCGGTAATTTGTTAAAAATAAATAAAAATTTGAAAAAAGCGTTTATTTTATTTTAAATATATGTTAAAATAAATAATACTAAACTGGGGGAGTAGGGTATGGAAAGAAAAAACAAGCAATTTATTCTCAAAAGCCCCTATCAACCCACGGGCGATCAACCCACCGCAATTAAAAGTTTAACGGATGGGGTTTTGGACGGGCTTAAAACTCAAGTTTTAGTCGGTGTTACGGGTAGTGGTAAAACGTTCACTATGGCAAACGTTATTGCAAACGTAAACCGCCCTGCGCTCGTTATTGCGCACAACAAAACTCTTGCCGCTCAACTTTGCAACGAGTTTAGAGAGTTTTTTCCCGAAAACGCGGTGGAGTATTTCGTTTCTTATTACGATTATTATCAACCCGAATCTTATCTTCCCGCATCGGATACCTATATTGAAAAAGACTTATCTATAAACGATGAGATTGATAAACTTCGCCATAGCGCAACGAGCGCTCTCGGCGAGAGAAGTGACGTTTTGGTTGTTGCTTCCGTTAGTTGTATTTACGGCTTGGGCGCTCCTGAAGAGTATTACCGCTTAGCCGTATCGCTAAGAAAAGGCGAAACTTACGATCGTGACGAGCTTATGAGAAAACTCGTTTCTATTCAGTACGAAAGAAAGGATATTGATTTTCAAAGAAGTTCGTTTAGAGTTCGCGGTGATATAGTAGATATTTTCCCCTCGGCAAACACTGAAATCGTTATTCGCGTTGAGTTTTTCGGCGATGAGATTGATAGAATAACTGAAGTTCAGTATTTAACGGGCGAGCCGATAAATGAACTTAAACACGCCGTAATATTCCCCGCAAGCCACTATGCAGTCGGCACGGAAGTTATGCAAAACGCGTTAAAAATGATAACTCGTGATATGGACGATGAAGTAAAGGCGCTTTACGAGGCGGACAAGCTTTTGGTAGCGCAACGCTTAAAGCAAAGAACGAGTTACGATATTGAAATGATGAGCGAAATAGGCTATTGTAGCGGTGTTGAAAATTACAGTAGGTATTTTGACGGGCGAACGCCTGGCGAGCCACCGTTTACTCTCATTGACTATTTCCCAAAAGACTTTTTGCTCTTTATCGATGAAAGCCATATGACTATACCGCAACTTCGCGCTATGTACAACGGCGATAGGTCGAGAAAGCAAAACTTAGTAGACTATGGTTTTAGATTAAAGTCGGCTTACGATAACAGACCTTTAAAGTTTGAAGAATTTGAAAAAAAGATAGGTCAAGTTATATGCGTTTCGGCAACCCCAGGCCCGTATGAAACGGAGCTTTCCGATAACTTTGCCGAACAAATTATAAGGCCTACGGGGCTTGTTGACCCCGAAGTTACCGTCGTTCCGATAGACGGGCAAATCGACCACTTAGAAGGGGAGATTTCAAAAGTAATAGCGTCGGGCGGTAGGGTGCTCGTTACAACTCTTACCAAAAAAATGGCGGAAAGTTTAACGGAATATTTGAAAGAACGGGGTGTTAAAACTCGTTATATGCACAGCGATATCGATACGCTTGAGAGAATTGACATCGTTAACGAACTTCGCCGTGGCGATATTGACGTTTTAGTTGGTATCAACCTTTTAAGAGAAGGTTTGGATATTCCCGAAGTTAAACTCGTTGCGATACTTGACGCGGATAAGGAAGGTTTTTTGCGTAGCGATACCGCTCTTATTCAAACGATAGGTAGAACTGCTCGTAACGCTGAAGGTAGGGTTATAATGTATGCTGACGTTGTAACCGGCAGTATGAAGCGCGCAATCGACGAAACTAATAGAAGAAGGAAACTTCAACAAGACTATAACAAAGCAAACGGCATAACGCCGAGAACTATAATAAAGGACGTTAAAAACACCCTTGAAATAACCAAGAAGATAGATAAAACTAAGGATATTAAACTCAAAGATATTCCTGAAGAGATTGAAAAACTCACTGCGCTTATGAAGATAGCGTCAAAGAGTTTAGACTTTGAAAAATGTATTGAAATACGCGACACTATTTCCGCGTTAAAGAGAAAACTTAAAAATGGCAGATAAAATAATCGTTAAAGGCGCAAAACAGAATAACCTTAAAAACGTAACCGTAGAAATTCCGAGAGATAAACTCGTGGTGTTTACGGGGCTTTCTGGTAGCGGAAAATCAACGCTTGCTTTCGATACTATCTTTGCTGAAGGTCAAAGAAAGTATATGGAGAGTTTGTCAAGTTACGCTCGCCAGTTCTTAGGTCAAATGGAAAAGCCTGACGTTGACTCTATTGAAGGTTTGTCGCCCGCGATTTCAATCGACCAAAAAACAACTTCTAACAACCCCCGTTCAACCGTTGGCACGGTAACGGAAATTTACGATTATTTTAGGCTTTTGTATGCGAAAATCGGTATTCCGCACTGTCCAAACTGCGGTATTGAAATTCGCCGTCAAACGGTAGACGAAATCGTTGATAAAGTTATGCTTTTTGAAACGGGTAGTAAAATTTTGGTTAACGCCCCCGTAGTTCGCGGAAGAAAAGGCGAGTTTGAAAAGCAACTTGAAGGGTATAAAAAATCGGGTTACGCAAGAGTTTCAATAGACGGCTCTGTGTACGACCTTTCAGAGAAGATTAAACTTGAAAAAAACATCAAGCACAACATAAGCGTTGTAGTTGATAGGCTTATCATTAAAGACGGTATCCAAAAACGCTTAACCGATAGCATTGAAAACGCCGTTAAACTTGCAAACGGCTTAGTAGTTATTGAGAAAGACGGGGTTGAGCATTTGTTCTCAACTAATTACGCCTGCCCTGAGTGTGGAATATCAATTTCCGAAATCGAGCCGAGAATGTTCTCGTTCAACAATCCTTTCGGCGCTTGCCCAGACTGTAAGGGTTTGGGTTACAAGATGGCGGTTGACGAAAAACTCGTTCTTGGCGACACTTCAAAATCGCTTAGCGACGGCGCTTTAACAATCACGGGTTGGAACTTAGATACGGGGCGCATGACGCAAATGTATTTTAATTCCCTTGCCAAGCGTTACGGGTTTTCAATGGACACCCCCGTAAAAGATTTGCCGAAAGATATTTTAAATATTTTGCTTTACGGTAACAACGGCGAAAAGATTGAAATGTCTTATAACACTCGCACGTTTAGCGGTAGTTTTAATTCAAGTTACGAAGGTGTTATTCCAAACTTAGAGCGAAGGTATCGCGAAACCACTTCCGATTACACCAAGAGTGAGATTGAAAAATATATGTTCTCTCTCCCTTGCAAAACTTGTAACGGAAAAAGGCTTAAAAAAGAAGCGCTTGCCGTAACGGTGGGAGGTCTTTCAATAGACGTTTTGTGCGATAAGTCGGTTGAAGAAATTTATTCTTTTATTGAAAATTTAACGCTCACTCAAACTGAGCAAATTATATCAAAAGCAATTATCAAAGAGATAAAGGCAAGGCTTAATTTCTTAAGAGAAGTTGGGCTTAACTATTTAACGCTTAGCAGAAACGCAGGCTCGTTATCGGGTGGCGAAGCGCAAAGAATAAGGCTTGCAACTCAAATAGGTAGCGGTCTTACGGGCGTTTTGTATATTTTGGACGAGCCAAGCATAGGTCTTCACCAACGCGATAATCAAAGGCTTATTGCATCACTTAAAAAGTTGAGAGATTTAGGCAACACCTTAATCGTCGTAGAGCACGATGAAGAAACGGCGTTGTCTGCCGATCATATCGTTGATATCGGGCCGAGAGCAGGCGTTCACGGTGGCGAAATCGTTTATTCGGGTGACGTTAAGGGGCTTGAAAATTGCAAAGAGTCTTTAACTTCCGATTATTTATTCGGCAGAAAGGAAATTGAAGTTCCGCCGTTTAGAATTAAGCCTACCGACAAGTTCTTAACGGTAAAAGGCGCTAAGCAAAACAACCTTAAAAACGTTGACGTTTCCTTCCCCGTTGGTTTAATAACGGCGGTAACTGGCGTTTCGGGTAGTGGTAAAAGTTCGCTTATAAACGAAGTTTTATATCCCGTTACGGCTAACGCTTTAAACGGCGCTAAAGTTAGAACGGGTAGTTACGATGATATAACTGGTTTAGAGTATTTCGATAAAGTTATCGCAATCGACCAGTCGCCTATCGGCAGAACTCCGAGAAGTAACCCCGCAACGTACACGGGCGTTTTCACTTATATTAGAGAACTTTTCGCATCCACCGTTGACGCTAAGGAAAGGGGTTATACCGCAGGTAGATTTAGTTTCAATGTTTCGGGCGGTAGGTGCGAGCATTGTTCGGGCGATGGTATAATAACTATCGAAATGCACTTTTTACCCGACGTTTTCGTTCCGTGTGAAGTGTGTAAGGGCAAGCGTTACAATCGTGAAACTCTTGAAGTTAAGTATAAAGGCAAAAACATCTCTGACGTTTTGGAAATGACCGTTGACGAAGCAACCGAATTTTTCGAGAACGTTCCGAGAATTTACTCAAAAGTAAAAACGCTAAAGGACGTTGGCTTAGGTTATATCAAACTTGGTCAACCCGCAACAACGCTATCGGGTGGTGAAGCGCAAAGGGTTAAACTTGCAACTGAACTATCCAAGCGTTCAACGGGAAAAACGCTATATATCTTAGACGAACCTACCACTGGTCTTCACACGCACGACGTTAAAAAACTTATAAATATACTTGCAAAACTTAGAAACGCAGGCAACACGGTGGTTGTAATCGAGCACAATTTAGACGTTATTAAAACTTCCGATTACGTTATCGATTTAGGGCCTGAAGGCGGTGACGGTGGCGGTCAAATAATAGCAGTTGGCACGCCCGAAGAAGTTTCAAACAACGAAAACAGTTATACTGGTGTTTTCATCAAAAAGGCATTGGAGAAACGTTAATGATAAGAGATGAGTTTTTAAAACAGCAACAGGAAAAGAATTTATCGTCAAAAGAGATGGATAGAATTCGCAAAATGGGCGATCGTTCTTTCTATACGGGCGAAGTAAATCGTTTAACAAACCTTAAAAAAACGTTCAATTTATCATCGATAATCGTTGGCGTTTTGTTGGTTTTGGTTACGGCGGTTATGCTAATTGCTTGGATAGCAACGGGCGTTTTCGTTAAAAGTTTTATCCTTCCGCTTGCAGTAGTAGTTGGGTTTTGGGTATTGCTTTTAGGCTGGTTTATCTTTTTTAGACCGTCCGTAAACAAGAAGATAGAAAAATATAAGCAAGCGTTAGATCAAATAAGAAAAGAAAGCCTTGATAGGCAAAGAAAAATTTACGATAATTCGAAAAAATAAGGAGAGATTATGAAAGGATTTAAAAATGCGCAAGTTTTAGTTGAAGGTAAGGGTTTTATCAAAACTGATTTAGGTTTTGAAAACGGCAAGATTGCAAAAATCGGCGCTGAAGTTTCGGAAGAAATTATTTCTTTACCCGAAAACGCGATAGTAGTTCCCGGTTTTATTGACGAGCATATTCACGGCGCTTTCGGCGCAGACGCGATGGACGGTAGCGTTAAAGCGCTTTCCGATATTGCAAACGCCGTTGCAAGCGAAGGAACGACAGGCTTTTTGGCAACAACTATGACTCAAAGCCCTGAAAATATTAAAAACGCTTTAACGGCTGTTAAAGATTACATAGCTTCTAACCCAAAAAGCGGCGCGGAAGTAATCGGCGTTCACTTAGAAGGCCCGTTCATTTCTCCCAAGCATATCGGCGCGCAACCGCTTGAATATGTTGCAACCCCGTCGGCTGAAGTTATGAAAAAATACGTTGAATACTCTGGTAATAGCGTTAAAATCGTTTCGCTTGCTCCTGAAGTTGAAGGCGCGGAAGAACTTATCAAATACTTAAAGAGCAAAGGTATCGTTGCGTCAATCGCGCACACCGGCGCTAAGTATAAAGACTGCGAAAACGCAGTTAAATGGGGTATGACTAACGTTACCCACACTTATAACGCTCAAACGGGGCTTCATCATAGAGACGTTGGCGTTGTTGGTTCTGCGCTTTTATTCGATGAACTTTCAACCGAACTTATCTGCGACCTTATCCACGTTAGCGCACCCGCAATCAAACTCGTTGTTAAGAATAAAAACGAAGATAAAGTAATACTTATAACCGATAGTATGAGAGCAAAACACCTTCCCGACGGTGAAAGTGAACTCGGCGGTCAACTCGTTATCGTTAAAAACGGCGAAGCAAGGCTCGTTGACGGCACTTTGGCAGGTAGCGTTCTTAAAATGAACGTTGCCGTTAAAAACGTTCATCAAACGATAGGCGTTCCGCTTGAAACCGCTATTGAGTTTGCAACTGCAAACCCTGCTAAAAACCTTGGCATTTACGATAGCGTTGGTTCTATCAAAGAAGGTAAACGCGCAAACGTTACCGTTTTAGATAAAAACACGTTTGACGTTTTATTAACCGTTAAAGACGGGGAAATTATCTACAAAAAATAGGAGTTTTCAATGGATTACAAGAAAATTTACGGCGAGTGGCTCAAAGACGATAATCTTGCCCCCGTCGACAAAAAGGAACTTTTAAATATCGCTGAAGATGAAAAGGAAATTGAATATCGTTTCGGCGCAAGTTTGCAGTTTGGCACTGCGGGTATGCGTGGTCTTATCGGTATCGGAACGAATATGATGAACGTTTACACCGTTAAAAGAGCGACTAAGGGCTTGGCGGAATATATCAAAACGCTTGGCAAGTCGGCTATGCAAAGGGGAGTTGTGGTTTCTTACGATACGAGAAAGAACTCCGATATTTTTGCTATGGCAACGGTTAGCGTGTTGCTTGCAAACGGCATAAAGGTTAGGATTTTCAAAAATCCATCTCCCGTTCCTATGCTTTCGTTCGCCGTTAGAACTTTTAACGCTATCGCAGGCGTTATGATAACGGCAAGCCATAACCCCAAAGAATACAACGGCTATAAGGTTTACGGGGAAGACGGCGCTCAAATGAGCCCTGAAGCAACGGAAGTTGTAGTAAACTTTATAAACGCCGTTGAAAATTACTTAGCGGTGGAAACTGCGCCTTATAACGAGATAAAGAACGCAAAAGGCGTTAAAACGCTTGGCGACTCCTTCGTTAAAAAATACGTTAAAACCTTGCTTAAATTATCACTTTCAAAGCAAGCGGTTAAAAATTACGGCGCAAAGTTAAAAATCGTTTACACCCCCCTTCACGGCACGGGTTACGTTCCCGTAACAAAACTTTTAACTAAACTTGGCATTAACTATTCAGTCGTTGAAGAGCAGGTTAAGCCCGATAGCGAGTTTTCAACCGTTCAAGTCCCCAACCCTGAAACCACCGAGGCTATGACACTCGGCGTTAATTTGGCAAACGAAATCGGAGCGGACGTTGTTTTCGGCACTGACCCCGATAGCGACCGTTTAGGCGTTGCAATCAGAAACGATAACGGCGAGTTTATTAACCTTTCGGGTAACCAAGTTGGCGTTTTGTTAACCGATTACGTTTTAAAACGTTTAAAAGAAGAAAACGCTATGCCTTCTGATGGCGCAATCATTAAAAGTTTCGTTTCAACCGGTATGGTAAAACCCGTTTGCGAAGATTACGGCGTTTCATTGATTGAAGTTCCCGTAGGCTTTAAGTTCATCGGCGAAAAAATCAAGCAGTTTGAACAAAGCGGTAAGGGAAGTTTCCTTTTCGGTTTTGAAGAAAGTTGCGGTTACCTTCGCGGAACGCACGCAAGGGATAAAGACGCCGTTGTTGCGAGCATGCTCTTTGCCGAAATGGTGTGCTATTACGCGTACGCGGGCGTTTCAGTATATAGCGTACTTAGTTCTCTTTATAAAAAGCACGGTTACGTAGTTGATAAAACCGTTTCGATAGGCTATAAGGGTTTATCGGCTATGAGCGATATGGCAAAAGTGGTTGAAAAAATGCGTTCCACCACTTTAACGGAAATTGACGGGTTTAAAATCGTTGCAACGAGAGATTATTTATCCGGCGTTAAAACTTTTGCAAACGGCGAAAGTGAAAAAATGGAAATTAGCGGTGTTAACTGCGTTTATTACGAACTTGAAGTGGGCGGTTTTATCTGTTTAAGACCGAGCGGAACTGAGCCAAAGCTCAAAATTTACTATTCCGTAAGCGGAATTGATGAAAAATCGGCAAAAAATTCCGTAGAAAAACTCATTGACGCTTTTTCAAAATTACTAAAGTAAAATACTTACAAAAAATTTTAAAAAAATTGCATAAAAAGGTTAAAAATACTTGACTTATATTTTTTGTAATGATATTATTTATAGGCTGCCCACTAAGGTAGCGATAGGCTGATTTGCCTATTTGCGTAGATTGACAACTGCATAGTAGATTAACGTTTTGTTTAATGAAGATTAAGCAAGATGTTGACGAGAACAAAATAGTACAGAAGGCAAAAACGAAGAAATATTCTAAAAATATATGAGTTAATACGAAGTATATGAAGA
>JAFWXO010000018.1 GCA_017545865.1 Clostridia bacterium | reverse complement strand
GGCTGAAAATGCCCTTGCAATCTCTGTTCCAGCAAGTTCAGAAGTGGTTGTTTCGCTCGATTCAGCGCTTTATAAAGATATGTCTTTCGACGGCTATCTAATTAAATCGTCTGCGACGAAAGTATCAGTTGCGTGCATTACGCTTCCTTAAAATTAAAAGGGCAAGGGGGACGGATTTTCTATCCCCCTATGCCGTTTTTTCTTTGGAGAGATTATGAAACTTGGTGAAATAAAACTTGAAAGTTTGCGACTAATGAACGCAAACGACGAAGATTTGAATATCGTAAACCTTGATAATTATAGGCAAGACGATAGATACAAAGATTATCTTGACAGAATGCCGGGCGCAATAAACCGTGCTATATCAAGATTTATGACTTATAAGGTTATTCCTACAAAGACGGTTGAAGTTAAGCCGTCACAAGGCGAAACCTTAAAGCAATTCTTAAAACTAAATTTGAAAACAATATTATCCGACTTTGGTTCGTTGGAAAGGATAATTTACATATACGAAAGAGTTGTTCCGAACATAGAATTTCAAACAATCACGGACGGCGTTGTTTTAATTCCGTTTTCTTCAAGTTATGTGTTTAAGGGCAGTGCTAACGCATTTCCAGAAAACGCTAACGCTGGTGATGCTTACAACGTGAATGGCGTTTGCAAATACTGGAATGGAAGCGAATGGGAAAATGTTGTTGAAGAAGAAACGTTCAGTATTGAATACACGCCGATTATTCCGTTAATAACGGTTAGTTCAGACAATAACTTGAAGATAGATATACCCGAAACGCTTGCAAGGATTATTCCTTACTACGTTAAGGCGGATTTATATGAACAAGACGAACCAGAACTTGCGGCGACTGCAAGGAACATCTTTGAAAGTGCCTTAACGGAATATGTTTCCTTTGGTATAACAAGAAAACAAAGGCAACAATACGTTAAAAACACAATGTTTTAATGGGCAAGGTAAAAGAAAGAACTAAAAAGGTTTGGCAGTGGTTAAGAAAAAACGCTCTAAATAAACAAATGATAGTGTATGTTCTTATAGCCGAAGCAATATTTTGGTCGCCGTGTGTTGTGACTGCCTTACTTGCTTTAATAGTAAACCCTTGGTGGTGGACTGCTTTTGGTGCTATATGTGCATTTTGGGCTGGTCCGTTTACACCAGCAGTTCCCTTGCAGATAGGGCTTGCTGTTTTAATAAAAAAGATAGTTGAAAGGAAGAAAAAATGAATATAAACACAAGTATTGGCTTGCGTGACCGTTCAAGAATAACTTTAAGTAATTTTAAGGGGCTTGATACGTTATCCGCCGCCGTTGACGTTAGCGCAATACACGCAACGGATATGAAAAACTTAATATCAAGGGACGGCGTAAACCATAAACGCTTTGGCTGGAAAACGCAGTTTAGAATACGTGATAATGGTCAATATTTGAAAATCCAAGGGATTTTTAGTTTTACGATATTTCACGAAAAGTTCCTTTTAGTCTATGCAGGGAAAAAGTTCTGGTCTATTGATATGCTTAACAACTATCAAGACATTACTGAAAGTGCTAAAACGGTTGCTATTGTTGACAAAACACTTTTAACTGACACAGAATGCAAATGTTATATAAACGGAAACAAGGCTTATTTTATAGGCTGTGGCGACTTGCTTGTTTTTTCAAAGTGGAATAATGACAAGTTTGAACTTCGCAGAGTTGTTGGGAATGAAGACGTTTATATTCCCACAACGACTGAAAATATAGGAAGTGAAGAAGACGGTCAGCACTATACAAGGATTACGGCAGAAGAAAAGAATATTCTATCGCCTTATACCTATAATTTACTGTTCGGCGTTGACGAATTGAAAACTGGTTCTGTTGCTAATTACTATTTAGATTGCAACGACTTTACCGATATAGAAGTTAGCGTTGAAAGACAAGGCGAAGAAACTATTGTCTTAACAAAATCCGCTGAAACAGGTTCTTATAATACTGGCGATAAAATTAAGAACACTGAATTTACTTTGCCAAATATTGTAAAATCAATAACTAATTCTGGAACTGTTAAGGAAACGGCTATTCCGCACACGACAACAACGACAGAAGTTATACAACATTCTGATAGG
>JAFWXO010000017.1 GCA_017545865.1 Clostridia bacterium | reverse complement strand
TATTTTGGTTGCGCATAACGCGGAATTTGACCTAAAGTTTATTAAGCGTTTTGCCGGCGCTGAAGAATACGAAGTTAAAAATAAAGTTTTAGATACGGTTGAAATTGCCCGCGCAAATTTACCGCAACTTCGTCGGCACGACCTTCATACTATAGCCGAGCATTTTGGGATAGTTTTCCATCACCATAGGGCGCTTTCTGATTCGTACGCTACGGCAGAAGCGTTTATTGAACTGATGAAAATAAAAAATCGCTGAAAAACGCTTGCATTATAAATAAAAATGTGTTATTATAACTATGCTAATAAGACACGCTTGACTTATGAGAACGGAAATCCGTTCTCATATCTTTTTATAAGGCGTTTCGGGAGAGTTATGAAAATTAAATCTATTGACGAAATTACAGAATTTTGTAGCAAAATTGCCGAACCTTTAGGTATTACCGTTGCGGAAGTTGAGTTTAAGCAAGGCAAAAACCCCGCGCTTACCATTTATATTGATAAAGAAGGTGGCGTTGACCTTGACACTTGCGAACTTTTCCATAGGGCTATTGACGAACCGCTCGATACGCTTGACCCGACTTTTGGCGCGTCATACACCTTAAACGTTTCAAGTTTGGGGATAGATAGACCTTTTAAGACCGAGAATGATTTTCTTTCACACGTTGGTAAAAGGGTAGAAGTTAAACTTGTTTCACCTATTAAGGGCAAAAAGTTTTACGACGGTATACTTGCATCATACGACGGTAAATGTATAACCTTAAAGGTTGACGAAAAAAACACTTTTACCATTGACCTTAAAAACACGGTTAAGGTAAACGATTATATTGATTTTGAATAAGCCGAATATTAGGCTTGAAAAATAAAAAAATTAACTTAAAGATACAATTATCAAGGAGAGAACAATGATAAACCAGGATTTCTTTTTAGCGCTTGAAGAACTTGAAAAGCAAAAGGGTATTTCGGCGGACGAATTTATTGCCGCGCTTGAAAATGCGCTTGTTATCGCGTACAAAAAAAGTACGGGTGTTTCGGGCGGTGTAGAAGTAAGATTAAACCCCGAAAAAAAGGCTATTAAAATTTACAGCGTTCGTTCGGTTGTCGAAGAAGTGGTTGACCCCGAAAAGGAAATTAGCGTTGAAGAAGCGCGTGAAATTAAAAAGTCTTATAAAGCAGGCGACGTGGTAAGCGTTGAAATTATTTCAAAGAACTTCGGCAGAATTGCCGCGCAAACCGCAAAGCAAGTTTTGATGCAAAAACTTCGCGAAATCGAACACGAAAACACCGTGAACGAATTTGAAGATAAAGAAGGCGAACTTATGGCTTGCACCGTTAGAAGAATTGAAGACGGCAACGTTTACGTAGAAATCGGCGGTAACCAAATTGAAGGCGTTCTTATGCCCCGTGACCAAGTTCCCGGTGAAAAATACGAACTTAACCAAAGGCTTAACGTTTACGTTAAAAAGGTTAAAAACAGCGGAAGGCTTGCGCAGATAGTTGTTTCAAGAACGGCAAACGGTCTTGTTAAACGCTTGTTTGAAAATGAAGTTCCTGAAATTAAACAGGGCGTAGTTTTGGTTAAGGGCGTAGCAAGAGACCCCGGTCAAAGAACGAAAATTGCAATTTATAGCGAAGACCCCACCGTTGATGCAGTAGGCGCTTGCGTTGGTAATAAAGGCGCAAGGGTAAACGCAATCGTTGCGGAACTCGGCGGTGAAAAAATTGATATT
>JAFWXO010000016.1 GCA_017545865.1 Clostridia bacterium | reverse complement strand
GATAAAGCGGTGTGTTTTAATTTTTCACCGTCAACTCTCACTCCGCGGAGTTCGGCCGTTAGCACGGCGCAACCCTTTTGCCCTTTGGGCATTTCCCCTAACAGGGGAATCCCTCCGGTGGATCACGAAAAGAACGATAAAGCGGTGTGTTTTAATTTTTCACCGTCAACTCTCACTCCGCGGAGTTCGGCCGTTAGCACGGCGCAACCCTTTTGCCCTTTGGGCATTTCCCCTAACAGGGGAATCCCTCCGGTGGATCACAATAGAGAATAATATATCGGAGTATGTTTTTTTGGTTTCCACCGTCAACTCTCACTCTACGAGTTCGTATATTCCATATTATATAAAAACAATTGCTTTATTTTTTTGAATTGCCGTGATATAATTTACCTAATGAAAGAGTACGTTTTAAATTATTATCCCAAATTTGAGTGTATTGCGGGGGAGTGTAAACACACTTGTTGCAAAGGCTTAGAAATGTGTATCGATAGCGATACGCTTAATATATATAGAAAAGACGAGTCTGACTTTTCAACCCATTTAAAAGCGGGAATTAACTTTAAAAAATCAACTTTTAAAATGGATAAGGATAGGCGTTGCGCCTTTTTAAACGAAAAGGGGCTTTGCAAAATTATTCTAAACCTTGGCAAAGAAAAGTTGTGCCAAATTTGCCGTGATCATCCAAGATTTAAAAGTGGGTTTTCATCTATAACGGAAACGGGGCTTGGTTTTTGTTGTGAAGAAGCAACGAAAATTATCCTTTCCTTTACCGAAAAGATACAGCCCGTTTTGATTAGTGACGATAAAAACGAAGAACTTGACTTTTGTGAAAAAGCAGTTTTTGATTTTAGAGCGAAAGCTCTTGCCCTTTTGCAAGATAGAAAAACGCCTATCAGCGTTAGAGTAAACTCCCTTTTATCAATGGCGAGCTCCGATTTTAACACTATTGACGGCTCAAAGATTTTAAAAACCTTTCTATCGCTTAAACGTCTAAACAAAAGTTGGAGCGTTCGTTTAAAAAACTTGAAAAATGCCCCTTTCACTTTTACCGCTAACGAGAGTTTAGCGCTTTACTGCGAACAGTTTTTAGTTAATAGCGTTTATAGGCATTTTTTAGCGGCGGAAGATATTGTCGGCGCGCAAGCGATAACGGTGGCAATAATAATTAGTTGGTTTGTTATTCAAAACGTTTATTATGCGGAAGCAACTAACGAAAACGAATTTTCCGTTTTGGTAGACGTTGTTAGGGAATTTTCCGCTGAAGTTGAATACTGCCCGCAAAACGTAACTAAACTTTTTAACTTCGCAAACAAATTTATAAAATAACGGCGCAAAGCCGTTTTTTATTTGCCGTTGTTGACAAAAGTTTAGGCAAGTGCTAATATAACTTGTATGAAAGTTTGTGTTATTCAGCCGTATTATTCGGCAAATTTTAGTGAAATTGATAAGTGCTTTTCGGCTCTTCTTTCCCACCTTGATAAGTGCGACGATAGTTTAGACGTTATCGTTATCCCTGAGTATAGCGACGTTTTGGCGGTTACGCCCGATGAGCAATCGTTTGTAAATGCCATTGAAAAGTATTCGCCGATATTAGATAAAAAGGTGAGGGAAACGGCTATCCGTTGCAAAGCCACAATCTTTGCAAACTATGGCTATAAGACGGAAAACGGCTATAGAAACACCACTCACGTCATAGATAAAAACGGCGAAACGGTGGGTAGATATTTCAAAATGCACCCAGCCCCGTCCGAGATTAAAAACGACGGGATTGACACCGAATATTCTAACTATCCGCAAGATATTTACACCGTTACCGTTGACGGCGTTAAGTACGCTTTTAGAACTTGTTACGACTTTTATTTTTACGAAGATATTATCGAGATTGCAAGGCAAAAGCCAGACGTTATTATCGGTTGCTCTTATCAACGCACCGATACTCACAGCGCGCTTGAAATATTGAATAAGTTTTTGTGTTATAACGCTAACGCTTATCTTATTCGCGCGTCAATCTCGCTTGGGAAAGACAGTTTAGTGTGCGGATCTTCAATGGTGGTTGCGCCCGACGGGGAAATATTACTCAATATGAAAAACGACGTGGGACTTGCAGTTATAGACGTTGACGTTGGTAAAAAATATTATAAATCGTCTGGTTTTGGTGGAAAACTTAAATCTCACCCCGAATACGTTGACGAGGGAAGAAAGAAATAAAATAAACGCAGGCAAAACGCCTGCGTTTTCATATTTTACAGCGGTTAAAAATATAATAACCGTATGAAAAGAAGTTTGTTTTTTTATGAGCTTGGTGGCTATACTTTTTCAATGGCGTTTGGAACGCTACTTCATTTTTTATACGAGTTTACGGGTAGCGTTTTAGTAACGCCTATATCGGCGGTGAACGAATCTACTTTCGAGCATATGAAAATTCTCTTTTTCCCTATGCTTTTTTACGCGGTTTTCGAGTGGTTTTTTCTAAAAGAAGAATATAAAAACTTTTGGACTTCGAAACTTTTAGGAACGCTTTTAGCCGTAACTTTAATTCCCGTGCTATTTTACACGTTTAAAGGCTCGTTCGGTGAGCCACCTGCATTTTTAAATATTATTTTCTTTTTTCTATCGGGCGGAGTTGGATATTTTTACGAAACCAAACTTTTAAAGGGCGGAAAGGGCGAAAAACTCAGCGTAATAGCGTTTGCATCTATAATTATAATAGCCATTTCATTTTCTGTGCTTACGTATTTTCCGCCAAAACTCCCGTTATTTTTAGATCCGATATATAATACTTACGGTTTAGTTTAGACTAAACCGTTTTTATATGTTGCAAATTTTAAAATAAGTGATATAATTAACTTATCATATCTTAAGGAGAGTTATATGGTTTTACAAACTTTTAACCTTTCCAAGCGCTACGGCTCACAATGGGCGCTAAAAGACGTTTGTATGAACGTTGAAAAGGGCGATATTTACGGCTTCGTTGGTGAAAACGGCTCTGGCAAAACGACGATAATTCGATTGATAACGGGGCTTATTTCGGCAACGGAAGGAACTTTTTCGCTTTTTGGAGTTGACGGCAAGAGCAAAGAAATATTAAACGCAAGAAAGAAAATAGGCGCGATAGTGGAAACCCCGTCAATATATCTTAACATGACGGCGGTTGACAATTTGAAAATGCAACTCGGCGTTTTGGGGATAAGGGAAAACAATCAAGAAAAAATTGAAAAGGTTTTAACTTTTGTTGGGCTTATTGACCTTTTAAAATCAAAAAAGATAGCGTCAAACTTTTCACTCGGTATGCGCCAAAGATTAGGTATTGCAATGGCGCTTCTTAGCGAGCCGGAGTTTATTATTCTTGACGAGCCTATGAACGGCTTAGATCCCGCAGGCATAGTTGAGATTAGAGAACTTATTTTAAAGTTAAATCGTGAAAACGGCATAACGTTCTTGATTTCTTCTCACATTTTATCCGAACTTTCGCTCGTTGCGAATAAGTACGGCATTATTTCAAAAGGCAAAATCGTTAGGGAAATAACGGCAAAAGAATTAGAGCGTGAGTGCAAGCCGAGCGTTACGATAGAAGTTGAAAACGACGGCGGTAAACTCTTTGAGTTCTTAACTAAAATATATGGCGACGTTGAACAAACGAGTTTAGGCGTGAAGATAACGGGCGAAACGCAACTTAACGAACTTTTCGCAAACCTTTCAAGCGCTGGGTTTATAATTAAAAAAGTTAACACTTACGTATCCACCATTGAAGATTTTTACTTATCGCTTATGGGAGGTGGAAAAAATGCGTGATCTTTTGAAAATTGACTTAAAAAGAGTTTGTAAAGACACTTTGTTTTTAGTGCTTTTAATCTTGGCGGGCGTTTTTGCTTTCGTTGGCCCTATTTTAATGAAGGCTGCGTTTTCTTTTATAAATATAGAAGACATAGCCGAAAATTTCGTGTTTGCAAAGTCAATGTTTTTCGACTCGTTTTCCGTTAGTAGCAATATGGGAATTATAACGCCGATTCTTTTAACGGTTGTTATCTGTAAAGACGTTAGCCACGGCACTATCAGAAATAAAATCATCTCAGGTCACTCAAGAACTTCCATATATCTTTCAAGATTTATAACGCTTTGCGTTTATATGGTTGGAATAATGCTCGTTCACGCCCTTTTAACGCTTGGCTTTTCGCTTATGTTTTTCAACTACCAGCCAAAGCCTTTTGAGTGGGTTGATTTTTGGTATATATTAGTTTCGGTTGGCTTTAACGTTTTAGTTTACGTTTTAGTTTCCGCGTTACTTGCCTTTTTAACGGTATCAATGAAAACTGCGGGGCTTTCAATCGTTTTGTATATTTCCGCGTTATTCCTATTTATCGTAGTAGGCGTGGTAACAAACCTTTCGGTATCTTTATCGTTTGAAGAGCCAAGCAAGTTCTTGTTATTTTTAGATAACGCCAACGCCTTTTCTTCTTCAATAATAGGGGCGGGCAGTAGTTACACCACGTTTGAACTTTTGAGTTTAACGCTTCCAAACCTTTTGCTTTCAGGCGCGTTTTTCTCGCTTGGATTGTTGATTTTTAACAAAAGAGATTTAAAGTAAAAACACAAGTGTAAAAAAATGCTTTATTACAGTTGACATTAGCGTTACATTTTGGTAAACTTTACACATAGTTTTCACAAAAGGAGAACATTATGAGAAAATTATTTTTAAAGTTATTTGAAAAATCACACTTTAACACAGGCATAGCAATTACTGCTTTCTCGCTCTCGCATATCATTTACTTAGTGCTTATCGCAGGAGCAATCGTTGGCGGTTATTTCTTGCTTAGAAAGAAAGATGAAGACGGCAAAGTTAAAGCGATGCGTATTTTGGCTTACGCGCTCGTTATCTCTTACGTTTCCGATTTCTTTATGCACGACTTTGTTTACGGCGGTATGAATATGGATAAACTTCCCTTCCATATCTGCACGGTGCTTTGCCCGATGGTTGCGTTCGTTCAATTCAACAAAAAGTTTGCAAAGTTTAGCGAACCCGTTACCATTTTGGCAATCTTAGCGCCGATGATGTATATTTGCTATCCCGCAAGCGTTGGCAGTGGCGAACCTTGGTGCTATCAAGCCGTTCAAACGATGTTCTATCACGGCGTTCTTATGGCGTGGGGTATTTTAAACGTTTGCTTAGGTTTAGTAAAGCCCGTATTTAAAAACATTTGGAAAACTGTTGTATTGCTCGTTATCATCACCATTTGGGCTAAGTTTGGTAACTTAATTTACGGTGACTACAACTGGTTCTTCTTAGAAGAAGATGCGTTCTATATCGGCCTTGTTGCAGGCGGAATTATCCCCAAGTGGTTGCTTATGGTTATCAACCCGATAGTATTTACTATGGCAGCGGCAGCGGTATACGGCGTTATTATCTTAGTTAAAAAATTAAAAACTAAAAAAGCATAATTAACAAAAACCGCGGTTTTTCACAAACCGCGGTTTTTCATTTACAAAAATTTAAAAATGCCTTGAATTATTGTTGACAAACTCAATTTTATTGTGCTATAATCGTGTGGCTATGGGCGATTAGCTCAGTTGGTAGAGCAACTGACTCTTAATCAGTGGGTCCCGGGTTCGAGTCCCTGATCGCCCACCAAAATAATAACGGTTTCTTTGGAAGCCGTTATTTTTTTATCCAAGTCGCAGACTTGGTATGTAATTGCCGAAAGGCGTATGTAATCACGCGAAAGCGTGTATTTTTCGGTCTTGATTACATACATTGCTTTGCAATGATTAAATAATTGTTTTTAGTCTTATAAATTAGTGATTTGGTGTTTTTTGTGGTTTTCTAAAAAAGAGGTGTGTTTTAATGATAAAGACTTATGAGGAAATAAAATGTAATTCATTAGAAAAAGTTATGTTTTATTTGGATAATTTGAATCAGATAAAAGCATCTGATTCAGCATTTTTAACGTCTGAATTAAAAGCTAAAGTATTAACGCTAAATGGTAATGAAATAGATGTTTTAAAGTTGATAGAAAAATACGGCTTAAAGTTTTGTAATGATTGGGGATATAGTAAATATTCATATTACATGATGTCTCCACAAAGTACCCCTAATACTTATAGTGTTGGACCTACTAGTATGTATGGGCATATTCCTTATAAGCTTAATATACGGGGGCAAGGAGTTAATGTAGTTAAGAATATAAAATCTAATTATGAGGATAGTTATTCATCGTACATTATTGATAATTTAAGTAGAAATGATCAATATGTTGTTTTGGATATAGAAACAACTGGTCTTGATCCCATTGTAGATGATATTATTCAAATTTGTATATACGAAAACGAAAACAAGCATTTTTCAAGATATTTACCACTTGAAAAAAATAAAAGTAATCTTGCCTATGAGCATAACCATATAAAAGATGAATTGCTTTTAGAACAAAAACCTCTCACACAACATGAAATTAATCAAATTATAGAAAGATTTGATTTGGAAAACAAAAAGGTTGTTATATGGACTGGGAAAAACTGGTTCGATAGGGTTTTTCTTGAATTTTATTTTATGCAGCATAACTTAACAGGGCTTGAGAAGATAAACTTTTTTAATGCAAAAAATTTATTAGATTTAATTGGAGTCCAGTCTATTCAAAGTAAATCAAAAGATTCAATTGCAGCCTTATATGGAATAGAAACAGCTAATGCACATAATGCTTTGGATGATTGTAGAATTGAACATCAAATAATTGAGAATTTACTCAATGAGAACTATGCCCCCATTACTAATAATGAACGTTATGAAAATTTATTAAATGAGATTAAAGACTTATTAGTAGATGGGAAAGGTAAACGTACGGCAACTGAGTTGTATGAAATGTTGTGCAACGAACTTATTGTTAAGAATGGCAGGGTTCTTGAAGATTACGATAAAAATCCTAGAACGAGGGGTAAAGAGTGGGTCGATATACATCATATCGACGAAATAATTATTGATAATATTGCTGTTCGAACTAATGAGGCAAAAGTTAAAAATGATATTTTAGAATTAACAATGTTAGAACCTTTTAATAAAAAAGAGCGATTGGTTTATGCAACAAAGGTTGAGCATTTTTTGTTGCATTGCTTAATAAATCTTATTGTAGAAGTTCCATCGCTTGGACCTCATTGGTTGTTCGGTGACCTATTAAAATTAGAAATAGGTATATTTGAGCAAGAATCTTTAGATTTTAAAATTCAAACGGAAAGAGAACAACGTTTTTATTCAAACATTAAATTTTATTCAATAACAACAATTTATAGTAAAATTTTAAAACAGCATTGTAATTACGGCTTAAATATTCGTTCGTTAAGGAAATATTATAAATTAGATTCGTATGTATATGATAAGAATGCATACAAAAAAATATTAAAAAATATTAAGTAAAGTATATAAGTTAAAAGAACTTGCGAGTAAGCAAGTTCTTTTTTTATCCAAGACCGAAGGGCTTGGTATGTAATTGCCGAAAGGCGTATGTAATCACGCGAAAGCGTGTATGAACGGCGACAGGAACTCTCGATCAAAGCCGTTTTTAAATATTGACAGCGTTATTTTTCAATGTTAGAATAAAATCAATCAAAATTACGGATAAGGAGCGATTATGGATAATAATAAGCCCAAATATTTTCTTGTTCTTAAATTCGTTGCATTATTAGGGTTAGCCCTTCTTGTGACAGGCGTAATCTTAGCGGTTAAAGGTTTTGGTGACGTTGAAAGCGGTAATTTTATGCTTGGAGTATTTATGGCGGTTTTCGGCTTGCCGATAACGTTCGTTGGTATTTTTATGGGATTCGGCCCTGAAATTGCAAAAATGAGAGCAAAATCTATCAAGTATATTCAACAAGAAACGAAAGAAGATTTAACTACTATTGCTCAAAACACCGCTGATATCTCAAGTGGCGCTGTTACAACTACTGCTCGCGCCGTTTCAGAAGGCTTAAAAGGAACTAAGTTCTGCAAGCATTGTGGAGCGAAAGTTGACGGGGATTCAAAATTCTGTTCAACTTGCGGTAAAGAATTATAATTTAAAAGAACTTGCGAAAGCGCAAGTTCTTTTTTTTATTTTATCGATACGGAGATTTCATCGCCGATAACGTCAACCAAGATAACGCTTCCTTGAGAGAAATTGCCTTTGATAATCTCTTTTGCAATAAGCGTTTCAACGTTAGACTGTAAAAATCTCTTTAACGGGCGAGCGCCGTAAACCCCGTCGTAACCGTGTTCAACGATAAAATCGGTTGCGCTTTGAGTGATTTCAAGGTGGAGTTTTTTATCGGATAATCGCTTGGATAAAGATTTAAGCAAAAGTTTAACGATCTTGCTAATTTCCGTTTTGGTTAGCGGTTTATAGAAGACTATATCGTCAAGCCTATTCAAAAATTCGGGGCGGAAACTTTGCTTTAACAAACCCTCTACTTGAGATTTTGCTTGCTCTTTAATTTCTCCGTCTTCGCCGATACCATCCAAGATAATAGGCGAGCCAAGGTTAGACGTTAAAATGATAACGGTGTTTTTAAAGTCAACCGTTCTTCCTTGAGAGTCGGTAACCCTGCCGTCGTCTAAAATCTGAAGGAGAACGTTAAAAACGTCGGGGTGGGCTTTTTCAATTTCATCAAAAAGAATAACGGAGTAGGGTTTGCGCCTTACAGCTTCTGTGAGTTGACCGCCGTCTTCAAACCCAACGTATCCCGGGGGAGCGCCTATGAGCCTTGAAACGCTAAACTTTTCCATATATTCGCTCATATCGATGCGGATAAGGTTTTTCTCATCGTCGAAAAGCGTTTCGGCAAGCGTTTTTGCAAGTTCCGTTTTGCCAACGCCCGTTGGGCCAAGGAATAAGAACGAGCCGATAGGGCGATTAGGGTCTTGAATACCCGCCCTTGAACGAAGAATTGCTTCGCTAACTTTTCTAACCGCCTCGTCTTGACCGATAACGCGGCTATGAAGCACGCTTTCAAGGTTTAAAAGTTTTTCTTTTTCGCCTTGCAAAAGTTTTGTTACGGGAATACCCGTCCAACGAGAAACGATTTTAGAAATCTCGTCTTCGGTAACTTTATCGCGGAGAAGGGTGTTTTCTTTTTGTGGCTCGGATTCGGCAAGTTCAAGTTTCTTTTTGAGCTCTGGGAGTTTGCCGTATTTAAGTTCCGCCGCCTTGTCGAGTTCGTAATTTCTTTCCGCCTTTTCAATCTCGGCGTTAATAAGTTCAATCTCTTTTCTAAGGTCGCTTGAAGCGGTGATTGAAGATTTTTCTTCTTCCCAACGCTTTTTCATACCGTCGTAATCGGTTTGCAAGGAAATAAGTTCGTCTTCAATATCTTTTAAGCGTTCTTTTGAAAGGGAGTCCGTTTCCTTTTTGAGCGATACTTGTTCAATTTGAAGTTGCATAATCTTTCTTTGAATATCGTCCATTTCGGCGGGCATAGAGTTAAGTTCCGTTTTGATAAGGGCGCACGCCTCGTCAACAAGGTCAATCGCTTTATCGGGCAAGAACCTATCGGTTATATATCTATCCGATAGCGTGGCGGCGGAAACGAGAGCGTTATCTTGAATTTTAACGCCGTGGTAAACTTCGTAACGGTCTTTTAAACCACGGAGAATTGAAATAGTATCCAAAACGCTCGGCTCGTTTACGAGAACGGGTTGGAAACGGCGTTCAAGAGCGGGATCTTTTTCGATATATTTTCTATACTCGTCCAAAGTGGTTGCGCCTATGCAGTGGAGTTCGCCACGGGCAAGCATAGGTTTTAAAAGGTTGCCTGCGTCCATAGCCCCGTCGGTTTTGCCAGCGCCAACGATAGTGTGCAGTTCATCTATAAATAAAATAATCTCGCCGTTTGATTTTTTAACTTCGGATAAAACGGCTTTGAGTCTTTCTTCAAACTCACCGCGGTATTTTGCGCCCGCAATCAACGCGCCGATATCAAGCGAAAAGAGTTTTCTATCTTTAAGCCCAAGCGGAACGTCACCTTTCATAATGCGGATAGCAAGCCCTTCGGCAATAGCCGTTTTACCAACGCCCGCTTCGCCTATTAAAACGGGGTTGTTCTTAGTTTTTCTTGAAAGTATGCGGATAACGTTTCTTATCTCTTCATCACGCCCGATAACGGGATCGATTTGTTGCTTTTTCGCCTTTTCAACGAGATTAACGCCATACTTTTCCAAAACGTCGTAAGTGCCCTCTGGGTTGTCGCTCGTAACTCTAACGTTACCGCGGACTTCTTGCAACGCTTTAAGTAGATTAGTTTCAGTAACGCCAAAGGCGTTAAGGATAGATTTAACTTCCTTGCTACCGCTTATGGTAACGCCGTATAAAAGGTGTTCAACGGAGATAAACTCGTCCTTTAACTGTTTGGCTTTATCTTCGGCGGTTGCGATAGCGGAAGATAAGTCGCTTGAAGCGTAACCTTCGCCCGCGCCCGAAACTTTTGGGAGTTTTGCAAGTTCGTTATCAACGCGAGAAGAAAGTTCCTTTTCGCTAACGCCCATCTTGGCTAAAAGCTTGTTAGTTAAACCGTTTTCATCGCTAAGGAGCGATTTTAAAAGGTGAAGAGTAGTGATTTGTTGATTGCCGTTTTCTTTTGCAACACGGCTTGCGCCGTTAAGCGCTTCTAATGATTTTTGAGTAAAGTTATTTGCGTTCATATCACACCTATATTATAATTTTATTTGTTTTTAGTTCTAAAAATCTCTTTTCAACCACGGCAAAACCGTTTGGGTTTGTTAGGTTTGAAAAGTAAACTGCCAAAAGTTCGTCAAAATCGCGAACGAAGGCTGTTAAAATTGATGCAAGTTGTTTTGAAGTAACGGTTGTTTTAGGAAAGGTAAAAAGCCTTGTAAACTTAGATTTTTCTATTATATGGATAGCGTTTTCGTTATAATACTTTTTTTCAAGCAAGGCGTAAAGAGAATAAAAGTCGCTTATATGCTCGATAAGTTCGGGGTTTTGCGTTCTAAGAATAACTTTCAACTGCCCAAGGTGGCGGGAGTTTGGGAATATTTCAACGCTATAACGAATAGCAGGGTTGTAGCGGTAAGAAAGCGCGCTCATAATCGACGCCATATACGAACTCGGTTGCTCCAAATATCTCATCGTGGGAACGCCCGATAAAATTCTTTCAATCTCGGAAAACACGTTAGTCGCCCTAATTTCAGGCGTTTCATACCGAACGGCATCCGCCAAAATCTTTTCCACCATATTAGAACGGCTCGTACCGTTCATTATTGCCATTTTATCAATTAAATCAACAACTTCGTCGTTAAGAAGTAAACTGTAAACTGATTTTCCCATATAAAACACGTCCTTTTGCTTGTTAATCAAATTGTAACACCCATTTAATAATTTGTCAACAAAATTATGTAACTTTAATTACAAAATTATAACTTGCTTTAAATTTTTTTTCGTGGTATAATGCGGGTATGAAGTTAGATTTTGAAATTATGCCAACGGGCGCGTGGAAAAACAATTTAAGAAATATTTTACCAAAGCCCGCTTGGGACTTTTTGCGGAAGGACGCGTACGAGCGTTCAAATTATAAATGCTCAATATGTGGCGCAAAGCCAAAGCGCCTTGAAGCGCACGAGCGGTGGGAGTTTGATAAACTTACGGGAACGCAAAAACTCGTGGACGTTATTGCGGTTTGCCACGCCTGTCACTCGGTAATTCACATCGAAAGAACACACGTTTTGGGGTTTGAAGACGGGGCGATTAAACATTTTAGAAAGGTTAACGGGTGCGACTATCAAGGTTATATCGGAGCGCTCAAAAAGGCTAACGAAAGGTGTATAGAACTATCAACCGTTTCGGAGTGGAAGTTAGATTTAAGGTGGCTTGAAAGATATATAGAAGACTAAAAAATAAAGGCGAGAAAAATTTTCGCCTTTTTTATTTTATAAAAAGGTCTTGAAATAGTGAAATCTGTGTGATATAATATTCTCACGATAAAATTTATTGAGGTTTTATCAAATCTAAGAAGGAGTATTGTTATGAAGAAAAGACTACTCACAATTGCAACTTGCATAATGTTTGGTTCATTATGCGCGTTCGGTCTTTCGGCTTGTGGTGACAAACACGAACACTCTTACACCTCCGTAGTTACCAACCCGACTTGTACTGAACAAGGCTACACGACTCATACTTGCGATTGCGGTGAATCTTACGTTGATACTTACGTTGAAGCGTTAGGTCACTCTTTCACTAATTACGTGGTAGACGCGAATTCCGCAACGTATGAAGCAGACGGTACTAAGACCGCTAAGTGTGATAGATGTGACGTGACTGACACGATTACCGACGTTGGCTCAAGGCTTAAAGGTACTATCACTCTCGTATATGGCAATGGTCAACAAAATAAAGTTATAACCGAATATAAAGGAACTGCAATCCCCGCGGAAGCAGATCCCGTTAGAGAAGGTTACACTTTCACTGGTTGGTCAACTGCAATCCCCGCTACTATGGGTGAAGGATCAACCACCATTACGGCAGGTTGGGCAATCAATCAATATACGATCACTCTTGTTTACGGCAACGGTACTGCAAATAAGGAAATCAAGCAAGATTACGGCACTGCAATCGGCGCGCAAGCAGATCCTACTAAAACGGGTTATACTTTCGCTGGTTGGAATAAAGAAATTCCCGCTACTATGCCTGCTGAAAACCTTGAAATTACCGCTCAATGGAATATCAATCAATATTCTATTATAATCGTTCTTGGCAACGGCGAAGAAAACGTTGAAATTAAGAAAGATTACAACGCTCAAATTACTGAAACTCTTCCCGCAACGCTTAATAGAACTGGTTACACCTTTGCAGGTTGGGATAAAGAAATGCCCGCTACAATGCCTGTTGACGGTTTAACTATCACTGCTAACTGGACTATCAATCAATACGAAATGAAATTCGTTCTTGGTAACGGCGAAGAAGACGTTGTTATTAAGAAAGATTACAATTCAGCGTTCACCGCTCCCGTTCCCGAAAAAGAAGGTTACACCTTTGCAGGTTGGAGCGCAACCGTTCCTGAAACTATCCCCGCTGAAGATCTTACCTTCACGGCTCAATGGACTATCAATCAATATTCTATTATAATCGTTCTTGACAACGGCGAAGAAAACGTTGAAATTAAGAAAGATTACAACGCTGAAATTACTGAAACTCTCCCTGCAGACCTTGAAAAGACTGGTTACACCTTCGCTGGTTGGGATAAAGAACTTCCCGCTACAATGCCTGTTGACGGTTTAACTATCACTGCTAAGTGGACTATCAATCAATATACTATAACTATCGTTTACGGCAACGGCGATCCTAATGGCGAAATCACTCAAGATTACAATTCAGCAATCACCACCGTTCTTGAAGCGCCCGTTAGAAATAACTATGTGTTCAAGGGTTGGGATAAAGAACTTCCCGCTACAATGCCTGTTGACGGTTTAACTATCACTGCTATTTGGGCGATAGACGTTTCTGGCGATCCTATCGCTATTGAACAAGCTTACGTTTCAGATGAAGACGACACTGTTGTTGTTGACTCTCTTGGAGATTACAATGCAAGCTCTTTCGCTGAAATGATGATTGGCGAAACTATGATTGACAAAACTGATTATAGTGTAGTTGATAACAAACTCGTTCTTGCTCAAAACTTGATTGACGAATATCTTGGTACTTATCAAGTTGTATACGTTATTGATAATTTAGATAACCTTATCAAAGTTGACGTGTTATTCGTTAACAAAGTATTAAAGAACGCTCAAGACGTGGAAGACGCGTTTGATTACGGCGATCAAAAACACGGCGATAATTTCGCTAAGAACACTAACTCTTACGTTTTAGCTGGCGATATTGATATGACTGACGTTGTTATCAATAATAGAATGATCGCTCCAGGTCAATCGTTTGACGTTTATACGGGTGACGCTACTAGTGGTTACACTTACAGTTCTACCACTTCTACCGCGGCTGACGTTGGCTTCGCTGGTATTTTTGACGGTCGTGGATATTCAATCTCTAACGTAACCGTTGAAATGATAAATCTCTCTCTCGGTCAACCTATTGTTGACGCTAACGGTAGCTTAGCTTGGAAGAACGCTCAAGCAATGGGCTTCTTCGCTAACGTTTTAGAAGGCGCTCAAATTAAAAACGTTGCTTTCCTTAACGTTTATGGTAAAGGCGCTGTAAGTAACGGCTTTGGTTTAAACGGTCTTTTAGGTGTCACTTGTTTCGGTACTGTTGAAAACGTATTATTCGATGCAAGCATTAACAACATTCACGCTCGTGGACCTTTCGCTCAATACGGCGCAACAACTGTTCTTAAAAACGTTGTTGTAAACTATCCTAAGGCTGATTATACTATTGAATCTCACCTTGACTCCGCTAAAAAGCCTGCTGGTGGTTATTACGATACTTACGCTTACGGTTACGGCGCGTTGTCAGGTCATAGTAGCCCGATGGCAAGATATGCAAAATATGAAAACGTTTTCGTAGCATCTCCGATGCCTATCAACCTTTATAAGGCCGCAGGTTCTGGTTATGCAGGTATTACAAGCGTAACTTACGCTGAAAACGAAACTGACCTTAGAGTATTATTCGATTACGAAGAAGGTACTACTATTGCCGAAGCTATTGAAGCTGAAAAAGAAATTATTGAACAAAACAAAAAGACTTACCAAGTTGCAGGTGTTCGCCGTTATGACGACCTTGCGCTTATGGCTCAAGATACTGAATACGTTCAAACTCTTATCGATACCGGCTTATTCAAGATTGCTGAAGGCAAGTTATTATGGCACTCTCAAAAAATAGCGGTTGAAGTTACTGAAGCCGTTGAATTTGACGCTTATGAAGGCAAACTCTTAACTTCCGTGCTTGACGGTCAAAACATCGTTTCTGCAAACGTAAACGGTTCTTCCGTTCAATACGTTGACGGTAAGTTAGTTGGCGTTCCCGAACTCAACAACTTAAACAGCCTTGATCAACGTTTCGTTATCACCGTTGAAACTGATGAAAAGGCTTACACGTTCACTAACGTTACTTACTGGGCTTCAATCATCAACGACCAAAATGAACTCAAAGCTGCTCTTGATTATGATTATTCTGTTGATAACAAGAATAACTTTGCCTTCTTAAAACTTGGCAACCCCATTGATATTGATAAGGCTACTTGGACTGAAATTGACTATACTGATTTAAAGAATGCAGCTCGTAGCACTCAAAAACCTGATACTCCTGCATCTGGTTGGAACGGAGTTGCCGTTACTACAGGCTTTGCCGGTGTATTCGACGGTTGTGGTTACGCTATTAACTTTAACGCTACTGGCGTAAGTGGATTTGGTATCTTCGGCGCGTTAGCAACTGGCGCTCAAGTTGGTATTAAACGCCCTGCAACAATTAAAAACGTTGCTTTCTTAGAATATTCTAGGAACTGGTCGCCCGTTATTGCTCAATATGGTACGACTCACACTTATAACAAAGGTGTTCTTATTGAAAACGTTTACGTAACCTGGTTAAAATCTGCCGTTCAAGCAGGTTTAATTTACGAACCTAACGCAGGTAACGTAATTAGAAACGTAATGGTTAACGTTGAAAACAACGTTGAGTTTGGTAGACCTGTAGCAGAAGGCAAATTAGAAAATATGTCTGCTGGTTATTACGGTGGTACTTTATATTCTAACTTACGTCGTGCTGGATATATTTTGAACCTTACTGATAACTTCGTATCGTTAGGTAAGGGCGAACTTGCTAAGCAATCAAACGGTATTGCAACCACTCAATATGAAAAGTGGTTTAAGACTACCGGCGATGCAACTAACGGTTACGTTCATACTGTTAAGAACGGTGGTTGGTCTGGTAATACCTTCAATCCTGAATTATACCTTGCATACGCATCTAACCAAGAATACGGCGATACCACTATCAATAAAGGTATGAAAGACGAATTTGCCGCTATCGCATCTAAGTATGCAAACGGCGCTACAATCGCTGGTTACTACTGTGCAACTTGTGGCGAAACCTTCTCGCTCACCGCTGGTAACTGTGATAAGTGCGAAGGCGAAGTTGCTCTTACTGAATCTGCTAACCTTTGGAGAGAAGCAATCTCTTACAACTGGGCTTACACTAAACTTTCTGAAGTAAACAACGCTAACGCATCGTCTACTGGTGAAGTAGTTCTTGCAGGCGCTTATAAGTATGATACTACTGCTGAAATGAAAGCATCTGGCAACACGTTTGCTTCCTTCGTTGGCGAAGCTGGCAACAAGATGTGGGCTGTTAACGACGGTGTTCTTACTTGGGTAGGCGCTCAAGCGTAAAACAAAACTAAAAGAAAATACTACGGGTTTTCCCGTAGTATTTTTATTTTGGGGCTATATGCTCTTAAACTAATATTCAATATAGAAAACAATCCATAGCGCAAAACACCGTTTTGCATTTAGCGTTGCCAACGGCAACATTTAGCTACGAAGTAATTTAGCGTTGCCAACGGCAACATTTAGCGTTTGCAAAGCAAACATACAACTACGTTGTTTTTATTTGCTTGCTTTTGTGAAAATTTTGTGATAAAATATATTATATATTTTAATTTAAAGGAGTTACTAATGAATTTTTTTGAAAAAGCTATTTACGCTTTGCAATTTGAGATGACTGAGCCTGTAAGTTTTGGTTGGTTTCACCTTTTGTGGATAGCAATCGTTATAGGCGTAACTGTGTTTATGTGCGTAAAGTTTAAAAACTGTTCGGATAAAGTTTTTAGAAGGACGGCTTTAATCGTTTGGATAGTTGTTTTATCTCTTGAAATTTACAAGCAAATTTCTTTTTCGTTTAGTTATGAAAACGGAGTAGGAGAATGGGATTATTCTTGGTATGCTTTCCCTTATCAACTTTGCTCAACGCCACTTTATTTGTTGCCGTTCGTTGCGTTTATGAAAGACGGTAAGGTTAGAGATAGCATTATTGCGTTTTTAATAACTTTCTCTTTCTTTGGCGGTCTTGCAACGTTCGTTATCCCGACTGACGTGTTTATCACTAAAACGTTAATCAATATTCAAACTATGGTTCACCACGGCTCGCAAATATTTATCGGTATTTTCTTTTACGTTGCGCTTAGAAAGAAAATCAACCTTAAATACGTTTTAAAAGGGTTTTTCACCTTTGCGGTAATGATGTTAATTGCTCTTTTATTAAATATCGTTTTCTATCACGCGTTTATAAAAGAACTTGGCGACACGTTTAATATGTTCTATATCGGGCCGTATTTCCCGTGCACGCTTCCCCTTCTTGAAATTATCTATCCGTTAATGCCGAAAGTATTGTTTATCGTTTTATATTTCATTTGCTTCTGCATAGTCGCGCTT
>JAFWXO010000015.1 GCA_017545865.1 Clostridia bacterium | reverse complement strand
TTACTTTGGTCAAGTTTTGCTTCTATAACAACGCCTTTAGCCTTTCTATCAGGGTTAGCCTTAAGTTCTTTAAGTTCTGCAACCAAGTTAATGTTTTCAAGCAAGGTGTCAAACCCTTCGCCCGTTTTAGCAGAAACTGGGCAAAGCACCGTATCCCCACCCCATTCTTCGGGTAAAAGACCGTGTTCGGTAAGTTGAGTTTTAATTCTTTCAACGTTTGCTTCGGGTTTATCAATCTTATTTACCGCTACGATAATAGGAACTTCAGCCGCTTTTGCGTGGTTAATTGCTTCTATAGTCTGTGGCATAATACCGTCGTCAGCGGCAACTACTAAAATTGCAATATCGGTTGCTTGAGCGCCACGCGCACGCATAGCCGTAAACGCCGCGTGTCCGGGGGTATCAAGGAAGGTTATAACTTCGCCACCAGCGGTAACTTGGTACGCGCCGATATGTTGGGTTATACCGCCCGCTTCGCCTGCGGTAACGTTGGTCTTTCTTATTCTATCAAGAATTGAAGTTTTACCGTGGTCAACGTGACCCATAACGGTAACGACGGGCGGACGTTTTTTAAGCATTGAAACATCGTCCGGAGCGCCTTCAAAGCCTTCAGAAAGCACGTCTTCTGCCGTCTTATCAAGTTTTAACTCTAATTCAATTCCAAGGTCAGCGGCAATAAACGCAGCGGTGTCAAAATCGATAGAGTCGTTTATAGTTTTCATTATGCCCTCTTTAAAGAGCCTTTTAGTGATTTCAGCAGCGGTAATACCTATTTTTTCACTCAAAACCTTGAGCGGTATAACTTCCGTATTTATAACTGCTTTTTCTATCTTAATTACGTTGACTTCAGCCTTTTCCTTTGCCTTTTTAACAGGACGGAATTTTCTATATCCAGTCTTGTTTTCATCAAAATCGTCAACGTCAACTTGATTTTTGATTAAAGAACGCTTATTTATTACGCGCTTTTCTTCATAAGATTTTTCATTGCCCTGTTTCTTTTTAGCAAAACTGCGCTTATCGTCTTTTTGAATAATAGGCGGAGCAACGAAAGTCGTTTGCGGTTTTCTTGCGCCTGTTTTATTAAATTCCGGTTTCGGTCCGCGATTTAACGCGCCTTGACCTTGAGCGTTACCATTTTTATTAAAACTGCCTTCCCTCTGCGGGCGTCTTTCGCCTTGTTGCGGACGGAATTCCGCTCTAGGTTTGCGTTCTTCAGTATTGCGTTCGGGGCGTTTAATAGGGCCTTCGCGCCTAACGATAAACGAAGGTCTTTCAGGTGGAGCGAATTCGCGCGCAGGCGCAGGTTCTTTTTTCTTTTCTTTTTCTTCCTGTACGGGCGCTTTTTCTTCAACCTTTTCAGGTTTTTCCACTTCTTTAACTTCAGATTTTACAGGTTCTTCAGGTTTAACTTCTTCAACCTTTTCCACCTTTACTTCAACCTTTTCGGGGGCAGGCGTGGGCGCAGGAGCGGTTTTTTCTACAGGCTCAACTTTTACCGCTTCTTCTTTAACTTCTACGGCTTTAACTTCTGCTAATTCTTTTTCTTTTCTAGCAGTTTCTAAAGCCTTCAATTTTTCTTCAAGCGCGGTTTTAATGCCTTTGACGGAAGTTTCAAATTTACCGTTACCTTTAATAAATTCTTCAATTTGACCGCCTTTAATTATCTCGCTCGCTTTTTTAATATTTTCGATACGCATTTCTCTTTTTTCAGCCATATTTTGAGTTCTCCTAATCTCTCGCTATAAAATCCTTTTCCGAATTATCTAAAATCGCTTTGGCAAGCGCAAAATCCGCTATAGCCATAACCTTTGCGTTTTCTCTGTGCGTAATTTCTTCTAAAGTTTTTTCAACCGTAATAAGCATAGGGCAATTAAATTTACGCTTTAATTTTCCCGCGTCTTTAACGGTGTTTTCGCTCGCCGTTTTGCAAACTATCAATAAGTTTGCCTTTTTAAGCGTTGCAACGGCGTTTAAGCCTATTCTAAACTTTTTTGCGCGAATTGCAAACCCAACGAAAGTTTCCGCTTTGCTTTTATTTTCCAAGGAAATCCTCCATTATTGCGTCGTAAACGCTATCGGGTACTTGCATTGAAAACGCGCGGTTTAATAATTTTTGTTTCTTTATTTTTTCAACGCACTCTTTATCATTGCAAACGTAAGCGCCTCTACCGTTCATCTTGCCGGTTTTATCAAGTTTAATCTCGTCACCGAACTTAACTACGCGTATTAGTTCGCGCTTTGGTTTATTCTCTCTACACGCGATACAAGTGCGCATAGGAATTTTCTTTTCCATAATTACTCCTGAACGTCACCAGTCTGTTCACTTGCTACAACTTCGGTCATTGCAGCGCTTTCACTCTTAACGTCTATCTTCCAACCGGTAAGTCTAACTGCAAGCCTTGCGTTCTGACCGCTTCTACCTATAGCAAGCGATAACTTATCATCAGGAACGACAGCCATAGCGCTTTCGTCACCGGTTTGAACAACTTTAATTACGCGTGCAGGTGACAACGCGCTAGAAATATATTCAAGCGGATTTTCACTCCAAGGAATAATATCAATTTTTTCACCGCCGAGTTCCGCAACGATTGCGTTTACCCTTGCGCCTTTATTACCAAAGCAAGCACCTACTGCATCAACG
>JAFWXO010000014.1 GCA_017545865.1 Clostridia bacterium | reverse complement strand
TGATGTTACTGCTTGTTTTAACTTCGTTTCTTGGTTATCCTATGCATTTGGCGGTTGGCACAAGCGTATTTATTATGGCGTTTACTGCGCTCACTGGTGGCGTTAGCCATTTTATAATCGGTGGAGTTCCAGACGTTCTTTGCCTTGTTCTTTGCGTTGTATTTACTTTGCTTTGGGCAAGAATTGCTGCTAAAATTGCCAACAAATCTAACGCTAAAACGCTAAATCGTGTAGTTGGTATCGTAATGATTGTTACAAGTATCGTAATTTTAGTAGTGAATTATCTTTTATAATCGAAGAAACAGAATTTGTGTATTTAAATTTCTAAAGCCATATAAAATATTTTCAAGCCGTCATGGCATACAAAAAAGCGAACACCATAAAAAAATCACGGCAACAGCCGTGGATGTAATCAGTTTGAAAAACTGTATGTAATCAACACAAAGTGTTGGATGTAATCAAGCCGATTTGATACACTCTAAAGAGTGATTACATACGCCTACGGCGATTACATACTCGCTACGCGAGATTACATACCAAGCCAAAATCGGCTTGGATAAAAAAAAGAACGATATAAAATCGTTCTTTTTTTGGTGCCGCTGGCCGGACTTGAACCGGCACGGTATTGCTACCGAGGGATTTTAAGTCCCTTGCGTCTGCCTATTCCGCCACGGCGGCATGTCGTAGCGTTAATAATATACAACTTTATTTAAGATTTGTCAAACGTTTTACTAAATTTAATTAAAATTGTATTTCAACGGCGATAGGTTTTCTCTTTTCAAAATAATAATACTTTGAAAATCCAACGCTTTTTAAAAGTTTAAGCCCTTCCTTAAAGCCTTGAGCAACGTTATCGCAAACGTGAGAGTCCGTTCCGATAGTTATAAGTTCCCCACCCATTTCTTTATACATTTTTAAATAGTATTCATCGGGTAAAAACAAACCGCTACTTGCCCCTGAAGTGTTGAGTTCTAACGCAATCCCACTTTCAATCATTAAAGAAAATATTTCTTTAATAATGCCGTCTTTTAAAGTGTTATCAAATGCAACGCCACGCCTTTTTAAATAGCGAAGGGGAAGGGTTAAGTGGCACACCACGTCAATATCGGTAGATTTCACCATTTCTAAAATATAGCCGTAATAATAGTTTACAAAGTCTAAAACTTCTTCTTTCGTCCACTTATCGTACTCTTGAGTTGCCGTGCGCAAAAACTCGTCGCCTTTTTTATACTCGTGGCAAGAACCCAAAATAACGTCGTATTCCCTAGCGGTTCTAATCTTTAAGGCGTTATCTTTTCTGTGAAGTTCTTCAGCAATCTCAATACCTTTTAAGAGTTTTATTTTATCGCTATAACGCTCTTTAAGAGCGTCAACTTCGTCAACGCAACTGCAAACGGTTAAAAAGTCGTTTCTTCTTTCGTTAAAATTGCAGTCACAATGGTCGGTAAAGGCTAAGCCTTTAAAACCCTTTTCAATAGCAACGTTTATAATCTCGGTAAGTTCGCTTTTCGCGTCGTGCGAGTAATTTGAGTGACAATGTGAATTAAACATAAAAAAAGTTTACCAAATCGGGGCAAAAATGTCAAACAATAGTCACTTTCCACTTGCAATATTACAAAAAAAATTGTATAATTTTTTTATGATAGACGTTGAAAGAATAAATTTTTTAGCAAGAAAGGCAAAAACTGAAGGGCTTACTGAAGAAGAAAAGGTAGAACAAGCAAAACTTAGGCGCGAATATATTGAAAGTGTCAAGGCAAACATCCGCGCTTCTCTTGGAAATCCTGAAGATTATAAAAAAGACGGAGATAAAAGTTAATGCTCAAAAGCAATTTCGAGATAATTGAAGAAAATATAAAAGAATATAAAGATCTCGGTTTTTTGCTTTCCGAACTGCAAGCAAAACTTGAAGAAACGGCGGTTAGTTTAAAGCAAGAGCGCAAAAACGGCGTTTCCGTTCGTGGCGTTAACTTAAAAATTGCCGAACTTAATCAAGAAAGGGAAGAGTTAAAAGAAAAAATTTCCGCCACCAAAAAGCAGATAAAGGAAGTGTTCTCTATAACCGAAGAGAGAATTTTTGCTGGGATTAAGGGTAAGTATAGCGAGATTTACGAGCGCCAACTCTCCCGCCTTTACGGTTATAAGGTTGACGTTTTGGTTGTAACCCCGGGCGAATATTTTGACGAGAGAACTTGCCTTGCAACTTCGCTTGTGGTAACCAAAAACAAATCGCAACACGGCAAGGTTATCAAGATGATTGATTTTGGTATTCGTGACGCTCACACCTTTTATACCGAAAGAAAAGCCCGCGTTGAAGTTTGCGTGTTCTCTAAAAAACACAAGGCAGGGGACGTTTTGCCGTTCGATAGGAGTTTGCTCAAGTGAAAAAGTACAAAATATTAGTTTCCGATTTCGATGGAACGCTTGCAGGTAGCAACAATAAAATAAGCAGTAAAAATCTTTCCGCCATTAACGGTTTTATAAGCCGTGGCGGAATTTTCGTGTTGTCGTCTGGCAGGGCGACTGACGGGATTTCTAAAATTTTAATATCCCAAGGTTTTAGCGGATTGCTTTCAAGTTTTAACGGCGCGGTATTATACGATTTAACCGAAAAAAAGGTTATCGCATCAAAAGGCGTTCCAACCGATTTATGTTTGAGATTTATAAATTACGCAACTGAAAACGGCTTGTATTACCACGTTTACGGCGATGAAGGGTTTAATTGCCCTTTTGAAACGGAGAGAACGAGCCTTTATGAAAGGTTGACGCTCGTTAAGGGTAAAATAACGAAAGATATGTATTCCTTCGTTGAGCAATCGGGTTTGGAAACGCCAAAGATTTTAGTTTTTGACGACGAGGATAAACTTGACGCTCACTTTGACTCTATCGTTAAACTTTTACCTGAGTGTGACGTTGTTAGAAGTACTGATAATATGATTGATATTAACTTAAAAGGCGTGAACAAGGGCTCGGCTCTTGACTTGATTGCCCAAAGCTTTAACGCCCGCGTTGAAGATATTATCGCCGTTGGCGATGCCGGGAACGACCTTCCTATGATTGAAAGGGAGTGTTTATCCGTTGCCGTTTCAAACGCTACCAAAGAGATAAAAGACGTTGCAAAGGTTATTTCCCCTTATTCTAACGACGATGATGCCGTTGCCCACTTGATAGAAGATTTTTGTATATGACAAGCACCGTTGATATTCACTATAAAAAAATGACGGAAACCCCCGTTTCCAAACTCATCATAAGGCTTGGTATTCCCACCACCATTTCAATGCTCGTTACCAGTATTTACAATTTGGCGGATACCTATTTCGTTGGTCGCTTAGGTCCTAGCGCGCAAGGCGCGATAAGCGTTCTTTTCACCTTACAATGCATTATTCAAGCCGTTGCGTTTATGCTTGGGCACGGCTCGGGCGTGTTCGTTGCCAAGTATTTGGCGGATAAAAACGTTAAACGCGCAACGGAGTTTGTTTCTTCCGCTTTTTATTTAAGCGTGTTTTTAGGAACGCTTTTTATGGCGGTTGGGCTTATTATCATAAAACCGTTTATGTTATTTTTGGGCAGCACCGAAACAATTCTTCCCTATGCCGTTCAGTACGGCGCGTGCGTTTTGATTGCCACTCCGTTTATAATGGGCTCGTTCGTTCTCAACAACTGTTTGCGTTACGAAGGCAAAGCCTTTTACGCTATGATAGGCTTAGTATCGGGCGGTCTACTCAATATTTTAGGCGACTTTTTGCTCGTTTACGTTTTTAACTTTGGCGTTTTAGGCGCGGGTATTGCAACTGCGGTTTCGCAAATGGTAAGTTTCGTTTTACTTTTAATACTTTACAAAAAGTTTGCTCAAAGCCAAACGAAAATCAAGGCCATTTCTAAAAACTTTAAAGATTATTTGCGAATAATGAAAATCGGCTTGCCGTCGTTTATCCGCCAAGGTTTAACTAGTATTTCGGGCGGAATACTAAACAACCTTGCAAAGCCTTACGGCGACGCGACTATCGCCGCTATGGGCGTTGTTAACAAGTATACGTCGGTCATCGCTTTCGTTGGGCTTGGAATAGGGCAAGGTTTCCAACCCGTTGCATCGTTTAACTACCAAGCAAAACGCTTTGATAGGGTGAAAAACGCAACGTTATTTACTGCGCTGTTTGGAACGGCTTTAGTTTCCGTTTTATCAATCCCGGGGATTGCTTTCCCAAGGTTTATTATAAGTTTATTCCAAAAAGACGTTGACGTTATTAGCGTTGGAACGCTTGCGCTTAGAATAGCGTCGATAGGCGTTATCGTGATGCCCGTGTCAATCGTAACTAATATGCTTTTCCAAAGCACTTTCCAAGCGGGAAAGGCAAGTTTTTTATCAATGCTCCGTTCGGGTTTGGCGTTTATTCCAACGCTTATCTTGTTTGAAACCTTGTTTGGAATAGTTGGTATTCAAATCTCGCAACCGGTGGCGGATCTTATTTCGTCGCTTATATCTTTACCGTTTTTAGTGTATTTCTTGTTAAAAGGAGAAAACAAATGCAAAAACTCGTAGTTGCATCAGGCAATAAAGGAAAATTAAAAGAAATAACCGCGATCCTTGGTGACGTTTATGAAGTTGTTTCTATGAAAGACGCGGGCTTTGTTGGTGACGTTGAAGAAACGGGCGTTACTTTTTACGAAAACGCGCTCATCAAAGCAAAAGCCGTTTCCGAGTTTTTAGGAGAAGACGTTTTAGCCGACGATAGCGGTCTTTCCGTTGAAGTTTTAAACGGAGCGCCCGGCGTTTACAGCGCGCGCTACGCGGGCGAACACGGCAACGATAAACTTAATCGTGACGTGCTCCTTAAAAACCTTGAAAACGAAAAAAACCGCAAGGCAAAGTTTATTTCAAGCGTTGTTCTTTATAAAAAAGACGGAACGGTTATCGACGGTTACGGCGAAACCACAGGTAATATTTTATTTGAAGAACAAGGCTCTAACGGGTTTGGTTACGACTGCATTTTTTTAAGTGACGATTTAGGCGTTTCCTTTGGCGTTGCGAGTGAAGAAGATAAAAACAAAGTTTCTCACCGCTACCGCGCAATTTGTGATTTAAGGAGTAAATTATGAAAGTCGTCGTTGCGATAGACTCTTTTAAAGGGAGTTTATCTTCAATAGAAGCGGGTAACGCCGTTTCGCTTGCCGTTAAAGAAACTATTGAAAATGCGGAAGTTAAAGTGTTTTCTTTGGCGGACGGGGGCGAAGGCACGGTTGAGTCTATCGTGTTAGGCGCAAAAGGAGAGTATAAAACGGTTACCGTTACCGCTCCGCTCGGTGGAAAAGTTAAGTCGCGTTACGGGATAATTAACGGCGATACGGCTATTATTGAAGTTGCGTCTTCCGCGGGCATAACGCTCGTTAAAAAGGAGCAGTTAAACCCTTTAAAAGCAACCACTTTCGGCGTTGGCGAAACTATTTTAAACGCCCTTGATAACGGATCGAGAAAGTTTATTATCGGGCTTGGCGGAAGCGCCACTAACGACTGTGGCGTTGGTATGTTACAAGCGCTTGGTTTTTCATTTTTAGATAAGGATAATAACCCCGTTTCTTTCGGCGCGGAAGGGCTTAAAGATATTGCGTCAATATCAATCGATAAGGCGGATAAACGCTTAAAAGACTGTGTTTTCCAAATCGCTTGTGACGTGAAAAATCCCTTGACTGGCGATCTTGGTTGTTCTGAGGTTTTCTCTCGCCAAAAAGGCGCTACCGACGAGCAAGTTCGGGTAATGGATAATTATATTCAAAACTTTGCAAACCTAACTAAAACCGTTATCCCTTGCGCTGATGAAATGCGCGAAGGCATGGGCGCGGCAGGTGGTTTGGGCTATGCGTTCAGTTATTATTTAAACGGTAAAATTTCTTCGGGGATTGAACTCGTTATTGATAAAATTTCTCTTGAAAAAGAGATAGCGAGCGCCGATATCGTAGTTACGGGCGAAGGTAAACTTGACGGGCAAAGCGCCATGGGTAAAGCGCCCGTTGGCGTTTCAACGCTTGCTAAAAAGCACGGCAAAAAGGTTATTGCCTTTTGCGGAGCGGTTGGCGACGGGGCTGAAAAATTGAACGAGTTTGGGATAGACGCGTTCTTTCCTATCGTTAAAACGCCTTGCTCACTTGAATACGCTATGAAAAAGGAAGTTGCTTTTGAAAATTTGAAAGCGACGGCTAAGCAAGTTTTTAACTTATTAAAAGATTAGTTTATGGCAAAGTATTTAACGGTATTTTCCGATAGCCACGGCGCAAGAAGAAACTTAGCAAGGCTTATCGGCGATTTTGAAATTAGCGATAAAATCGTTTTTTTAGGCGACGGGCTTTCAGACTTAAAAGAAATTTTTGAATATGAAGATAAGATAGTTAGCGTTGCAGGGAATTGTGATTTTTTATCTTTCGCATCTAAAAGAGCGGAATTTACTATTGAAGGGGTTAAATTTTTAGCCGTGCACGGCGATGAATTTTCGGTTAAGTCTTCACTCGATAGGCTTTTAGCGTACGCCAAAGGCGTTAAAGCGAACGCCGTTTTATACGGGCACACGCATATTGCAAGCGTTAAAGAGATAGAAGGAGTAACTTTTATCAACCCCGGCACGTTATCTCAGTACGGAAACTTAGAAACTTTTGCATTTATAACGGTAGAAAACGGCAAAATATCGGCAAAAATTATTCCTTTAAATTTTAGAAAATAATTTTTTTGCAAATACGGCGTTTTTTGATTGACAACGGTTTTTCTTTTTGTTATAATTTCTAAGCATTGTGCGGTATGTGCGGGTGTAGTTCAATGGTAGAACACCAGCCTTCCAAGCTGGTCACGTGGGTCCGATTCCCATCACCCGCTCCATCACTTTAAGGAAGGCGAGCATATTTACCAGATGCGCCAGTAGCTCAGCTGGATAGAGCACCGCCCTTCTAAGGCGGGTGTCAGGGGTTCGAGTCCCTTCTGGCGTGCCAATATGGCGAAAGTAGTTCAGTTGGTTAGAGCGTCAGA
>JAFWXO010000013.1 GCA_017545865.1 Clostridia bacterium | reverse complement strand
TACCGAGGCAAAAAAAATGGCGACCCGGAACGGGCTCGAACCGTCGACCTCCAGCGTGACAGGCTGGCGTTCTAACCAACTGAACTACCGGGCCATGGCCATTTTTAATTTTTTTTGGTTTATAACTATTTTGTGGTGGGCCTTCAGGGACTCGAACCCCGGACCAATCGGTTATGAGCCGACCGCTCTAACCAACTGAGCTAAAGGCCCTCGTTTTAATGGTCGGGGTGAAGAGACTCGAACTCCCGACCTCATGGTCCCAAACCACGCGCGCTAGCCAACTGCGCCACACCCCGCTATTACGCTTGTTTATAATATAACAAACTTAACTGTTTGTCAAGCAAAAGTGAGTTGTTTTCTAAAAAAAACAAACTTTAATTGGCTTGCATTTATCTTGCGATTGCTTAAATATATTATCACACCCATAAAATTATTGCAAGCGTTTTTAACGTATTTTTTAAATTTTTTGCAAAAAAATACTTCCACACCGATTTAGCGTGGAAGTTTTTTATTTTTTAGTTAAATTATTAGTTTTTTAATAACTTTTTACCCTTTTTAAGTTCGTCACTTTCCTTAACTTCGTTTGTAACAACTTTATAAAGCGCGATCATCGCGATAACGTTGGGAAGAACCATTAAGTAGTTGAAGAAGTCAGTAAGTTCCCAAACGAGATCGTTTTGGAATACAGAACCTAAAACGATGAAAATAAGTGCTAAAATCGTGTAGATAATAGTGCCCTTTTTCTTGAACAAGTATTCAAAGTTAATTTTACCGAATAAGTTCCAAGATAAAATCGTTGAGAAAGCAAAGAAGGTAAGACAAACCGCAACGAAAACGTTACCGATAGTAGCAACAACGTTTCCACCGCCAAAAGCGATAGCAAAACCAGTTGCAACGGCGTTAGACTTATCAACCATAGTCCACAAATTAGACGCTTCGCCACCGTTAGCATATAAAGTGGTGATAACGATAAGAGCGGTCATAGTTAATACTACGAAAGTATCCATAAACACGCCGAACATTGCCGAACAGCCTTGTTCGTGAGCGGTTTTAACGTTTGCTTGAGCGTGAGCGTGGGGAGTAGAACCCATACCTGCTTCGTTACTAAATAAACCACGTTTTGCGCCTTGTTGAACTGCAATTACGATTGCGCCCCAGAAACCACCGCCGATAATTGCTTGCGGATCGAACGCGAACTTGAAGATCATTGCGAAAGCGTTCGGGATAGAAGTTACTCTGCAACAAAGAACTACTAAACCGCCAACAAGGTAAATAAGCGCCATAATGGGAACGATTTTTTCAGTTACGGATGCAAGGCGTTTTGCCCCACCGATGAATACGAACGCGGAAATTATTGCAATAACAACGCCAACGATAAGGCTAATCCACCAAACGTTTTTACCTGCGATAGCGTTGCTTACCGATCCACCGATAGAGTTTGATTGAACCATAGATCCAACTAAACCGAGCGCAATTACCGTTGCGATTGCAAAGAACACCGCAAGGAATTTACCAAATCCACCGGTAAACGCTTTTTTAATATAGTATACAGGACCGCCCGAAACCGTACCGTCTTCATTAACAACACGGGTTTTTTGAGCGAGAACTGCTTCTGAATAAATTGTAGCCATACCTAAGAAGGCAATAATCCACATCCAGAAGATTGCGCCAGGGCCACCCGTTAAGATAGCGCCGGTTGCGCCGATGATGTTACCAGTACCAACTTGAGCGGCAACCGCAGTTGCAAACGCTTGGAAGGAACTCATACCGCTCTTTTGCTTTTCGCCCATAAGTTTCATATTGCCGAAAACTTGTTTTGCGCCTTGTTTGAAATAGCGCACTTGAACGAACTTTGTTTTGATTGTGAAGAACAAGCCAACACCAACAAGTAAAATTACAAGAAAGTAACCCGAAAAATACGTGTTAAAGTTTGCAAAGAACTTGAGTAAACCTGCTTCAATTTGTGCCCACATAATTTATCTCCTTTTTATATAAAAAATTTATCTAAAACGTAAAAAAAACGGATTAGGAAAACCTAACCCGAACAAAAACACCTTATAATTATATAAAGATAGATCTGTCCTTTGACCTGAGAGTTTCACGCTATAAAGCGCTTGCACCTTCGGTACCCGTTAGGGATTCTCCAGATTTGCCTAAGCTTACAGTTAAACCTGCAAGTTTTAACGGCTAAATATTAAATTTACTTTATTATACTAAATTAAATTGAAAATAGCAAACGTTTGAACGCCATTTTTTAAAAAAAATAATTAAAACCAGTAAACTTCTTCACTATACGGCTGGCAATTTAATTTTTTGTGCAGTTCAATCGACGCTACGTTCTCACTTCTCACGTGGCAAAAGGCGGGATATCCGCTTTTTATAACTTCGTTAACGCAAGTTTTAAGTAAAAACGAGCCTATACCCTTTCTTTTAAACTTTTCCAAAACTTCAAGTAGCCCAACTGACAGTTCTTCGTGCATGCCAACGAAACCGCAAATCTCACCGTTTAAAAAACCACCGTATAAAACCCTTTCTTTTAAAACGTGATAAACTTGCTCTTTTGTATACCCAAGCGAATAGTTTTGTTGAACGAACTCAACCGTCTTATCGTCACAGCCTAACTTTCTAAACTCTATTTCGCTTTTTTCCACTTGTTGAACGCCGTACAAATACTGTTTGCAACGGCAAGGTTTTAACCCGTTTTTTTCTAGCAAAACCTTAACTTCTTCTTCGGGGCTAAAAAACGTTACGCTCATATCGGGAACTGATAAAACGGCTTTATCTAAATCTTTCTCCCCTGCAATCATAACGATATTAGACGGCAATATTCTAAACGCCACCGACGTTTTTGATATATAGAAAAACTCTTTTTCTCCACGTTTTAAATTTTCGATAATGCAAACGTATTTTAAAAAGTTTTCACTAAATTTTTCAATCAAACAATTAACCATAAAATAATTTTATAACTTTTGTAAAGGGCTGTCAATATAATTGACAAACACTTTTTAAAATACTATAATTAAACCATGAAAACAAGAGAAGATATTAGAAACATAGCAATTATAGCGCACGTTGACCACGGTAAAACCACGCTTGTTGACGCGCTTCTTAAACAAAACGGCATTTTCAGAACTAACGAAGTTGTTCAAGATAGAGTTATGGACAGTAACGACTTAGAGCGTGAACGCGGAATTACTATCCTTGCTAAAAACACTGCCGTTAACTATCAAGGCGTTAAGGTTAATATTATCGACACGCCCGGCCACGCAGACTTTGGCGGTGAAGTTGAACGTATCTTATCTATGGTTGACGGGGTTATTTTACTCGTTGACGCGGTTGAAGGCTGTATGCCCCAAACGAGATACGTTTTGAAAAAGGCTTTATCCTTAAACAAAAAGCCTATCGTCGTTATAAATAAAATAGATAAAGGTGGCGATTTAGATAAAACTATGGATAGCGTTATCGACCTTTTCATTGAACTTGGCGCTAACGACGATCAGCTTGACTTTAAAACGGTTTACGCTTCTGCCCGTCAAGGCTGGGCTACTACCGATTTATCAAAAACCGCAACCGATATGAGTGACCTTTTAAAGACGGTTATTGAAGAAATCCCCGCGCCCGTTGGCGATTTTGACGGTGGGCTTCAAACTCTTATTTGCAACGTTGACTATGATGAATACGTTGGTAGAATCGGCGTTGGCAAAATTATTCGCGGTTCGGTAAAAGATGCGCAAACCGTTTCAGTTTGCCACACCAACGGAACGATTTCTAATGCAAAAATCGGCAAACTTTATCAATTTGAAGGGCTTAAACGAGTGGAAACACAGTCCGCTACCGTTGGCGATATTATTGCAATTTCAGGTATTCAAGATATAAACATCGGCGAAACCGTTTGCTCGCTTGACTGCCCTGAGGCGCTCCCCTTCGTTGCTATTGACGAGCCTACCATTTCAATGATGTTTATGGTTAACAACTCGCCTTTTGCTGGTAAGGAAGGAAAGTTCGTTACTTCCCGCCATTTAAGAGCAAGGCTTTATCGTGAAGTTGAAACCAACGTTTCAATGAGAGTTGAAGATACCGATAGCGCAGATACTTTCAAAGTTTTCGGCCGTGGCGAACTCCACTTATCTATCCTTATTGAAGAAATGCGCCGTGAAGGTTACGAATTCCAAGTTTCACGCCCCAAAGTTATCTTTAAAGAAATAAACGGCAAAACTCACGAGCCTATGGAAGACTTGGTTGTTGACGTTCCCACCGAATACGTTGGCGCTGTTATGAGTAAACTTGGCGAACGCCGTGGCGAACTTATTTCTATGGATGCTGACGATAGGGGTAGCACAAAACTCAACTTTAAAATCCCGTCACGTTGCTTAATCGGTTATAGAAACGAAATGCTTACCGACACTAAGGGTTTTGGCACTATGGCTTCCGTTTTTGCAGGCTACGAGCCTTATAAGGGCGATATTAAAGAGAGAAACCGCGGTTCACTCGTTTGCTTTGAAGCGGGCGTTACCACTCAATACGGTTTGTTTAACGCTCAAGAACGCTCCACCCTTTTCGTAGGTCCAGGTCTTAAAGTATACGAAGGCATGATAGTTGGCGTTAACTCGCGCGATGAAGACTTGGTTGTTAACGTTTGCAAAGTTAAACATTTAACCAACAACCGCGCAAGCGGTAGTGACGAGGCTTTAAAACTCGTTCCCCCAACGCTTATGAGTTTAGAGCAATGCATGGAATTTATCGCTGACGACGAACTCCTTGAACTCACCCCCACTTCAATTAGACTTAGAAAGAAAATCTTATCTAAAGACCTTCGCATGAAAGAGTGGGCGAAAAATAGAAAATAAAAAAAACGCTTGCAAGTTGCAAGCGTTTTCTTTTACTCTATTGATTTTTTCTTGTTAAAAAGTTTAACGGGATCGAGTTTAAACTCGTTAATCATCATTGCAATAAAGATAATTAAAAAGCCGATAACTAAACCGATAGTCAATCTCTCGTCGCCAAGGATAACGCTGAAAAGCGTTCCAAACACCGCTTCTAAACTAAGGATAAGCGACGCTTGGTTTTCCGTTGTGAACTTTTGCCCAAAGATTTGCGCCATTTGAGCGCCGAGCGTGCAAGCAAGCGCCAAATAACCTATCTTTAAAATTTGTTCAAGGTTAAGCGCATAACCGCCGAAACCTTTTGGAAGTTCAAAAATCGCAGATAATATAATGCAGAAAACGCCGACCGTTAACACTTGGAAAGTAAGGAGCGTTCCAGTATCGTCCCCATTGCCTTGGAATTTTGCAATAAATATAATTTGAAGGGCGTAAAACACCGCCGCAACGAGAGTAAGCCCGTCGCCAAGGTAAACGTTTATTGCAGAGCCTTGTTTGCCCCAAAGCGCAACGAAACCTATACCAACAACGCAAAGTACCGCCGCCAACACGTTATAGAGTTTTGGCGCTTTTTTCGTAAATAGCCAAACCAAAAACGGCACTATCACGCAGTACGCCGAAGTTAAAAAGGCGTTACGGCTTGGAGTTGTGAAGTAAAGCCCTCGCGTTTGAATAACGTAAGCAAACACCAACACAACGCCTAAGATAAACCCGTGTAAAATTACCTTTTTGCCTGCTTTTATAATCCTTTTAAAAAAGACTGCAAACAAGATTATGCCCGAAGATAAAAATCTAAGCGCTAAAACGAAAAGTTCGTTAACTTCTGCAATCGTTTCTTTTAAGATAAAAAACGACGTACCCCACGCGAGCGTTGCAAGTAGCAATAATAATTGACCGAATAAATTTTGTTTTTTAGTAACCATAACGTTCGTATTATACAAAACTATTTAAAGTTTTGCAACTTTTTACCTAACGAATTTTAACGTTTTAGATTTTATTTCTACTCTTTCGGCTATTATTTCAACGCCTTTCAAAAATTCTTCTTCTGATGCTCTAAACAAGTTTTCGTTTGACGAGTATAAGGTTGCAAGAGTTTCACCCTTTTCCACCCTATCGCCTAACTTCTTGTTTAAAACTATGCCCGCTTTATAGTCGATTTTATCTTCCTTTTTAGTTCTGCCAGCGCCCAAGATTAAACTTGCAACGCCAACGTTTTCGGCGTTTAACTTACCTAAATATCCGCTTTTATTTGATTTTATTTGAAATGTGTAAGTTGCCTTGTATTCGCCCGATAAAATTTCCGTTAAATCTCCGCCTTGCTCGGTTATAAACTCGTTAAATTTTTCAAACGCCTTTCCGCTTTCAATTTGGCTATCGAACGCCTTTTCGCAAGCGGTTATATCCCCAAAGCCCGAAAGGGTTAATATTTCAACAGCAAGCGCTTTTGAAACGAGATATAGGTCGTTTTTAACCTTTCCTTTCAAAACGTCAATCGCTTCTTTAACTTCTAAGGCGTTTCCGATAAAACTACCGAGCGGAGAATCCATATCGGTAATAACGGCGGAGATTTTCTTCCCTGCGCCCTTGCCGATTGCAACCATAACGTTTGCAAGTTCTTCCGCTTGTTCAAGCGTTTTCATAAACGCTCCGCTACCAGTTTTAACGTCTAAAACGATAACGTCATCGTCGGCGGTGAGTTTTTTACCCATTATGCTTGACGCTATAAGGGGAATACTATCAATGGTTGCAGTAACGTCACGCAGGGAATAAAATATTTTATCGGCAGGGGCAAGTTCGCCCGTTTGCCCTATTATTGAAAGACCTGTTTTTTCGGCTATTGAAATAAACTTGTCAAACGGAAGTTCGGTTTTGAAACCTTTGATTGACTCAAGTTTATCAATCGTTCCGCCAGTGTGGCCAAGCCCCCTACCGCTCATTTTAACCACTTTTATTCCGAGCGATGCAATTACGGGTGAAATTATCAAACTCGTTTTATCGCCAACGCCACCCGTTGAGTGCTTATCGGCTTTAACACCTGAAATATCCGTTTTAACCTTATCGCCCGAGTTTGCTATCGCCAAGGTAAAATCAAGCGTTTCGCGCTCAGTCATACCCTTAAAGTAAACCGCCATTAAAAAAGCCGAAACTTGATAATCTTTAATTTCGCCACTTACAGCGCCGTTAACGAAAAAATCTATTTCGGACTTGCTAAGTTCAAACCCGTCGCGTTTTTTCTTAATTATATCGTATGCTCTCATATCTTCTTTAACAAATCTTCCCCGTAAGTTTTATTTACGTTAAGCGCGGATAACACCGTTGATGCAATGGCATCAAAACCGATAACCGTTCCAAGATTTTTTGGCTTTAAGTTCTTATTGTAAATAATGAGCGGAACGTCTTCACGCGAGTGGTCGGTTGACGGGGTTGACGGATCGCAACCGTGATCTGCCGTTATTAAAAGTAAATCATCACTATCCATAGCGGATATAAATTTACCTAAAAACTCATCAAATGCTGTTAACTCTTTAGCGTAACCGTGGGTATCGTTGCGATGACCGTAAACGCTATCAAAATCAACGTAGTTTATAAAACAAAGCCCCGAAAAATCTTCATCAAGTAGTTGCATGCTCTTTCTATACCCTTCGGCGTTTGACTTGGTTTTATAACTTTTTAATATTCCTTGACCGCTAAAAATATCGCTAATTTTACCAAGGGAAATAACTTTAAGCCCGCTTTCAACGATATCGTCAAGCATAGTTTTTTTAGGCGGTAATAAGGAATAGTCTTTCCTATACCCCGTGCGGATAAAAGGATATTCGCCAGTAAAGGGGCGAGCGATAACTCTGCCAACGGCGTTTTTGCCAACGAGCAACTTTCTTGCAATTTCAGAATATTTATAAAGCGTTTCAACGCTCGTAACACTATCGTGGCAAGCAATTTGGAAAACGCTATCTTGCGAAGTGTAAACTATCGGATAGCCAGTTTTTATATGCTCAGCGCCGTAATCTTTTATAACTTCCGTTCCAGAATACGGCTTGTTGCAAAGTGTTTTAACGCCGATTAGCCGTTCAAACTCATCAATAATTTCGCTTGGGAAACCGCTTGGATAAGTTGGGAGCGGTTCGTTTGAAACTATGCCTGCAATCTCCCAGTGCCCGATAGTAGTATCCTTGCCGTTACTCTTTTCTTTAAGGCGGGCGTAACTTGCGATAGGTTTATCAACCCCACCCGTTATTCCATCAATATTAAATAGCCCAAGTTTTTTTAGGTTTGGAACGCTTAGTTTATCGCTTTTTCTAATTGCGCTAAGAGTATCAGAGCCTTCGTCGCCAAACGACTTAGCGTCGCTTGCGCCACCTATTCCAAGGCTATCGATAACCATTAAATAAACTCTTTTAAACATTTTTACCATCCATTTTTACTGCAACTTCTAAAGCAACCGTCATCATATCGGTAAACGCCGTTTGGCGCTCGGCGCTAGTCGTTTCTTTTCCAGACACTAAACTGTCGGAAATGGTTAAAATAGTAAGCGCTCTTTTCCCGAAAATACTCGCGTTAAGATAAAGCGCCGTAGTTTCCATTTCAACGGCAATAGCGCCTTCTTTTGCTCTATCTAAGGTGTTTTTGTCGCTATAAAAACAATCGCTTGAAAAAACTTTACCAACTTTATAGGGGTGATTATTCTTTTCGCACTCTAAAACCGCTAAGTCAAGCAAAGTTTTATCGGCGGTTGGAACGAAATCGCTATTAACGTTAAACGAAGATATCATATTGCTATCCGTACAAGCGGTATCGGCGATAACTATATCGTATAAATCAAGATAGTCAACTAACGCCCCAGCCGAGCCTACCCTTATTATATTTTCAACGCCGTAAAACTTAAAAAGCTCGTATGAATATATGCCCATTGACGGCATACCCATGCCTGACGCCATTACGGAAACGGGAACGCCTTTATAAGTGCCGGTGTAACCTTGAACGCCCCTAACGTCGTTTACTAAAACGGGGTTTTCTAAAAAGTTTTCGGCAATAAACTTAGAGCGTTTTGGATCGCCCGGCATTAAAACTGTTTTTGCAAAATCGCCTTTCTTGGCGGAAATATGTGGTGTCATAATCAAAATCTCCTTAAATTTAGTATACCCAAAACTTTCACTTTTGTAAATATCAAAATAAAAAAAGCCTACTAAAAGTAGGCTTTAAGTTTAGAATTTTAAAACGTTGTTGTTTTTATAAGTTGTAAACCTAATGATTAGTCCCCCATCGTCAATCGGGTCAGACGCGTAAACCATTTCAAAATTATCTTTTTCATCAAGGTTAGGATAGAACACCGTTGCCTCGCCGTCCGCTTCAACCTTAGTAACGAAAACTTCCGAGCAGTAGTCAACCATAGTTCTATAAAACATTGCGCCACCTATAACGAAAACGTCGTCTGCGTTATACTTTGAAAGTTCTTTGGAAAGTTCTTCTAAAGTGTAAACGACTACGCAATCGTCACGCGTAACGCCCTGTGGCGCTAAAACGATATTCGTTCTATTTTTTAAGGGTTTTGAGCCGGGGAAGGAAAGCAAGGTGTTATAACCCATGCAAACCACTTTACCGCTCGTTTTTTCCCTAAAGAACTTCATATCTTCTTTCAACGAGAACAAAAGGTCGTTATTTTTACCTATACCCCATTTTTTATCAACTGCAACTATCGCTTTCATTAGATTGCCACCTCCAACTTTTCATCTAACGGTGTGGACTTGTAGTCAACGAGTTTAAAATCGTCAACCGTAAAGTCGTAGAAATTTTTAACTTCGGTGTTTACAATAAGTTTTGGCGCTTCAAACTGCTCGTGTTCAAACATTTTTTCAAGTGCAGGAATATGGCGGTCGTAAATGTGCGCGTCAGAAATAACGTGAACGAGTTCGCCAACCTGAAGACCAGACACTTGAGCAAGCATAATAAGTAAAATTGAATATTGAACTACGTTCCAGTTATTCGCAACCACCATATCGTTTGAGCGTTGGTTAAGTATTCCGTTGAGTTTACCTGCCGAAACGTTAAAAGTCATAGAATAAGCGCAAGGATAAAGATTCATTTCGTGAAGGTCTTGGAAGGTATAAATATTAGTCATTATCCTTCGAGAATAGGGGTTGTTTTTAAGGTCGAATAGCACCCTATCAACTTGGTCCATTTCCCCTTCTTTATACTTGTGCTTAACGCCGAGTTGATAACCGTACGCTTTGCCGATAGAACCGTTTTCATCCGCCCATTGATCCCAAATTTTAGAATTAAGGTCTTTTATATTATTGCTCTTTTTTTGCCAAATCCACAAAATTTCGTCTATTGCCGACTTGAAAAAGGTTTTTCTTATCGTGAGGATAGGAAATTCTTTTTGCAAATCGTAACGATTAACGATACCGAATTGTTTAACGGTGTGCGCGGGAGTACCGTCAGCCCAGTGGGGGCGAACGTTTTGGTCTGTATCCCAGTAACCGTTGTTTATTATATCTTTACAATTTTGAATAAAAACTTTATCTGCGTAACTCATAATTATTCCTTCGTTTTTAATTATTTTAACATAGTATTTACTAAAAGTAAATAATCAAAAAGCATCCTTTTCTTTATTTTTGAATTTTTTTGCTATAACTTTTGATTTTATAGCGTAAGGCGTGAGTTTTGATATAAACGCCACGAGTTTGTTATAAAACCCCGGAATAAACACCGTTTTGTTTCTCTTTAAGGCTTTTAGCGATTTTTCAGCCACCTTATTTGGCTCTACTTTAGAAAGCCTGCCTTGAAGACCTTGCGCCTTGATATCTTCCTTAATATCTTCACGAGTGGGCACGCTACCCGGGCAAACGACCGTTATTTTAACCCTTTCGCCTTTAAGTTCGGCTTTTAAGCCTTTATAAAAATAAACGAGCGCCGATTTAGTTGCTGAATACAATGAAAAGTACGGCATAGGCGTTAAACCGCAAGCGGAAGATACGATAAGCATATCAAAACTATCCGCCCTTAGTTCTAAGCATTTTTTGGTTATTATAACCGCGCTTTCAAAGTTAACTGCAATTTGACTTGAAATTTTATCTTCGGTGTATTTTGTAAACGCCTTTCTCGTATCGATTCCCGAAACGAAATATAGCCCCGATAACGAACAATCGTTCTCTTTTATAAAAGAAAAAAGTTCGCTAATAGACGGTTTAGCCGTTAAATCGCACTCTTTAACTATAACTGAAACGGTTGAGTTAATAGACAAAAGTTCCGCTTTTAAACTTTCGAGTTTTTCTTTACTTCTACCCGAAATTATTAAGTTTTCCGAGCGCTTAACAAGCAAACGGCAAAATTCTTTGCCGATACCGCCCGTTGCGCCTAAAACGAGTGAGTACTTAGTCAAAATACGCTCCTTTCTTAAGCATTTCTTCCCGTATTTTTTCAATCGCTTTCTTTTCTATCCTTGAAACGTAAGAGCGAGAGATTTTTAATAGTTTTGCAACTTCCCTTTGAGCAAGTGGAACAACCCCGTCAAGCCCAAACCTAAGTTTAATAATAGTGTATTCTCGTTTGGTTAAACAGCTTTTAACAATTTGAGTTAAAATTTTATTTTCGGTTTTACGCTCCACTTTGCTAACGAGCGGTTCGCTCTCATCGGGCAAAACGTCAAGCAAAGTTAGTTCGTTTCCGTCTTTATCCGCTCCAACAACACCCGATAACGATAGCACCTTAGAGTTTTTCTTGTTCGCGCGAATAAGCATTAAAATTTCGTTTTCAATGCACCGAGCGGTGTAAGTTGCCAAGGCAACGCCTTTTGAACTATCGTAAGTGTTAATAGCCTTTATAAGCCCTATCGTTCCAGTTGAAATCAAATCGTCACTCGTGTCTGCCCCTTGATATTTTTTAACGACGTGAGCAACGAGCCTAAGATTATGGCGGATAAGCTTATCTTTTGCCTCCTTATCGCCAAGCGTTTTATAAAGCCTTAACGCTTCCGCTTCTTCTTCGGGAGATAAGGGTTTTGGGAAACAATCGGTTGCAATACTTCCGCAAAAGAAAAATATTTTACCAAGAATAAAATTTAAAAATTCAAAAAACATACTACTACTCCTTAAGAGCAATAATACGCGAATATTGTCAAATTATGACTATTTTATGCTACGACGGAGCATATCCCCTTCTTGAAGGGCAAGTTCCGTTTTAACGTAAAGTTTTTGTTGAACGCGCTTTGCATCTATTACCGTTTCGCCCTTTTCATCTAAAATTTCAGTAACGGTGAAAGTTTTATTAAAAGTTTCGGTTGGGGATAACACTTCTAAAACGTCGCCAACCATAAATCTATTTCTCATTTCAACGAGCGCAGTTTTACTTTCTTTATCGTAAGATAAAACCGACGCTACGAATAAGCTATCCCCCGTTGATTGACTATTTTCATAATTTACCGTTTGCTCGTTATCGCCAAAAGCGTAAGCGGTGGTAAACGCCCTATGGAAAGTCTTTTTAAGTTCAGATTGATAAAGGGGGTTTTCTTTATAAGCGTTTCCGTTTAAAAGATAATCGTCAATCGCTCTGCGATAAGCGTTGATAACGGTTGCCAAGTAGTACTCCCCTTTCATACGGCCTTCAATTTTGAACGAGCAAACGCCCGCATCTATCATTTCGCCGATATAATCAAGCATATTCAAATCTTTACTATTGAGTATGTAAGTTCCCCTTTCGTCTTCTTCGATAGGGAAATAATCACTCTCTTTAGAAAGATCTTTAATTCCGTAATTCCAACGGCACGCTTGAACGCACTCGCCACGGTTACTATCGCGCCCAGTAAGGTAATTTGAAAGCAAACATCTTCCGCTATAACTTATGCACATAGCGCCGTGAATAAAGGCTTCAAGTTCAACTTCGCTATCCGATAAAGAAATTTCTTTTATCTCTTTAAGAGATAACTCTCTTGCTAAAACTATTCTTTTTACCCCTTGTTCTTTCCAAAACTTAACGGCAAGTTTGTTTTGAGTGTTTGCTTGGGTTGAAAGATGAAGTTCAAGGTTTGGCGCAACCGATTTTGCAAGGTATATAGCGCCGGGGTCTGTAACGATAACGGCATCCACCCCGATTTCATACAAGTATTTAAAATAATCGCAGATACCCGAAATATCGCTATTTTTCATAAAAGCGTTAACGGTAACGTAGATTTTTTTGCCGAGATTGTGGGTGTACTCTACGGCTTCTTTTAACTCATCGAAAGTAAAGTTATCTGAAAAGGCTCTAAGCGAAAAGGCTTTACCGCCAACGTAAACCGCGTCCGCCCCGTAGTTGAGCGCAGTTTTAAGTTTTGAAAAATTGCCCGCAGGCGCTAAAAGTTCAATCTTTTTCATAAGTGTCCTTATTTTAGTTGTTGTAATTTTAGTAAGTTTGTTCAACGTGATTTTTAAGGAGTCAGAAACAAGCAAGACAAGGCTCGTGAAGGTTTTGGGGTGAGATAGACCTTGCTCGGTCATCGAAATCCAAAAACGAAACAGTAACGAAGTATTGCGCCGTTTATCACTTCTTAAAAGAGATTGCGATTCCGTCGCCAACGTCAAAAAAACAAGTGATTAAATCGCTATCTTTTGCTAAAAGTTCATTAAACTCGCCTATCTTTCTTGCAAGCGAACGGTATTCCTTGGGCGGTTCTTTCTCACCTGAAACGTAACCTCTAAACAAAACGTTATCGGTAAAGAGAACGCCACCTTTTTTCAAAAGGTTTTTAAGCACGGGCAAAAGGCGGGAATAACTTGCTTTATTACAGTCCAAAAAGATAAAGTCAAACTCCCCTTTTATTTGGAGCGCCGATTCGTAACTATCCCCAAGCACGCAAGTAACCCTATCGTAAACGCCAAACTTTTTAAAGTTTTTTATCGCTTCTTCTTGAGAATAAACGTTTTTTTCAATGGTAACGAGATTAGCCGACTTTTCAGTTAAAAGCATAGCCGTTCCCGAACAACCCGTTGCCGTGCCAAGTTCCAAAATGTTTTTTGGCGATTTTATAGCAACGGTTAGTAAAAGTTCGGATAAGCTCTCGTCAAGTATCGTTGGTATTCCGCTATCTTTATAAAATTTTCTAAGCGCAATAAGTTCTTCGGGTAAGGAAAATTCCGCGCTTTTTTCAGTTAAGTTTTTAACGTATTCGTTTATCATACTTCAGTAATAATAGGTAAAATCATAGGATTTTTCTTTATCTTTTTAAAGACGTAATCTCTAAGTTTCTTTCTAATTAAGTTTCTAAGTTCCGTCATATCGCCAGCCGATTTAACGTTGTAGCCGTTAAATACCTTTAAAATTATAGATTTCATTTCGGCAACGTATTCGTCGCTAAGCCCTGCGCCCTTTCCGATAACGTCAGGCTCTTGAAGGATAAGCCCGCTTTCAGCGGAAATGCAAACGACTGCAACCACTATTCCTTCAGCGCTAATATAACGTCTATCTCTAACAACGCTTGGCGCTTCGCCAACCGAAAGCCCGTCAACCAAGCGACTGCCTGCAGGGAACTTTTCGCCCCTGCGCATAGCTTTATCGGTAAACTCAACGGTATCACCTATATCGCAAATAAGCGTTTGGCTATCTTTAAGCCCCATTTCCTTTGCAAGTTCAACGTGCTTTATAAGGTGGCGGTATTCGCCGTGAATAGGAATAAAGTATTTTGGGCGAATAAGCGAGTGCATAATTTTGAGTTCTTCTTGGCAAGCGTGCCCCGATGCGTGAATTTTTTCTAAACTCTCGTAAACTACTTCCGCGCCCTTGCGATACAAGTTATTTATAACTTGATAGATATTTTTCTCGTTGCCGGGGATCGGCGATGCGGAAATAATAATCGTATCGTTCCTACCGATAGTCACGTCACGCGATTCGCCCGATGCCATACGGGTAAGCGCGCTCATCGGCTCGCCTTGAGATCCCGTTGATATAACCACGAGTTCTTTATCGGGGATATTTTTTATTCTATCAATATCAACGATTATATCTTTAGGAACGGAAAGTTCACCTATACTACGAGCAGCGTCAATAACGTTTAACATACTTCTACCCGACAAGGCAACCTTTCTTTTATGCTTTTTAGCAAGATTTAATATCTGCTGTAAACGGTAAACGTTTGACGCAAAAGTTGCAACTATCAATCTGCGGTGCTTGTTTTGAGCAAAAAGCCTATCCAAGTTATCGTAAACAACGCTTTCACTCATAGAATACCCAGAGCGTTCAACGTTTGTTGATTCGCACATCATAAGCAAAACGTTTCTCTTTCCTATCTCGGTAAGCCGAGCAAGATCAATAATATCGTTGCCTATCGGCGTTAAATCAACCTTAAAGTCACCCGAGTGGAACACTAAGCCAACGGGGGTGTTGACAGCAAGCGCAACTGCGCCCGGAATTGAGTGGTTAACGTTGACGAATTCAATGGAAAAGCACCCTGCTTTTATTATCGTTTTAGGCTCGATTGCAAAGAGTTTTGCATTGTGGATACCTTGTTCTTTTAACTTATTTTCAAGTAGCGTTAAAGTAAGTTTAGTTCCATAAACGGGAATATCGAGTTCTTTTAGTAAGTACGGAACACCGCCGATATGGTCTTCGTGCCCGTGAGTTAAAAATAAGCCTTTAATTTTTTCTTTATTTTGAATGATATAAGTTATATCGGGAATAACAAGGTCAATCCCCGGCATATCTTGCGTGGGGAAAGTAAGCCCCGCGTCAATTATTATTATATCTTTTTGAAATTCGAGAGCGGTCATATTTTTTCCTATCTCTGAAACACCGCCCAAAAATCTCACTTTTAACGTGTTTTTATTTTTCATAGCAAGTCCTTTAAAATATTACATTTATGTAATTATTTTACCACATTGATAATTTTTTGTAAACATTAAAATTATCGCCTTTAATATTTTAATTATCAATTCGACAAAAAAAGACGGGTTTTACCGTCTTTTATAATAGTTTTATAAATTTTTTAAGAGCGAACATATTCGCCTTTGACTTCTTGTAACTATACGATACAACCCTTTTAATAGGTGTTTTAAGCCTTGCAACCACTAAGCCTTTCGCGCCTTCGTTTAACGCGTATTCAGGGAAAAGCGTAACGCCAAAACCACTCTTTACTATTTTAAACACGCTCATATTATCTTCCGAATTGAAGGTGGTTATGTTTTCAAACCTATCAACGTCAACGTGTTCTTTTATCACGTTTCCGTCAACTAAAACGAAGGGATAATTATACAACTCGTCAATAGTGATTTCTTTAACGTCGCCTAAAATTTCGCGAGTGCCTAAAACGACGTATTCATCTTCTATCAAAGGAACGCTTACAACGTCGCTCCCGTACTTTTTATCGCATATAACTATATCCGCCCTATCGTTTTCAAGCCAACCGTCAAGAGAATCAACAACGTTAACGTCAATTTTAATACTCGGATAATCGGCTTTGCATTTTTTCAAAACAGTTGGCAAAATTTTATCCGAAATCGATGCGTAAAGGGCTATAGTTAAATTGTGAGAGTTCTTCTTTTCAAAAGAAGAAACAAGGCTATAAAGTTCTTCTTCCGCGCTTAAAATATTTTGAAATTTAGGAATTAGTTTTTCCCCTTCTTCAGTTAGCGTTACCCCAGTTGAATTCCTTGAAAAAACCTTAACTCCAAGGTCTTCTTCAAACGCGGTAAGCATATGCGAAAAGGCGCTTGGTGTGTAAGAATATTCTTCCGCCGCCTTTGATAAACTTTTCTTTTCAACGGCGGTTAATATCGCTTTAATTTTAAATGTATCCATATCTCTCCGTTGTGAATTTATTTCACAATATAAGTATAAACCTTCAGTTCTCAAAAAGTCAATAGTGTGATAGACTTTCTAAAGTGAAGATTTTTAAAAGCGCAATGAATATTTTTATAAGGACTATATGTTAAACTCAACGAAAAAAGCAAACAAATCAATTTACGTTTTAATGCTCCTAACGGTTATCGTTTTATGGGGCATTGATCCTATCGTGAATAAACTTCAATACGATAATTATTCCCCACTTGCGCTGTCTATAATCAACACCTTTTTCACAGCGTTATTGTTTTTTGCTATTTCAATAAAGAAGTTAAACCTTATCGACAAGCGGTTTTTAAAAGTAGCCGTTCCGATAGGCGCGCTAAACTCCTTTGCTTGCATACTTCAACGAATTGGGCTTTTATTAACGTCGCCCGCAAATTACGCCTTCTTAGAACATTTATCTTGCGCTTTCGTGCCGATAGCATTATTCGTTATCACTAAGAAACGCCCCACTCTTTTCCAGCTTTTTATAACGATAATCTGCCTTATCGGTTGCCTTTTAATAAGCGGAGTTTTGGGCGGACCTTTCTCACTTAGCGTTGGAGACGCGCTTTGTGCAATCTCGGGCGTAATATTCGGGTTTGTAATAGCGCTTATGTCACACTATCTAAACGGCGTTGATATAATTTTGTTTACTTGTTTTCAGTTTATTTCCTATTTTATACTGTCGGTAATTTTGGCAATCTGCTTAAACTCTATTAAGATAAACGGCGCGCCCGTTGAACAATTCCGCTTTTCCTTTAAGGCAAGCCACTTAATATTTGCAATTTGTTTTGCAATCGTTACGGTTGGGCTTGGGTGGCTACTTAGAAATACTGCCCTCACTCATTTAAACCCCGTTTTCGTTTCAGTAACTTCTCCGCTAAGCGCAGTTATTAGCGCGTGCGTTTCAATAGCTATTAAGATGGACGTTTTCTCCATAACCTTGCTTATCGGCGCAACGCTTATAGTAACAGCGGTTGTCCTATCTGGGTTAAACTCATCAAAAACCCGCTAACTATAAAAAAATAAGGCAATTCGCAGTTTTGCGAATTGCCTTTTTTATTACATTTCTTCAATTTCCTTGATATTTAAAAGAATTTTCTTTCTCATATCGATATATTTGTTAAGTTTTTCTCTTTCTTCATCAACCAAGTTCTTGGGCGCTTTCGCTAAGAAACCGTTGTTTGAAAGCTTGCCGTTTGCTCTTGCAATTTCCGATTCAACTTTATTGAGTTCCCCTTTTAAGCGGGCAATTTCCTTTTCAGCGTCAACAAGTTCGCCAAGCGGGATATAAAGTTCAGTTTTATCAAGAACTACGGAAACGGTCTTAACGGAAAGTTCGTCTTTACTATCGATAAACTTAATTTCGCTAACGTTTGCAAGTTTTTCAATATAAACGAGCGCTTTGTTGATAAGGTTTTTCTTTTCGGTAACGATGAAAAGATCCACTTTCTTACTCGGAGCGCAACCGCTATCCGCTCTAATTTGGCGGATTGCCGTGATAATGCTCATAGCGTAAGCGCAGTCTTCCGCATCTTTACGGTAAGCAAGTTTAGAATTATATCTCGGATACTCCGAAATCATAATGCTTTCATTAACGCCTGGGATATGTTGATAAATTTCTTCGGTAATAAACGGAATATAGGGGTGAAGAAGTTTTAAAGTGTTTTTCAAAACGTAAATTAAAACGCTTAAAACCCCCGTCTTCTTTTCTTCGTCAGTTCCGTATAAATAGGGCTTACTAAGTTCAATATACCAGTCGCAGAAGTCATTCCAGAAGAATTCTTGAAGTTCACCGCAAGCAAGACCGATTTCATACTTATTCATATTAACGGTAACTTTTCTAACGGTGGTGTTGAGTTTGGAAATTATCCACTTATCCGCAAGCGAAAGTTTAACGTCACTAATATCTTTAATCTTCTTGCCTTCGCAGTTTAAAAGAACGAAACGAGATGCGTTCCAAATCTTGTTGATATAGTTTCTGCAACCTTCGATTTTATCTTTACTAAATCTCGTGTCGCTACCCGGCGCAATGCCGTTTAAGAGTGCGTAACGAAGGGTATCTGCGCCGTATTCATCGATAATTTCAAGCGGGTCGATACCGTTACCTAAACTCTTACTCATCTTTCTACCCTGAGCGTCACGAACTAAGCCGTGAATCAAAACGTCACGGAAAGGAATATGAGCGGTGTGCTCGAGTCCTGAGAAAATCATACGAGCAACCCAGAAGAAGATAATATCGTAAGCGGTAACTAAAAGATCGGTAGGATAGAAGTATTTAAGATCTTCCGTCTTTTCGGGATAGCCAAGCGTTGAGAACGGCCATAAAGCGGAAGAGAACCAAGTATCTAAAACGTCTTCATCTTGGCGGATCTTTTTGCTGTTACACTTAGGGCAAACCGTAACGTCAGTCTTAGAAACGATAGTTTCGCCACAGTCGTCACAATAGTACGCTGGAATTCTATGTCCCCACCAAAGTTGACGGGAAATACACCAGTCCCTAATGTTTTCCATCCAGTTATAGTAAATCTTGGTAAAGCGTTCGGGGGTGAATTTAATGCTCTTTTTCTTAACAACGTCAATCGCGGGTTTTGCAAGCGGTTCCATCTTAACGAACCATTGTTTAGAAATAATAGGTTCAACGATAGTTGAACAACGATAGCAGTGGCCAACGTTGTGAGCGTACGCTTCCGTTTTTTCTAAAAGACCAAGTTCTTCTAAATCTTTAACGATTTGCTTTCTGCACTCAAACCTATCAAGACCTGCGTACTTGCCTGCTTCTTCGTTCATAGTACCGTCATCGTTCATCGTTTTGATTACGGGAAGATTGTGGCGAAGCCCAACTTCAAAGTCGTTAGGATCGTGAGCGGGGGTAATTTTAACAGCGCCAGTACCAAAATCAAGTTCAACGTAATCGTCTTCAACAAGCGGAATTTCACGATTAGCAAGGGGTAAAATAAGAGTTTTGCCCAAAATGTCTTTATACCTTTCGTCTTTGGGGTTAACTGCAACGGCAACGTCACCAAGCATAGTTTCGGGGCGGGTTGTCGCAACGACAACGTATCTATCTTCGCCTTTTACTTGATACTTAATGTGCCATAAGCCCGATTGTTCTTCAGTATAGTCAACTTCCGCATCGGAAAGAGCCGTTTTACAAACAGGACACCAGTTGATAATTCTCTTGCCTTGATAAATTAAGCCTTTGTTATAAAGGTTAACGAATACTTCCCTAACGGCTTTGTTAAGGTTTTCATCCATCGTAAACGCCAAGCGCGACCAGTCGCAAGAAGAACCGAGTTTTTTAAGTTGTTCAACGATTCTGCCACCGTATTTTTCCTTCCAAGCCCAAGCGCGAACGAGGAATTCTTCTCTGCCGATTTCTTCTTTTGATAAGCCTTCTTCACGGAGCGCGTCAACAATCTTAACTTCGGTTGCGATAGAAGCGTGGTCAGTACCCGGAAGCCAAAGCGTTTCATAGCCTTGCATACGTTTAAATCTTACAATGCTATCTTGAATAGAATCGTTAAGAGCGTGCCCCATGTGAAGTTGACCGGTAATATTCGGCGGGGGAATAACCACTGTAAAAGGCACTTTATCGGGGTTTGGGTTTGCTTTGAAATAACCCTTTTCTTCCCACTCTTTGTAAATTCTATCTTCAAAAGATTTAGGATTGTAGGTAGTTGAAATTTCCATTACGATTTCTCCAAAATTGTAATTAACTTTTTATAGTATATAAAATTTTTAAATTATTGTCAATTAAAACTTGCCGAGAATACTATGTATTATTCCTTTTAAATTTTTGGAGAGAGAAAATGAAAAAAATTATTGCATTTATATCAACACTTATTTTACTAACGTTTCCACTCGTTGGCTGTAAAAACCAGCGTGACGACAACGTTATTAGAGTTAACGAAGTAACCGACTCGTTTTTCTATGCACCCTTTTACGTTGCTATTGAAAAGGGCTTTTTTAAAGAAGAAGGCTTAGAAATTGAACTTACTAACGGCGGTGGGTCTGACGTTTCTATGACGGCGCTCCTTAGCAAAAACGCCGATATTATTTTGGCAGGGCCCGAAACCGCAGTTTACGTTAACCGCCAAAAGCGTGAAGACGCGCCAGTAGTGTTTGCGCAACTTACAAAGCGTGACGGTTGCTTTTTAATTTCTAAAAAGCCTGAGCCTAACTTTACTTGGCAAGATATTAAAAATAAAGAAATTATCATCGGTAGAAAAGGCGGACTCCCCGCAATGACTTTTCAATATATCGTTAAAAATTTAGGGTTCGTTGACGGGGTTGACGTAAATTTAAGAACGGATATTCAATTCAACCTTATGGCGCCCACTTTTGAATCGAGTTCTGCAGATTACGTAACTTTGTTTGAGCCCGTTGCAACTGAGTTTGTTTCAAGCGGAAAGGGCCACATCGTTGCAAGCGTTGGCGAATATAGCGGTGAAATTCCTTACACTTCTTTTATCGCCCTTGAAAGTTTTTTAAATAAGCAACCTGAAAAGGCTAAAAAGTTTGTAAAAGCACTCTATAAGGCGATTAAATACGTTGAAACCACGCCAAGCATAGAAGTTGCAAAAGAACTTGTTAAGCATTTTAAAGGGGCGGATATTGAGGCTACTGCAAACAGTTTAGATAACTATAAATCGGTTGACACTTGGATGAGCCACCTTGCCCTTACCGAGCCTATGTTTAACACTTTACTTAGCGTTATTTCTAATGCGGGCGAATCGGTTGAAGGCGTTAAATATAGCGATATTGCTTACAATAAAATAGCAAATGAAGTATACTTAGAACTTTACGGCTAAACTAATTTTTAACTAAGGAGAAATTATGGACGATATACTTAAATTTAAAAACGTTTCGCTTATCTATCAAACAAGCGTTGGCGAAACCGAGGCGCTAAAAAATTTATCTTTTACCGTTAAAAAATCAGAGTTTATTTCGATTATTGGTCCATCGGGTTGCGGTAAAACAACCGTGTTATCACTTATTGCCGGGCTAATAAAGCAAAGTAGCGGTGAAATAATTTATAAGGGCAAAAATCTTTCGGAAACGGATAAAAATATCGGCTATATGCTCCAGCGTGACGAACTTTTTCCGTGGCGAAACATAGAAAGAAACGTAACGCTTCCTTTAGAAATTAAAAAAATTAAGGATAAATCAGCAAGAGAAAGGGCGATTTCTCTCGTTGAAAAGTATGGGCTTGGCGAATTTTTAAAGCACCGCCCTTCATCGCTTTCGGGCGGTATGCGCCAACGCGCTTCGCTTATAAGAACACTTTCTTTCAACCCCGATTTATTGCTTCTTGACGAGCCTTTTTCCGCCCTTGATTCTCAAACTCGCCTTAAAGTTAGTGACGACGTTTTCAAAATTATCCGTTCCGAAAACAAAACGGCAATACTCGTTACTCACGATATATCAGAAGCCATATCAATGTCTGATAGAATTATAGTTTTAACAAAACGCCCTGCGCAAGTTTTTAAAGAACACACGCTTTTATTCGATGCGTCGTTAACGCCCATTTCACGCAGAGAAAGGCCTGAGTTTTCAAAATTGTTTGACGTTATTTGGAAGGAGCTTTGCAATGCCTAATCCCCTATCAAAAGAAAGAAAATCTTACCTAAAAAAGCAAAAATATAACAAAATCTTTATAACGGTTGCTCAATTTTTAATACTTACAATTTTAATAGGGCTTTGGGAACTGTTTGCAAGGCTAAATATAATCGATAGTTTTTTAATGAGTTCGCCAAGCCAAATTTCAAAAACGATTATCTCGCTTTTTAAAAGCGGAGAACTAGGCAAACATATATTTACCACCCTTTACGAAACGCTTCTTGGATTTTTTATCGCAACGGCGCTCGGCACGATTATTGCGCTTATGCTTTGGTGGAGTGATTTTTTAAGAAAGGTTTTAGAGCCGTATATAGTAGTTCTAAACTCACTGCCAAAAATTGCGCTCGGCCCTATCATTATCGTTTGGTTTGGCGCGGGAACGAAATCCATCGTTTTTATGGCGGTTTTAATTACCATTATCGTAACGATTATCACTATGCTAAACGGCTTTTTATCTACCGATAGCGGAAAGATTTTACTTATGCGCTCGCTTGGGGCAAGCAAAGTTCAAATTCTACTAAAACTCGTTCTCCCATCAAGCCTTGAAACGTTTATATCTTCCTTGAAAATCAACGTGGGTATGGCGTGGATAGGCTCGATTATGGGCGAATATCTCGTTTCCAAACAAGGCATAGGCTACCTTATAGTTTACGGCGGGCAAGTGTTTAGGCTTGATTTGGTTATGGCTTCAACCGTGATTTTATGCGCGCTCGCTTCTCTTATGTATCTTGGCGTTTCGCTGCTTGAAAAACTACTTATTAAAAAATAAGAAAAAGGCTTTTCTTTAGAAAAGCCTTTTAATCTTGAATTAAACTTTTTATTCTCTTTATTTCCCTTAAATTACCTTCAAAAAAGTTAGCAAACTCTCGCCTTGACTTAATCTTTGCAATACTTGATAGTTCATACATTACCGCCGATAAGGAGCGAACGTCTTTAATTTCCAAAAGCAAGCCCTTTTCCTTTATCTTTTCATAAATAGAAATTGCGGAAAGATATATCGGTTTCATATCCTTTTCCATAGGCGCAAGTTTTGCAAAAACGTAAGCGTAGGCTTCGGTAAACACAGTGTCCTGAGCGCCGAAATCCGCCTTATAGAACTTTATTTTCCTAAAAACGTTGCCAAACACCGCGCCGATCTCTTCATCGCAACCGTCGGCCGTTAAAAAGCCTAAAACACCCGATTTTATCCTATCGTAAACGCTCATGGAGATAAGCGCTTTCTTCATAATTTCAATCGCGTTTTCCGTTGCAAGTTCGCCAAGGAGCGTGATTATAGACGACTGGAGTTGATAGGAGTTTGAGTAGAAAGCGTAAGCGGAAAGGTCGTAAACTTCGCTTTGGCGAATAAGCCTTTCTTCGCTACTTGCCTTCATAAACGAGCCTATCTTTCTCATTATTTTAAGCCTATCTTCAGCCTGCAAGTCAAAGGTGTATTCAAACCTTTCAAGCCTATTTTTCTTAATAAGGTCAATATAGTATTTACAAACGCTACTTCTCGTTATTTGATATGCTTTTAAAAAACTTTGCTCGGCGGTTTCAAACCGTTTAAGGTTATAGTTCATAATGCCGTATAGTAAAAGCATGGGCGCATCGTACGGATTTTCTTTTAAGTAAGTTTTTGCATAAGAACAAGCCGTTTCATCATCGCCACGCTCGCAGTATATCATAGAAATCTTATAAACGTCTTCCCCAGAAGTTACGGGAAGGTTTTTTAAAAGTTCCATATATTTTTCCGCTTTTTCATCCATTTTTTCGGCGGTAAACATTGAAATTGCGTTGCACACCGAGATTACGTTTGGTTCAAGCGAGATTGAGCGTTCAATATCTTCTATAGCGCCTTGTGCGTCACCTTTAAAATACTTGGCGATAGAAGTTGTTATAAGTGAAGTTGCGTAAAACTTAGAACTCTCTGGAATTATAGAGAGTATGTTCAAAGCCCCGTCGTAATCCCCGCCTTTTAAAAGGTCTTCCGCTTCTTTTAAGGTGGCGGTCATATCCGCTTTATCAAAGGGGTATGCAAGGTAGTAGTTTTTATCGGTGCTAAGCATACTTTCAAAAAACTCCGCCGTTACGTAAGAGTAATCGAAAACCGCCTTTTTATCACTCATTATTTGGCGATTAAAATAGTAACTTGCAACCTTTTCATCGTCCATTTTGAAAAAACACGCTCCAAGCGCATTGTACGCTCGAGCGTAATTTTTTTCACTTTTAACAACGTTTAAATATTTAAACCACTCGTCAACCGCTTGAGCGTAGCGCCCCATTTCAAAATAACATTTTGCGCGCTTAACCGCTATAAAAGCCTTATCATCGCTTGCTTTTTCAATAGAATCAACCGTCAAAAGCGCGCCGAGATAATCTTTATTTTCAAACTTTTTATCGTAAACGTTTAAAAGCGATTGCAATCGGTCTTTATCTATAAAGATTTTAGCCATCGTTTTCTCCGCTAAAAAGCGCATCAACGTCCGCTTTATTATACTTATATTTTTTATCGCAGTATTGACACTCAATAGAGATTTCGCCCTGCTCGTTCAAAATATCTTCCGCTTCTTCTCTTCCGAGCGAAACAATCAAAGCGTCAATATACTCTTTTGAACAAATGCACTCGTATTTAGGGAAAGTTTCAGTAAAGTAATAACCTTTAAAATCTTCGTCTTTTATACCTTTTGCGCCACGAGTTTTGATATGCGAACTAATATCGCCGTATTTCATAATAATTTTTTGCGCTTCAAGAGCCGTTTGATCGTCACAACCGGGGAGCGCTTGCATAACCATACCGCCCGCGCCAACGCACTTTCCACCATCGCCAATGAGTACGCCGAGCGCCATAGCCGTTGGCTCTTGTTCGGAAACGGTGTAATAGTAAGCAAAGTCTTCCGCAAGTTCGCCCGAAACTATTTCAGAAGAACCAGAATAAGGCTCTTTCAAGCCCATATTTCTAACTACCGTGAGCCTGCCTTTGCCAACAACCCGTTTAACGTCTAACTTGCCGTGTTCGTTTAAGGGAATATCAACTTTTGGGTTGTCGATATACCCGCGAACTCTAAGCAAACTATCAACGCTTACTATAACGTGACCGCCAAGCCCGTCACCACACACGGTAACGGAAAGTTTATCGCCTTTGTTTTTAAGGTTTGAAGCCATAAACAAAGATGCCGTCATCGTTCTTCCGAGCGTTGCGGCGGTAACGGGAGTTAACCCGTGATATTCAATTGCCCTGTTAACGATATCCGTGCTTTCAATAATAGCAAGCGAAATCTTACCGTCAAAAAGTAAAGTCTTATAAATTCTATCCATACTATTTTTTTATCGCAACAAACAAAACTCTTTCTTCTTTTTCGCTTATATCCTTTCCAAACTGATTTGTAATGGAAACAACGTTAAAACCACAATCTATAAGTTGGTTTTTTATAAACTCAACAGAGTGAGCGTACTGCGTTTGATATTCGTTGTAACGCTTATACACGTCCCCTTGTTTTTCAAAGAAAGAAATGTTAATATCAAGTTTTTTAACCGTTTTATCGTATTCGCTAAGCCAAACGTAAGAAAGATCTTCACTATCGTCGCCATACATTTGCCCGTTTAAAACTGCGCTGAGTTTATATTCGGTTGACAAATCGAATATCAAAAGCCCACCTTTTAAAAGGCATTTGTTAAAGGACTTAAATGTTCTTTTAACGAACTTACCTTCAACGTAGTTTAAGCCGTCGTTAACAACGGAAATAAACCCAACCTTATTAAAAAGGGCAATACTTCGCATATCGCCCTTAATATAATCTATCTTAATTTTGTCCTTTCTCGTGAGCGTTTCGGCAACGGTGAGCATTGATTGAGAAATATCAACGCCACTCACGTTAAACCCCGCTTTTTTGAGTTTTCTTGTGAAAATACCCGTTCCACAGCCTACGTCAACACCCGATTTTTCTGGGGAATACTTTTCAACTAAGGTTAAAAGATATTCCGTCCAACAATCGTAGTCACCGTCGTAGAGAAGTTTTTGGTAGTAACGAGATAGGACTTCATAAGGAAGAAGACCCATTATTTTTTACCCTTCTTTTTAGGATTTTGCCATTTGGTTTGAGTTTTAGGCTTGCTTGCCACCGTTTTAGGCTCGCTTTCCATAAAACTTTCAATTGCCTCTTTGTCTTCATAATCTTTAGCGTGTTCGTTAGCGTAACGTTCACTGTCTTCAATCATAAAGTTTTTACTTTCTTGAAGGCGAATAAGATCGGCTCTTGAATAACTTTCAGGTAAAGCGTGAATTTCAACTTCGGTATCTGTAATAGGTTTAACGGGGCGAGCGGTAAGAACGGTCTTTTTATAAACGAACTTTTCAGTTTCTTTAACTTCGCCTTTCTTGTGAATACCGCGGTATTTTTTAGCGCCGGCAACGTTATCGTTAACCACTTCGTCAAACACCCATTGCGAATAGTTTGTCCAAATAAGCATAAACACGGAAACGCTAAGTAATAAGATAAGCATAATTCCAAGCGCAAAGAACACGCTCGTGGTGTTTATAAGCAAGGTAAGGAAAGGAAGGAGCGCGAACGCGCCGAAGAAAAGGTTGAACGGCGCAAGACCGAGTGATAAAATAGCGGAGTTTCTCAAAAGAGCGCCAAGTTTTAACTTGTAAGTTACGCCGAGCGTTATATTGAATAGGTATACGAGAGCAACGAGCACCGCAACGATAATTCCAACTATTTTAATTATCATAAACAGCCATTTTAAGTTTGAGTTAGTGGCTATTTGAATATCGCACAAGTCTTTTGAAAGAATTAAGATTGCAAACATCACAACGAAAAGCAAACTGCTCTTTAAAACAACGCCGTAATTCTTCTTAACGCCACGCCAAAAGTCAGATGCAACGAAAACGCCTTCAGTCCACACCAAGTTTCTCATAACGTAGAAACCGCCTGCTATACCGATTGCGATATAGAAAGTTAAAATGAACAAGAGAACGAATATCGTCATATCCGATCTAAACACGATGCTTTCGCTAACGCCAAGCATTTGAGTTGACGGAATTGCAGGATAACCTATACCGATATTTCTCGAGAAAATCGAGCCGAAAGACTGCGATTTGATAAGTAAATCTCTAAAATATATAAGCAAGAATAACGGGAACGTGAAAAGAACCGTTAACAAATTGATTTTAACAAGTTTGCCAAGGTTTGTTTTAAATAAATCCCATCCGAGCGCCCAACGGTTAGAAGGGAGAGTTTTTCTTGCGTAATCTTCCGACCTTTCAGGGCCTTCGATTATTCTTGTAAATATACCTTTTCTTCTTCTATTTGCCATAATTTCCTTTAAAAATCAAACGATTTATTTACTAATACATATATAATACTATTTTTATAAAAATTTTTCAATCTTTTTCAGTTATATTTTGCGAGTTTTAAAAAACTTTCAAAAAACCAAAATAAAAAAGTGGGCATCACCCACTTTTTAGATTAAAATTATGCAAATTATTTTTTATTTTAACTAAGGCTATGGCGCAATTTATAACTGATTAAAGAGGATGCATCAAACGCGGTGGAAGACAAGGCAAAGCCCGAAGGCAATACTTTTTGTCTTGCCGAGTGGCTTTAACGATGTATTACGCCACGTTTCAGGCATAATCTTATCAGTTATAGGTTGTGACAGAGCCTTTAAATAATAGTTTCAACGTGGTTAACGTATTCAAGTTCTTTTAACACGCTAACGATTTCATCGTGAGTTTTGCACTCTCTAAGTTCTTTTGAAACGATAGTGAGCGCAACCGAATAAACAGCAAGGCCTGAGTTTGCGTAGGCGGGGTTGATTTCAATATCGTCAATCCTAAGCCCCAAGCGCCTAATAGTTTCAATAAACTCGGTAAGGTGGTTTTTACCTTTTAATTCAAGGTGAATTTCAAAGTGGTTGGAGCGCATTTTAAAATACGTTTCTAAATTTGGGAAAAGCGCAATACAAGTAAAGTAAACTAAATAACCGCAAAGCGCAATAGTATAATGCCCAAAACCTATGAAAATTGAAATAATGCTTATTCCCCAAAGCGCAACGGAAGTGGTAACGCCTTTAAGTTGGTTTTTTGAACTATATAAAATGGTGTTAGAACTAAGAATTGCAATACCTATAACGGTTGCCCCCGTTACGAAGGAAAATTGCACGCCGAAATGTTCAATCATATATTCGTCACACATCGATGCGAGCGCGGAAACGAGCGCAACTAAAACAAAAGTTCTAAGCCCCGCAGCGTGGCGTTTAGTCGCTCTTTCAATACCCGTTACCATTGCTAAAATGAACGCGAGCGAAAGTTTTAACGCAACCGCTCCAAGCCCCAAACCTTCAGACCAGTCGCCGAGTAAATTTACAATGTAATCTTGCCCCATAACCTATCTCCTATTTTTAAATTTGTTGTTTTTTGGAATATAATATTCTTCTTCAAGTTCCATAAACGCTTCTTCGTTCTCACTGCGAGCATAGTCGATAACGCTTATTTCACTCTTAATATCGTTGAGTTTTTTAACGAGTTCTTCGTGGCGAACGCGCCTTGATAATTCTTCATCAACAACCGTTTCACTTGCCCCGTAAGAACCTGAACGCCTAAGCGCAAGATCGGCAAGCACCGGCCCGAAAATTTCGCAAATAATTCCGACTGAAAGTATTATCGTTTTTACAACCGTGCCGTCCGCTCCGCTTAAATATCTTGCAGCAAGTTCCGATAAACCTATCGCTATTCCCGCTTGAGGTAAAAGCGCTAAACCAAAGTTGAGTTTAAACTCTTTCGGTTTTTTCATAAGCGTTGAGCCAAGGTATGCGCCCGCGTATTTTCCGATAAACTGAACTACTATGTAAATTAAGCACAAAACGATAAGCGGAATTGCCGTAACGCCAGTTGTAGTTAACGCTTTTAAGTCAAAGTTTAAACCCGATCTTACAAAGTAGATTAAAAGTATCGGCGGAGAGAAATATCTTATTTGTTTAAAGAGTTTTTCATCGCCCGAAATATTAACGTAAACCGCGCCCATTATCATACAGCCAAGTAGCGGTGAAACGCCGAGCATCGAGCCTGCGCCACAAAGCAAAAATAATAGCGCAATCGACACTATAAGGCGATTATCGTTAGAACGCCTTGCCATTAGCGCCTTTAAAACTAAGCCTAAAACAAAGCCGAGCCCTATCATAAACAAGTTCAAAAACACGGGCTTTATAACGCTTGAAAAGGTAACGTTTCCAAGCGATAAACCAGCGCCAACCGATATTGCAACGGAGAATAAAATCAAGCCTAACACGTCTTTACAAGCAATAACGGATAAAAGGTTTTCAACAAAATCTCCCTTCCCGTCTTTTTGGCGAATGGTCATAGCCGTGGAAACTGGCGATACCACGAACGACATTGACGATAAAACAATCGAAACCGACAAGTTAAGCCCAAAGATAAAATAAGTTAGAATAAATATTAAAACGGAAGTAACCGCTATACCTATTAGCGTTATAACGGTTATACTTTTAAAGTTCTTTTTAATAACGCCAAGTTTGAAAAACTCGCCTATTCCAAAAGATATAAACGCAAGCGCAATATCCGATATAAACGCCGAGCCCGTAACGACTGATTTTGGAATTATATCCAAGCAATACGGACCGATCAAAATACCAACGCCAACGTACGCCGTAACGTTTGGCAGCTTTAAAAGTTTCGTGATTCGCGTTGCTAAGAATCCGAAAACTAATATCGCCGATATTGCAATTATCGTTATCGCCACGGTGTTACTACCAAGGCTTTCGTAGAGTTTATCAAACATAACAAATTATTTTACTGTCTTTGCCGAAATAATATTCGCGCCGTACACGTTTTCCTTAATAACGTCACCCGTTTTTACGGGCGCAGAAACGGTTATAGAATTGATAACTTCCATAACCTTGAACATTTCTTTTTTGCTAACGGGAGCGTCAGTCTTTACGGGAAGGACTCCACCGCCAACGAGTTTTACGGTAGAAGTAACAACCCTTTTGGGATCTACAATTTCATTTTCAGCGTACATCTTACCGCGGGGGCAAGAGTAACCTGAAAATTCTTTAACGCCGTTTTCTTCTTTAACGGTTATTTTGCAACCCATCGGGCATTCAACGCAAGTGAGTTCTCTTATCATAATTCACCTTCCACAGAAACGGTTAATTCACCGTTTAAACTTCCTAACTTGTTAGCCAAGATAAGCGCTGTTTCCATTTCGCCGGGAACGGAAATCTTTTTCTTTTTAGTAGCGATAGTTTCACCGTTGCAAGTAACTTTAACGGTACAATTTTTAATAACTTTGTTAACTCTAAAGAAAAGTTTAACGTTTTCTTTATCGAGAACGTTGATTTTTTGCGGTAAAACGTAAGAAACGTTAGCGCCACAAACGGTTTCAACCGTCTTTTTGTCTTTCTTGCCGTTTAAAACGTAATCAGCGGCGAACTTGCCCGCTATTTCTGCTTCTTCCGAAACGAAGTCAACGAGATCGTGAACTTGTAAAACGTTTCCGCAAGCATAAATACCGTCAACGCTCGTTTCTCTCGACTGGTCAACTACCGCGCCCTTAGTTCTTGGCGAGAGTTCAACGCCAGCGGTTTTTGAAAGTTCGTTTTCAGGAATTAAGCCTACCGAGAATAAAACGGTGTCGCAATCAAAATGCTTTTCCGTACCTTTAATGGGGCGCTTATTCTCATCAACTTGAGCGATCGTAACACCCGTTACTCTCGTTTTTCCTTCAATATTTATAATGGTGTGGTTGAGATATAAGGGAATATCAAAATCATCTAAGCATTGAACGATATTTCTCTTTAAGCCAGACGAGTGTGGCATAATTTCACAAACGGCGTGAACCTTTGCCCCTTCAAGCGTCATACGGCGAGCCATTATAAGACCGATATCGCCAGAGCCTAAGATAACAACGCTCTTACCCGGCATATAGCCTAAGATATTAACGTATTTTTGAGCAGTACCTGCCGAGTAAACACCCGCAGGGCGAGTGCCTGCAACGTTGAGCGCCCCACGGCTTCTTTCACGGCAACCCATTGATAAAACTATCGCTTTACCACTAACGGTAAACACGCCCTCATCTTCGTTGATCGCCGTAACTTTTTTATCTTCAGATACCGAAAGAACGGTAGTTTTAGTTAAATATTCAATATTTCTTTCAACAACGCCGTCGATAAACCTTTCAGCGTATTCAGGGCCGGTTAAACTTTCTTTAAAACGAGCCAAGCCGAAACCGTTGTGGATACATTGATTGAGAATACCACCGAGTTGCGGTTCTCTTTCAAGAATTAAAATATCTTTAACGCCGTTATCGTAAGCGGAGATTGCCGCCGCAAGACCTGCCGGGCCACCGCCGATAATAATTATATCGTAACTGTTTTTCATTTCGTTTTACCTACCAATAACCTTGAGCCTTGTTCACTCTTTAAAACTTCTTCCATAGTAATGCCGAGTTCTCTTGCGATAATTTCGGCAACGTGGGGTTGACAGAAACCACCTTGGCATCTACCCATGCCCGCCCTTACTCTACGCTTAACCGCATCAACCGTGGTTGCTTTTGGGTTTTCGTGAATAGCGCGAACGATTTCGCCTTCGGTTATCTCTTCGCAACGGCAAACGATTTTACCGTAGCGTTTGTCTTTTTTGATAATGGCGTTCTTTTCTTCAACGCTTAAATTTTTAAAGAAATAATCGGGAGTTCTTCTGCCGTTAAAGTTTTCGTTCTTTTCAAGCGGTAAAATATTAGCAACGATTTCTTCAACAACAAATTTGCCGATTGCAGGAGCGGACGTAAGACCGGGCGACTCAATACCCGCAACGTTTATAAAACCTTTTGCAACCTTGCTTTCTTCAATAATAAAATCGTGCCTATCGCTAAACGCTCTAACGCCTGCAAATGAAGTTATAGTATTGTAAAGCGGAACTTTCTTCATCATTTCGTTTGCAGTTTTTATAACGAAATCAAGGCCTACTTGAGAAGTGTAAGTTTCCCCGTCTTCAACCGCTTCAGCGGTAGGTCCAAGTAAAATATTGTTGTCAACCGTTTGACTAACTAAAATACCCTTGCCCTTTTCAGTAGGAGTTTTAAATATCGTGTGCGAACAAAAATCTCCGCTCTCTCTATCTAAGAGGATATATTCACCCTTTCTACCGCCAACTTTAAAAGAAGTGTCGCCAACCATGTTCGCAATTTTGCTACTAGAAAGACCGCTTGCGTTTATTACCATTTTAGCGTCAACTTCTCTACCGTCGGTAGATTTTACGGTGTAGTATCCGTCCTTTTTATCAATAGAACAAACTTCAAAGTTTAAATTGAGTTTTGCGCCGTTGTCCATAGCGTTGCCAATTTCGGCAATCGTAAGTTCGTAAGGGCAAACGATACCGCCAGTTTTAGCAAAAAGCGCGCCAACCGCATTATCGGAAATATTAGGCTCTAAAGCTCTAAGTTCTTCTTGCCCGATAACTTCTAAATCGCTAACGCCGTTAATTTCACCACGCGCTTTAAGTTCGTGAAGGGTTTTTATTTCTTCTTCAGAATAAGCAACTACGAGCGAGCCGTTGTTTCTATACTTAACGCCAAGTTCTTCAGCGTAAGCAGGCATCATTTTGTTGCCAAGCACGTTAAATTTAGCCTTGAGCGAGCCGTTCTTAGCATCGTAACCGGCGTGAGATATACCAGAATTTGCCTTGCTTTGCCCCATACAAACGTCAGCCGATTTTTCAACCATAACGACGTTTAAACGGTATTTAGTTAATTCTCTAAGGATAGCGCCACCAATAACGCCACCACCTATAACACAAACGTCTAACATAATTCTCCTTAAATTATTGACAACTTTTATTGATTTGATTATAATACAATTAGCCAAATCAATCAATATTTTTATTGAAATTTTTATATTTTGGCGTTAAAACTTGGCTTTTGGTCAATTTTAACTGCTCATTTGAGCAAAATGAGAGATTATGAGCAATTTGCAAGAAAAAGAAATTTTATCGTTTATTCAATCAAAGCAGTACGCGTCTGTTGAAGATATTTCAAAAACGCTTTATATTAGCCCTTCAACAGTTAGAAGAAAACTTACTCGCCTTCAAGAAAAAGGGCTTGTAACGAGAACGCGCGGTGGCGCTAAAATGAACGATTCAAGCAACTTTTTGCCGTCGTTTTCCTTCCGCACTCACCAAAATAGTTTAGAAAAGAAAAAAATTGCCTTAACGGCAACTAAACTCATAAAGAACGGCGACGTGATTTTTTTGGACGCATCCACTTCCGCTTTCTTTATCGCCGAATATCTTTCAGGCTTTAAGGATATTAAAGTTATCACTAACGGGATTGACACTCTTTCCCTTCTTGCTAAAAACGGCATAAACGCCTACTCAACTGGCGGAAATATTATAAAGAGCAACAGTTCGGTGCTTGGCGGAGAACACGCTATCTCAATGATAGAAAAGTTCCACGCCGATATTGCCTTTTTCTCAGTAGCGTCAATCACTCGCGACGGAAAACTTTACGATATTTTTGAAGAAGAAAATCCACCGAGAATAGCAATGCTTAAAAACGCCACGAGAAAGGTGTTTTTATCAGATAGCACCAAGTTTGGTAAAATCTCCCCGTACTTTACTTGTACCACGCGTGATATTGACTATATAGTGACCGATAAGCCGATTAACGAGATGTTTAACGATATTCCCCTTCCCGAAATTGTATATTAAAAAACCCGACCGTTTTGGTCGGGTTTTATTTTAATCTTCATCAAATAATGGAGTTGAAAAATAACGCTCGGCAGTATCGGGAAGAACGGTAACAACCGTTTTGCCTTTGCCTAAAACCTTTGCAAGTTTTTTAGCCGCGGCAACGTTCGTGCCTGAAGAAATTCCGCACATAATACCTTCTAAGCGGGCAAGATCTTTACTCGTTTGGAGGGCTTCTTCATCGGAAATAATGCAAACGTCTTCAAAAATATCGGTGTTTAAAACTGCGGGAATAAGCCCGTCACCAATGCCCATTTGAATATGAGTGCCTATCGTTCCACCAGCGAGTATTGCGGCGTTTTCAGGCTCAACCGCCCAAATCTTAATATCGGGGTTTTGCGCCTTTAAAACTTCGCCAATGCCAGTGATAGTTCCGCCTGTGCCAATACCAGAACAAAAGCCGTGAATAGGGCCTGCAACTTGTTCTAAGATTTCTAAGCCTGTGTGGTGGCGGTGAACGGTTGGGTTTGCAGGGTTTTCAAACTGTTGCGGAACGAAAACTTTTGGGTTTTCTTCTTTCATTTTAATAGCGCGTTTTAAGCAACGGTCAATGCAGTCGCCGATATTGCCGTCATCGTGTTCTAAAACGACTTCCGCGCCGTAATGACGCACGAGTTTGCGCCTTTCTTCACTAACGGAATCAGGCATAATAATAACCGTTTTATAGCCTTTTACAGCGCCAACGAGCGCCAAGCCTATGCCTTGGTTACCGCTTGTCGGTTCAACGATAATACTGTCGCTATCGATAAGACCTTTCTTCTCAGCGTCTATAAGCATATTGTAAGCAGTTCTCGTTTTAATAGAACCGCCTACGTTCAAACCTTCAAACTTAACTAAGATTTCAGCGCTATCGCTATCTACCATTTTGTTAAGGCGAATAATAGGCGTGTGACCTATCGCCTGTAATACGTTTTCATATATCATAATAATACTATTATACTTAAAAATTTTTATTTTGCAATTTATTTTATGCCGTTTTTAAAGTTTAAGTTCTTTTATTAAATCATTAACCTTGTTTTGGCGTTCAAAATCGCCGTTTTGAATTTCTTTTAGCTCGTTTAAGGACTTTTGCCTACTTGACTTACTAAGAAGCCTAAACCACCTTCTAACTTGGCAAAATGGTGCTAAAATCGGATGTTTTTGAAGAACTGGGAATTGATATTTTAAATATTTATACGGCAAGAATACGCGTGAAAATAAGTAGCCTATTTTGCTTTTATTTTTTCTTCCGATAGCAACTCTATTTTGCATCGTGCCAAATATCCCTGAGCCTAAAACGAAATCTTCAATATCTTTTATAAGTTTATCGCTTTCGCCATCGCCGAACCAGTGGTTTGCAACTTTTTCAACTGCGCTTGCAAATTCGCTAAGCCCCGTTTCGGATAAGAGTTTTTGTAACTTTTCCCCATCAAAAGAAATTGCTTTGTTTATAACGTAAAAATCTAAGAAAAAGCGCACGCCACAACCACCGTTTGAAAAATGCTTCGCCATGTGTTCAAGGTGGTAAAAGTATAACGTTTCGTTATCAAGTAACAGTTGATATTCGCCTTTGTTTACCACCCTATCAAAAAGGGTGTTTATAACGGTGGCGGTTTTTTCGCTTATTGCAGACGGGTTGTATCTAAGTTCCAAGTTAACACCGCTTGGAGCGTTCAAAATAGCGTCGTACGGGGCTATGCAATCAAGCGAGTATTCAAGTTTTGATTTTAAAATTTCGATAATGGCGTTTAAATCTTCTGGCTTCACCAAAATATCAATATCGCAACTCGTTCTCATCCAAGGTTTAGGGTAAAACTTGCGAATTACCGAGCCTTTTAATGGGATAAAGGTGAATTTTTGTTCTTTTAAAGTATCGCAAATTCTATCGAGTTCAAAACTTAATTGCTCGTAGCGATAGATTGCCATATCCCTTTCGATTGAAAAGCGTTCCTTTGCAACCGAGCCGTCTTTTAAAAGGTTATTTTCAATAAGCGCGTCGGCAACCAAGTGCGTTAAATCGTGCTTTTTAGAAAGCTCGTAAAGTGGCTTAAAAATCTCAGGCGTTATTAAGTTTTTAATTTCTTGTGACAGATCTTTGCCAAACTCATAACGAATCAGCGCCATCATCACTTTCGCTTCAATTTGCATTTAACTTCCCTTCTAGTTTTTTAAGTTTTATAAACGACTAAATATTAAACTTTGTTATCTATATATCCTTCAGTCGCATTTTCTCTGTGGATGATTTTTGCAGGGTTTCCAACAACTATTGAGTGATCAGGAACGTCAAAGTTTACAAAACTATTTGGAGCAATTAACACGTCTGTCCCAATCGTTACCTTACCAACGATAACGGCGTTAGTTCCAATCCAAACGTTATCGGAAATAGTTGGAACTCCTTTCCTTTCTCCGCGATTTTCTTGACCAATAGTGACACCGGTTGCGATATTGACGTTTTTCCCAATAATAACGTCTTTATTTATGATAATACGGCCGTAATGCCCTATGTAAAAACCTTCGCCTATCTGAGTTTTATAAGAAATAATTATTTGAGTTTTTTCTTGTAGCCTCTTTAATTTTAAACGCAAAATCGCCTTTAATAATCTATTTTTTGCAGATTGACATTTTCTTAATACTAGTTGGTATTTTATCTGTGGTGGACGAGCAAGTTTTTGTCTAAAAGTTTCTTTTTCCACCCCGTAGTAGCGATACAAGTCTTTTTGAAATATCTTATTCAAATTATCTACCTCAATCTTTATAAAACTAAACTTTTAATTTACAGTACCGTAACACTCCATACGTCAACGGAACTATCTTGGAATACCGATTTTAATCTTTCGTGCACCATTTCTTTTGACACGCCCTTTTTTAAAATCGCTTGCAAGAATCCACCGCCACCTGCACCACAAACAAATCTACCGTCAATATAATCTTCAATACTTGTAAAAATATACTCAATTAACGTGTTTGAACTACCTTTGTCTATTTTTTGAGATAAACTCCAGTGATATTCAAGTAATTGAGCAAATGCGTCAACGTTGCCATTTTCTAACGCTTCACGCATTTGTTTTGCAACGTTTTGAATTTCTTCTATCGCGTAATCAAAACCATCTTCGTTGCCGATATATCTTCCAACGACGTCACGCAATAAATTTCTTGCCAAACGCCTTTGACCAGTATAAATCAATATTAAGCGGTCGTTTAACTCTTTCTTCGTTTGTTCGGATATGGAAACGGGCTCTACTACGATTTTTTGATCAACACCTGCTTGTGTCGTAATGAATTTAACGCCTTCCACAACACCGCCAACTTGGTCTTGCCATCCGCCACCGGTAGACATTATTTGTTCCATACACAACACTTGCGAATACAAGTCAGACTGAGTGTATTCAATGCCCATAAATTCAAAAATTGCCTTAACACACGCGGCAGATAGAATACTGCTAGTTCCCAGTCCACTGCCTTTTGGGACTCCAACAACTTCGCTTTGCATCAAAAAACCACCGCCTAAACGAGTTAAAATCTCATCGAGATTTCCACCATTTTTAGGAATAATTCCACACGCTAATAACGCCGCTTTTTGAAGGGCAAACGAATCGTAAGGATCTCCAACTGCTTGCAACTGCTCAATATCGGTAAATTCTCCGTGAACGTCCATATCACGGCTATCGAAAACGACTTTCTTTTCCGCAAGTTTGGTTAACGTTACGGAAACGGGCTTTTCACCATTTAAAAGTATTGCCGCGTTAAGAACAGTTCCTCCGTTTTCATTGCAGTAAGGCGGAGTATCACTCCAACCGCCACCCCAATTAACGCGTAACGGCAATTTTACTTCGTGAGTGTTTTTTACTATCTTACAACTATCGTTATATTGCAATTTATCAAGACATTGAGTTAAAATTGCTTCTTGTATACACCTAAAACTCTCTACGATATGTTTATCGCCCTCTGCTCCGCCTAATGCTTTTCCTATATAATAATGTAATCGCATTTTATCAAAGCTGTCAAATTCTTTCAACCTATTTTGAAGCCACTCTTTTTGTATAGGTGTTAACGAATCTGCCTTTAAAACTTGTCGTGCATTAGATGCAGGTTTTTTCATATGAATATATTTTAATAAACCATCCATACGAACTAATTCTTGCATACGCCTATCCCAATCAATAATCGCTTTAGGGTCGGCAAAGTTAAACCCTGAGCAAAGGCTCTTTCTGTTTGCCTCCCTCCATAAGTTAACGTCACCATGCCCGTTAGCCATAGCGTAAATATTTAAAGCAGAGTCTACCGCTTCTTGAATAGTATCGCAAGCAGGATATAAATTTGCCGTCCAAAGAGTTTTATTGTCATCGTTCCAAAGTTCACTCTCTTGTATGCCGTTCAACTTTAAAAACTCAGATAACGTCGTTGTTAAAAAGGTGCAATTTTCTTTTAAACTGCCCTTAGGGTTATCGTTAACGCCGTAAATTCTAGCAACGAATTTGCCGTCTTTTTGTTTCAAGCCGTGTAATACTACATTTGACGGAATATTTCTATTATCAATATCAATGTACGATAGCAAAACGTTATCGCCAACGCTCGCGTTTGAGTGAACGTAACTTACTTCCAAATAACAATCTTTGCCGATTTTTGCAGTATTTGATAAAACGCTATTATATGCAGACGTATCACCTTCGATACTACTGCCGATTTGAGCGTTCCAACCTAACGCTTTATACGAATGTATATCGCAATTCATCAATTTTAGAATTTCTTTCGTCGTTCCAAAATGAATAAATTTAGCAGGAGCAAGACGTAACAATTTCATGCGGTAAGGGCGCAATACTTGCCACACCTTTGCGCGAGCGTCTTTTAATTCTTCCGAAAAATCTCCTTCGGGCTTTTCTTCATAAAAATCTTCAAGCGTTGAATCACTTGCTAAAGGATAAGTAAAATCTCCATATAAAGATAATCTAACCTTTTCATTAACGAATTTGCTAAATTTTTGGCCGTCAAATTTCCCGCTTGTTGATATGAGCGAATATAACGAAGATAGCATTTCGCTTGAAAAAACAACTGCGCCCGTATCTATATCCACGGCGTTTCTCTCGTTAACCGCACCGTGCTTTTTCAACGATTCCACAGATTGCTTGTGCAAAAACTTTTTAACGTTTCCGTCGTCACCAATAAGATATACGCCGTGATTTTTACCCGTTTCAACGTCTTCTTTAAATGAAATTGCCGCTGCACCTTTACCACTAAAATCAACTTGTAAAGGATTAAATAACAACAAAACGTCTCCCGAAAGCAACACCATACCTTCACGAATGCGAGACGGCATGCTTGAAGTTGCAACGATAAACTCGTCAAACAACGTAGACAGTCTGCCGTTTGGCAAGGTGTGAGGAACGGGAGAGAATAATTTACCAAGCGCGGAATACTGTGGAATGCGCTTTGAATCTCCACCTGAGTGTATAACTAAAATACAAAGATTTGAAAAATCGTTACTACCTCTATGCTCGGCGATATATTTTAAAACGCCAAGGGTTGCTCCACCACTACCAACTCGTTTACCACCATCGTCTGGAACAACGGCAAAATGCGTGCGACTAGGCAATAATCCCGCCTTTTTTCGCTCATCAATTTGCATGCGAAAAGAACCGCTTGGTCTTCGTTTGAAGCAGTTAAAATAACGTAATCCCAGCACATAAATCTCTCGCTAGTTAACGAACGATTATAATCATCCCAAGTATCTTGGTAAGATTGTGATAAAAACAATGAGGTAAGATCTTTCATAAACTTTGCCTTTATATTTTTATTTTTCACCTATCTTTTTAAGTAATCTTGCTAAACGCTCTTTTAAGCCTATTTTATAAGGCGCGTATTTTTTTGCGCTTTTTAAAATAGAGAGATCCATATTAGCAAAAAATTCTTCTCTATCTTTATGCGGAATAGTCGACCGAATTGCAGAAGGGTTTTCTTTAATTGCCTTATCTAAATCAACCTTTCTAGTTTGACATGAGTTAAACAGCGATTGTAACGCGTTTTCGCCTTTTTTTGTATGAGTAAGAGTTAACGAAACGCCTTTATCATCGTCTTTTTCACCCAAAATGCGTTCAACTCCCCAACAGTCTGCTAAAGTGATATCAGAAAGCCTTTTTTCGCCTTTAAAATAGCAATCGTGACACGAAGGTCTTAAGCACACGTTGCTTAAAAACAAACGCATATAAGCATCTTCTTCATGTGGCTTTTGATAAACTTTACCGTTTTCAAATTCAAACTTCATAGAGTAAGCGCGCCAGCCTGTAGATTTATCACGGAAAGATATTTGAACGGTTTTTGAGCCGTGCTTATCTTCTTGATATTTAACGTACTTATCCCATAATTTTGGAGACGGAACGCCGTGGCAAACTATATCCACACAAAGCAAGTTTTCGTATTCCTTACCTAAAAAAGCACGTAGTCCTCCGATTTGACAAGGAGTACCAACGAACAGCACTTCTCGCCCATTATCTAAAAAATCTTTAGCAAGTATAAATGAACTTCCTATTTTACTTTGAGCATATTTAGAGCCCATGATCTTCCAAACGTCATGTTCGCTATCAATAAATGAGTGCTCAACTTGTCCGTCCTTATTAAACGTTGCGCCAAACACAACGCCGTTTTTTTCAATAGTTGCCGTTGCTAAAGCGTAAAACACACCACCAGAAGAACTTCTTTTAAGAACGTCGTCACGCTTATTTACGATAGCGTAAGCGTTTGGCTGTGTTAAATCAGGCTTTTCACTGTTTAGTATCGGGCAAACTTTAACACACTTTCCGCAATTTATACACTCTTTACTATCAACTTGCGGATATAAAAAGCCTTCTACATCAGCAACCATTTTAATGCATTTTTTAGGGCACACCGAATAACACGCATGACACCCGTTACATTTTGATTTATCCAAAATATTAATCATTATCTTTTTAATCTCTTAAAAACTTTCCGCACGATATTTTTTTCATACTCGTTCATTCCTACAAACCACATAGAAACAAAATAAACGATTGCATATATGAAAATAAATGCAAACAATACAACTAGAGAATATAAGTTGATAAATTTAACTATCAAAACACCACAAGCAATAGGAACAATTAAACCAAGCGACATTTTTAAGATGTTTTTCCAAAATATTAGCACGTTCAAATTACATGCTTTGTGATAATATACGTTCATAATCAACCCGTTTGCTAAAACGAGCGAGATTGCCGTGCCGATTGCCGAACCGATTGCACCGTACCATTGACAAAGGAAAATAGACAGCACTAAATTTACTATCGCCATTATTAGATATGCAAAACTTCTAAACTTGTGTTTATTTTGAGCGCGTTGTATCTCTAAACCTACGTTTTGTGTTAGGGCAATAGATGCAGGAATAATCAAAAGCAAAGCAACGTAATACGAATTTTCATATCCATTACCCGACCAATAATAAATAAAAGGCTTTCCAAAGAACACGATTCCGCTAGCAACCAAGCCTAAAATCAAAAATTGAACTCTACCAACTTTAACGAACAACTCAGTGATAACTTTCCTTTGTTGCGGTAAATCGTCTTTCGTTGCCGTTATTAAATTGTGAACTCTAGGAGTAAAAACACCTGAAATTGCAGTTGACATTAAAGAATAATATTGATAGAGAAAAAAGCCAACTGCATAAACGGCAACTTCAATAGTTCCTTTATACCTTCCTAACAACAATTTATCTATATTCCAATTTATTTGATCGATAATAATATTTATTGCAATAAATCCCGTGTAAGCAAATAAGCTTTTGAATAAACCCTTTTCAAATCCGTGAAATATAAACTTGTTCTTAAGTGCTTTTTTAACGTAAATAAAATACACGCTATCTGTTAACACTGATAATATTAAAGTTACGGACACCATAGCAATAGAGCGATAACCTAAAAACAGTAACGGCAAAGTTACCATAGGGCTTATTATCGTTTTTACCATGCCTAACAATTTTAAAAACACAAATCTTTCATTTGCTGAAATAATCGTTGAAAAGACACTCGTTGGGAATGATATTGCCATATTAACGCCTAATAATAGCATTAAAATCGTAGCCGTTCCATATTCTTGAGCCGTTAACCCTTGGTCAAACACCCAATTTAAATTAAACGCCAAAACCGTTCCGCATATTAAAGATATAGCCCCTATAATTGCGAAAATTATTAAAAACAACCCGTTTAACTTATAAATGCTTTCATAATCGCCTGCTTTTTTATATTTTGAATAATAACGAATATATCCCGCGTTAAAACCTAAATTTAAAACCGACAGTAAAGAAATTGTAGAGGCTACCGTGCTGTATAATCCATATTCGCTTTGTCCTAAAAGGCGAATCATAAACGGATGATACAAAAGACTAATAACGATGCTTAGTATCATTTGCGTGTATGATAAAAACGCCCCTAATTTTAACTGCTTTGAATTATCCATAACTTAATTACGCATCCAAATGTTTTCTTAAAAAATCAATCGACGAATTACGCATAGCCGTGAGTTTTTCACAATCTTTCGCATAGTCAATCGTGTCTGTGCTTTCAATCTCTAAAAGTGTATTTTTATTTACTTCTTCAATAAATCTACCTTTTATGTCAAGCAAATCTAATAGCGAATACAAACGCCCTGCCATACCCTTGTGTTGTTTACGGCCAAAGGTGAAAAACTGCTTTTCAAAATGCCACGAGAATACCGACGCATGAAAACTATCCGTAAACACTACGCTCGCATTTTTAATAAGAGATAAAAAATCTTGAGGATTTGCATCTGTTAAGCAAATATCCCCAAACCCGTTATCCGCCTTATGATAAACGTTAGGATAATGCGGAAAAGTTACTATTTTTAAACCGTGCTTTTTTGCATACTCAGTTGCTATTTTTCTATGCGACTTATCGTTACCTAAAAAATAGCAAAGCATATAATCTTCATCTATCTTTCTTTGAGATGCAACTTTTTCCCAATCGCTCCTATTTAATAAAAGCGTAGGATCTAAACACCACTCAACTTCATTTTTGGTGTATGGTTTTAAAAGTTTAACGGCATTTTGCTCACGAACGGAAATAGCATCAAACTTATCGAGTTCACTTTCAAAAACTTCTTGCAATCTTAAATCAACCGCCATTTTACCAATGCTCGCAGCATAAGATATTTTTTTCTTATTAGACGGAACAAAGCCTAAAAAATAAGGTGAATCAATTTCTCCACAACCCCATACTTGATCGCTACCCGTAATAAACGCATCGTATTTTTCAATGCATTTATTAAGTTCCGTTTGCAAATAAACGTCACTATGCGGAACTAAAGAAGAAAAACTTTTAAACGCTTGTTTTCGCGTTTCAACGATATTTGAAATTTTTGAGTTATTTTTCGCGTTAGACTTTGCCGATAATATACTTCTTATTTTTCTAAAAATCTTTGCTAAATTAAAATATTCATACCAAGACGGCTTACGCGGAACAGCAGTATTTACCCTTTTAATCAAAATTTGCTCAGCGTCGTAACCTTGTTGTTTTAACACTTCACATAAAGCGTATGCTTGCAAAACACCGCCGAAATTTAAACTATTGTGATATAAAGTAGTAATGCCTATCTTCATAAACAGCCGTCACCTTATTTTTTTCTTCTTTTAAAACACTTTTTTATTGCGCCAAAGAAACCGTATTTTTGAATTACGTAAATAACTAAATTTATTTTACCGCCTAACCATTTACCAAAAATTTTTCTAAGTTTTGGACCGCGCTCACCTTCGCGCTTATCATACCACTCCGCCCAAGACGCATCGTAATGGTGAATAGAATAAGTATTTTTCGTAATGGTTAACTTTTTCGTATCTACACATTTTGGGGCAAAATATTCTTTTGGATATATTTTAAGCCCTGCAACTTCTTGAACTTCGTTGCTATTTTTTAAGCCTTTGGCAAGTAACGGTTCAGTTGTAAAAACCACCACGGTTTTTACCGCGCTATAATTGCCGTCAACACAAAAATGAGAACTTTGATAATCATCTAATATCTCTTTGTATATAGGCATGTTTGGAGTTGCCGAAATTCCAAGTCCTGGAGCAACTGCAATTTTTGCGTTTTCGCTTTCCGTTCCGTTTCTTTCCAAGCCCATAAACGGGCCGTTTTTTAAAATGTCGTCAAAAGGCTTGATAACTTCAACGTCAGTATCAAAATAAATTCCACCGTATTGATACAAGATATCAAACCGAGCGTAATCGCTCACAAAGGCGTATTTTTTTGCTTCGTAAGCTTCTTTGGTGTAAGCAATCTTATTAACGTCGTAATTATCTTCGTTCCACTCTTTTATCTCATAATCAGGAAAAAACTTTTTCCAACTTTCAATACATTTTTTTGCCAGTTCCGGCAACGGATTGCGCCCAAACCAACAATAATGTATCACCTTAGGAATTTCCATAACGTTTTCTCCTTTTAAAGTTTTTCCCAACCTAAATCAAAAATGTTTCCTTTTGCGTCTTTAGGAGCAAGCACTTTCTTATTCGGGTTTGTGTTTAAGTATGCCGCCCACCAACCAAACGTGCTTTCTGAAATAAATTGATGCTTGCAACTAGCCAACAAATAAAACTCGTCAATATCTTTCGTTGGCGTGTTAACGTCAATCACAACAACGTCTTCTCTCTTTCCGTAACGTTCTTTAACCCACTGAACGTCATCTGATACGATAAAGAATTTACAATCGCAAAGTTGATTTTTAAACCACTCTAACCCCTTATCGTAATATTCTTGACCTTTATCCCAACCGAGTGAAACGAAATCTCCTCTACGAATATGTACGCCAACGCTGTTTTCATTTTGCATTTGGTTTAACAAATTAACGCACTCTTTATCAAGCTCGTAATTAGGCGTAAACTGCCTTTTTAAATCAAGCAAATACTTATCAAAATAATTTAAATTTTGCCAAAATCCGTATAAAACAGCGCCTTTATCGCCTATATTTTCAAACAACTTAGACTGGTCTTCACGGCACGCGTTAACGTTTTCACAAATAAACGGATAAGCCTTTCCGTCTATTCGAATTTTTTTGGGAAAACCAAACTTAACTCTAAACCTATACGATGAAAAGTTTTTTGCTTTACCAACAAAATTTGGAGCGTCTAAAGAAAGTTTGTTTAAATTGTTTTCGCGCAAAGTTGCATTTTGGCTTTTTTTAATATACTCAAACCAACTAACGTCCAACACCAAGTCTTGCCCTAACTCTTTCGATAAAGCATAAGCCGTTGCGTATTGAAACAACTGGTTGCCAAACCCTGCTTGCATAACACTCCTAATCATATTATTTCTTCTCCAATAAACTTTCGAAAACTTGCGCTTGTTCTTCGTTTCCAACTTTTTCATTTAACAAATTTTCAGTTAATTTTTCACGCAAGTTTTTATCTTCCATAAGCATTGAAATTTTATCTGCGACACCTTGAGCAGACATTTCTGCAATTAAAGCGTTTTCACCATCTTTAAACTGATCGTACACTGACGGAAAACAAGTAACGACTATAGGCTTTGCGAGCGCTTTTGCCTCGTCTAAAGAAACTGATTTCCCTTCAATTCTTGACGTTTGCGCATATATATCCGAATCTTTTAGATAGCCATAAGGATTTACTTTTGCGCCTAACAAAACAAACTCATTTTCTAGTTTGTTTTCAGCAATCATTCTTTCTAAAGTTGGGCATTGCCCACCGTCACCAATAATATACCAGCGGAACGATTTTCCTTCCTCTTTTAAAATTTTAGCGCTTTCAAGTGCAATATCCAAACCCTTAGTTTGAATATCAAATCGCACCAAAGAAGAAATGCGAAAACCTTCAAAATTATCCGTGTAACTCTCTCCACGTTCAGCCATATCTCTTATATTTTTTACTGAACAAATATTTTCAACCACACAACACTTGCTCTCAAGATCAGGGAACTTTTGATTTAGGGATTGCAAACATTTTTGAGAAATCGTTACAATTTTATCCAACTTAGGATAATATTTTTTATCTGCGTTATATAACATAAAATCGGTTTCATTTACTAAATAATCGCTGTGAACGTAACCGATTTTAACGTCTGAATCAACGTTTTCAACTAAATAATAAATACATCTACCACCGGCATAGGCAATTGCAGCATCGTAATGCTTGTCTATCTTCTTAGTGTGCTTGCCGATATACACGTCCATAGTGCAAATATGTTTATGTAATCCACCAGTCAATCGGGCAAAGCAACAAGAAATCGAATACCCAACCCACTTTAACCACTCTTCAAATTTAAGTGTTTTTAAATTCTTAAAAACGTATTTTGGATGCGGATTTCTAAATTCTCTTTTTAATAGTTCCGGTAAAACGTTAATATCTTTTGGAATAAGCGGAATAAGTAAACCAGACTTTTCCATAATCAAAAAATCAATATCGTACTTACCGCCAATTTCACCAAACAAAGAAAGAAGACTCTTTGCTATTCCACCAACGGGAAAAGTATCCATAATAAATAAGAGTTTTTTCTTCATTATTTATCCAACCTTTTTGATTTTTTATTCCAACACATACCCAATAATAAGTAGGCAAACGGCATAAAATAGTTGTTGCAAAATAGCACGCTTTCAAAAGTATTTAAGAAAATCAAGCAAATAAAGCCTAAAATAAATATATTGCTCGTAGAGTTTTCTGAAAAAGATTTTTCAAAAATATAAACTAAAACGGATATAAATATTATCCAACCCACCCAACCAAACTGAATTAAGATATCCAATGAGAAATTGTGATAATATGCAATACGGTATCCTAATGTTCCAAATAACGGGCGTTCGCCTATTCTTCCTATCGCAGCTGCCCAAAGAGTTTCTCTACCGTTTAAACCGTTTTTATCAAAAACGTCTAACAACACGTTAGATATTGCTTTGAAAAGACTAGTAGACGTGGCAATTTCAAAGAAGAAAGGCAATAATATGTTAAGCGAAATAACCGTTATATAAAATACTCGGAACCCCACTTTACTATTGCGAATTTTCTTAAACAAACAAACGATAGCAAATAAAACTAACGCTAAAAACGAACTTCTATTTTCAAGTTGTAACACTAAAATAGCAACTGCGATAATCGTAATTAAAATAGCCCACGTTTTCAATTTGTTTTTCGCCATCATTAAACATGATATTGCGAAAAATGCAACAGGCAAAATAGATATTGATGAATTCGGGTTCCATCCAGAAAGAACGTTACCTGGCAAGAAAAGCGCTATCATTATAACTGAATAAATAGAACATGCTAAACCACATAAAGCATACCTATCGTTATCCCATTTTAATTTCGAAAATAAATTTACCCAAAACGTTATGCCAAATAACATTATTACGTTAGTTACTTGATAAATCGTTTTGAATGAAAAAGCTATCGCTATAATAAATAAAGCACTTATGGAAAATAAAACGATATCTATTATCCTAAACGGTTGATTTATACGGCACGCTAAATTAATAATGAATAACACTAAAGTTAACAACGTAACAATTTCAGTATAATAGAACGAACGAGAATAACCAGCAATAGCAAAAACGTTGGAAAACGACAACAATATAATAGCAATTATAAATAAGCCGTTGCCTTGTTTTTTCTCTCCTATCATAAGCCCTTCCCTTCGTAAATTTTAATTAATTGATTAACCGTGGAATCAACGTCGTACTTTCGTTCACTAAACGCTTTATCTATTGCAAGTTTATTAGTTTCCACGTTTTTTGCATCTTGAATAGTTTTAAGCCACACGCCAAAGTCATCATTCAACGAACAGCGTGAAATTAGCCCAACACCTAAATCTATTTTTTCAGTTATGGTATCCGAAATAACACACGGTAAACCGCTTGCTTGCGCTTCTATTAAGGTTACTGGGTTTCCTTCAAATAATGACGGCATAAAGAACACGTCCATAGTCTTTAATAAATTAGGAATATCTTCTCTTAGCCCTAACAATAAAACGTTATCTTTTAGTTGATAATCTTCAACTTTATCTGAAATTGCTTGTTTTAAATCCCCTTCGCCAACTAATAACATCTTAAACGGCACGTTGTTATCTTGCAAATATTTTGCAAATTCAACCATGAAAATATGGTTTTTTACAGGTGCAAACCTAGCAACGCTACCAATAACTAAATCTTTATCCGTGATACCTAATTTAAGTTTTTCATCTTGCGATATAGGCTCTGAATAAAAATATTTATCAACGTCAACACCGTTATTTACTACCGCTCCCCTTTTAGAAAACTCTTCGCCGAACAAATATAAGCCCGCTTCTTCTCCACAAGCAAGCCAAAATTGAGAGTGCTTGCGAATAACTTTAAACGTCCATTTTTCATAGAGCCGTTTAATAAAACTTGGATTTATAGTGTTATGCGTGTTGTGAGAGTGTGTTATTCTTTTAATTTCTTTGAATTTTTTAGATGCAAGCATTGCAAACGCAGAGTTATGTAAAGTATGCGCGTGCACCGCCGTGTACGGTCCGTACTTATGCAAAACTTTTTTAATCATTCTAACGCTTTTTAACGCACCAAAACCAGAAGAGCAAGGCATATGTATCACCCTACCGCCAAGCGTTATAATTTCATCTTCATAATCTTGCTTTTTATCAGTATACACTAAAAAGTCAAACTGAATTTTACTCTTATCTAGTTTTCTGTAAACGTTCATTAAAAACGTTTCCGCGCCGGCGCGATTCATTCCGCCAACAACTTGTAATATTCTATTCATAAAACACTCTATTATCGTTTTATTTTGCTTGAGTTTCCGCAAACGCTTTTACGTCAGACCTTTTTAAAACGAAAATTTTAAAATACAACGCAAATGCAAGCGGTGTGGCAGATACCTTTAAAAAAAACCTTTTACCTTTAAAACCTTTCCAAAAACAATGCAACTTTAATCTCAAACAAAGTATATGAGCGGTTGTTTTTAAGCGTTGTTTTAAATTTATCGCATGATTTACAGACTGTTCGTAAACGGCTAAAAACCCTTTTGGATTATTCCTGTACAAACGGCGAAAATCTTGGCTAAGCCCGTCCGGGCGATAATCACAAAAATACAAGCCTTCGTCCATTACAAGCATATCGTAAGACTCATCAATTTGATTAAAAACGTAACTTTCGCCTAAAAATTTCTCCCCTTCAAACTTAGGATAAGGATATTTTTTAAAAACTTCCGTTCTAAAAATAGGGGCTTTATCTCCAGAAGATTGATATTTACTCGCCATTTCCCACATTTTACACTGCTTGATTTCCAATGGTAATTTCGTTCCTATAATGTTCCCATTTAAAAACTTTCTATAAGCAATTATCCCCGCAACATCTTCTTTAGGTTGCGATTCTTCCCAAAATGAAATTATTTTCTCAACGGCATCATCAGCAAGATAATCATCAGAATCAACTATGAAAAACAATTCGCCACTAGCCAACGTTAAACCAGTATTTATTGCTATGTGTTTACCTTGATTTTCTTGCTTTTTAAAAATAATTTTTATTTTACCTTCTGCAATCCAACTACCAACCAACTCTTCAGTATTATCTTTAGACCCATCGTCAACAATTACCCACTCAAAGCGAGTATCCGTCTGCTTTAATAGGCTGTTATATAGTTGTGGCAAAATATAAGCCCTATTGTATGCTGGAGTAAAAATCGTTAATAGTTCCATTTCTTATTTCTCTTTCTTATATCTTTTTCTGTGATATTTATACATTATCCATTTGGGAATACATGCTACGAATATCGGTTTCCATGCTAAAATCCACTTTCTTCTTGGAATACCCAACAATTTGTATCCACTAAGAACCACTTTCCTAGTGCCGATTGCAGCCTTTAACGTGCGCTTTTTAAAATCTTCTTTGGATTCTCTATATCGATATAATGGTTCTTGAATAACATATCCACTGTAACCAGCAGCAAAAAAGCGATACCAAAGATCAACGTCTTCCGCTCTCAAAGTTGCCTTTGAAACGGTGTAACCACCTAGCGCTTTGTATACGCTTGCTCTCATTAATATTGTCGGATGGGCAAAAGGCGTATATTTTATAATATTTACTTTCGATGGTTTTTCAAGTTCAACAACAACCCCATATTCACCCTCGTCATCAAAAATAATCCTTCCCGTTCCAACGCAGTCGATTTCAGGATGAGAATTTAAAAATTCTACTTCCTTTTGCAATCTTTCAGGCAAAGACTCGTCGTCGCCATCCATACGGGCAATATATTCGCCTTTAGCGTATTCTAAACAATGATTTAAGGTAAACGCTAATTTTTTATTAACGTCGTTTTTTAATAGAACGATTTTTTCGGGATATTGTTCTTGATAACTTTTAGCAATTTCATAAGTACCGTCCGTAGAGCAATCGTCACACATGATAAGTTCCCAGTTAGTATACGTTTGCTCTAAAATAGAATCAATCGCTTTTGCAAGCGTTGTTTCGCAATTGTATATTCCCATTATAACGCTTACTTTTTTCATACACTTATTTCTTTTTCCTTACAATTTTTGGATTGTTTATATCTATCCACGAACCAAGCCTTAAATCCCACTCTTCAGGTTGAACATCGTTACACCCTCCACCGTGATAAAAGGTTATTTCACCAAAATAAATTTTGCCTTCAAGGTTATAAAGATCAACTCGACAAAAAGGGAACGGCTTTGATAACACTCTTGCAATTTCCTTCATTTTCTCCCAGTTTTTAGGTTTTTCAACGTGTCCTAAATAGTTGTCTCTAGTTTCTTTAATAGGCATCAAGTTAAAATCCATGTCGTAAATATTTCTTGGATAATCGTGATTGTATACCATATTTTCATCAATTAACCCAATATCCATGAACAACAATTTAGGTTCACCATCAAAACACATAAATTTATAATCTAATGGCAAATTCCCTTTTGAATCCCTAACAACCTTTTCAACGGTAATTTGAGGTTTAATATTTTTATAATTCCACTCTCTAGTCAAAATAAACGGATTTTGCCTTAATGTATACCTCATTCTTGCTTTAACCATTTTCCGATTTTTTGGATTCTTAGGATCGTAAAATACGTTTTGACCAGAACCAGTAGTAGATTTTATAATCACTTCACTATCAAAAGAATCAAATTCTATATCTTTTGCCTTTTTGTAAAGACCAACTTGTTCAATTAATATATCTTTATAACCTAAATCTTCAACATATTTTCTCACAGCATTTTTGTCGGAACAAGTTGTTAATAATGGATCTCTATTGTTTAATTTAAGCCACCATATTTTTTCATCAAACGTTTTTGGATTATCTAAATCTAATTTTTTCTTGGTGTACAACTTGTAAAATCGCTTTGCATACGCTTTATCTGGAAATATTAGCATAAATTTTGCAACACAACCGCGAGCAAATTGAAACACAATACTTCCAAACTGACTTCTATCAGCCCAGCTTCTCAAAGCGTTTTTAATTTTCATTAACATTATAAGTTCTCCTTATACCAGTTAATTGCTTCGGATAAACCGCGCTTAAAATCGTATTCAGGCTCGTAACCTAATAACTCTTTCGCTAAACTAATATCAGCGTTGCTGTGCTTAATATCACCCTTTCTATCAGGCGCGAAATTCGGTTCAACGTTCTTTTCAAGCGCTTTGGTTAAAGCGTAATAAATATCTATCAAGTATTCCCTACCGCCGTACGCTATATTGAACGCCTTTCCTGCCGATTCGCTCGGCGCTAAGCACGCTTTTAAGTTGGCTTCAATAACGTTTTCAATGTAAGTAAAATCTCTGCTTTGCTTTCCGTCACCGTTAATCGTTGGAACTTCGCCTTTTAAAAGTTGCTTGATAAATTTGGGAATAACGGCAGCGTAAGCCCCGTCTGGATTTTGCCTTCTGCCAAAAACGTTAAAATACCTAAGCCCGTAGGTATCCAAACCGTAATGCATAGTGTACATTTTGCCCCACTCTTCGTCACAACGCTTAGTGAGCGCGTAAGGCGATAACAAATTGCCTTCTCTACCTTCTTTTTTAGGAAGATTAGGCTCGTCGCCATACACCGATGAAGAAGATGCGTAAACAAACTTTTTAACGCCTTGTTGCCTTGATGCTTCAAGCATGTTTAAAGTGCCTTCAATGTTATTTTTGCAGTAGAATAAAGGCATTTCAATCGAACGAGGAACGCTTCCCCACGCCGCTTGATTTAACACGAAATCAACGCCTTCGCACGCCTTTAAGCAAGTTTCAAAATCTTTTATATCGCCTTTGATAAATTCATAATTAGAATTATCCAAGAACATATCAACGTTCTTTTGACTGCCCGTGGACAAATCGTCAAGACAACGAACCTTATACCCTAAATTAAGTATCGCTTCGCAAAGGTTAGAACCGATAAAGCCTGCGCCACCGGTAACTAAAAACAATGAGTTTTTAGGAAATTTTAAATGCTTGTATCCCATATTAACTCCTAGAATAAAACGATTGAGCCGTGTGACGCACTATATACGTGAGCCGAACGCTCGTAACCAAACTTATCGTAATACTTCTCGTTAACGGCGGAAATAATTTTATCCGCTTTTTCTTTTTCAACGAGCGCAACAACGCAACCGCCAAGCCCTGCGCCTGCAATCTCGCTACCTAAAACGCCGTCAGTAGCGTTTAACACGTCGCATAAATAGTCGATTTTCTCAACTGAACAATCGTACTTGCCACGTTGCAAGGCAATATCAGCGTTTTCTTTGATAAGGGTTTTCAAAAGTTCGTCGGTAACCCTTTCACCGTTAAGCCTGTCCCCATCGTGACTAATTTTCATAAGGTCGCCAAGTTCTTTATATTTAGCCTGTTTTAAAAGTTCAATGGTGCGCTCTGCTCTAACGCACTCGGAAATGCCGTATAAAGCAACCCCGCGAACGTCGTAATACTCAGGCTCTATAAAACTCTTGCAAATTTGCTCTATTTTCTCTCTGTATTCGGGAAGAAGTTCTATCATTAGCTTGCTAGTAACTCTTTCGGGAATTGAAAGGAGCATTTGATAAATTTTACTAAACGGTCTTACCTTTGCAATATCTCTAAACTCAATGAAGTTGTAATCGGGGAACGCTCTTTTGATAAGCATTAACGCAAACTCAAACGACGCGATTTTCGCATTGAACTTATCTTTGCTACCCTCCGATTTTTTCGCCTTTATCGTACTGTTTGCAACGACAACGGCGTACTTGCTTGAAAATTCAACCGTTTCACCAACTTCAAATGGTTTGAAACTAAGATGAATTATATTATTTGCTTTTCCGCACTTCATAGCGCCGTGGTCGCCTGCGCCACCCCTTGAGCCAACGAACCACTCGCCTTCGCCACAAAGAGTGATGAAATCTTTATCGGTAATGTTTAAACTGTTGAGCGCAACAACCGCTTCCATCACGGCAACTACTATGCTTGACGATGATGAAAGACCTGCCGCCATGGGTATCGTTCCACCCGCAACCATATTCATACCGCAAAGTTTAAATTCGCTATCAAATTGCGCTCTAATTACCGCGCTCTTAACGTAATTAGACCAACGCCCGCTATTTTGTTTAAGTTCTTCTACTACGCGCTCATCGGCAAGATAATCAAGCCATTTTTCATACTTTTTATCGCCGAGCGTTTTTGAAATTGAAAAACTTTCGTCTTCAAAATCTTCGTTTACGTTTGAAATATGAACTTCGTCATCACTTCGCATAGAAGAAACGAAAACCACGTCTTTATCGGTAGCCATAACGTTTATACCGCCACCACGGTGGTCGATATGCCTACCCATTAAGTTAACTCTACCAGGAGATCTCGTTATAACGACTTGTTGATCCCCGTATTTTTCAATGAACAACTGTAAAAGTTGAACGTATCTTTCCTTTTGGGCTTGAGCGTCGGCATCGTATAAGTTTATAAAAAACTCGTCTTCTTTTCCAGACTTTATATCGGAAATAAACTGTGACGCAGTTCTCATAAAATATTTGCTTATTTCACGAAGTTCCGCCTTGGTGCTATAAGTGAGCATATCTTCGGCGCTTTTAACTTCGTAAATAGTAGCGTCACCGTTTAAGGCGAATTTTTCAAGCGCGTCAGTCAAATATATTTCGCCTTGAGCGTTGTTGCTACCAAGTGTTTCAATGACGTCAACTGCGCTGTCAACGTCAAAACAATAAAGCCCGGCGTTAGCGTATTTTGAATTTAAAACTTCATCCGCAGTAAAAGTCTTTCCGCAAAGAGTTACCGTTGAACTCGGTTTTACTTCTATTGCCTTTTTAATAACTTTTTCGGCTTTTTTAGCGTTGAGTTTTATATTTTTTAAAGTCGTTTCGTAATCTTTTAAGTCAACTTCGCCAAGTTTCATAAGAGCAGCGTCGGCAAACTCAACAACACCGAAAGGCTTATCATCTACGGTAACCACTCTTCCGCCGTTATAGTTAGCGTTTAAGGGTTGAACGCCCCAAACTGCTTTACTCGTTTCCGCTTTGTTTAACAAGCCCTTTATAACGTCAGTCGCAATGATTTTGTCGCCCATAGAGATTATTACCGAGCCTTTATACCCAACGGTTTGCAAAGCCTTAAGCCCGCACATAGCGGCGTGCCCCGTGCCTTTTTGCTCTTTTTGGTAGGCGTAAACGATACCGTCTTCCCCGTAAAGCGTGTCCATAACCGAATACGCTTGGTGACCGATAACGATAACGAAACGGCTAACCCCCGCATCGCGCATATTAGCAATTATTCTTTTTATAACGGGCGTTCCTGCCAAATCAAAACAAACTTTACTTTTCGAATTGTCGCCCATGCGCGTGCCCTTGCCCGCGCACAAAATAATAGCCGCTGAATTCATAACTAATTACAATCTCCAATAATCGTAACCTTGTTTTTCAAAGGTATTTCTATCCAACAAGCCCTTAACGTCAAGTAATACTTTTTTGCCACTGCCATAAAACCTATCAAAGTCTTCAACTTTTAGGTTTGCAAAACACGAGTGAGAAACGGCTAAAACAACTGCGTCTACTCCACGAATATCTTCTAGATCTACAAAATCAAGCCCGTAAAGTTTTTTTGCTTCTTCGCTATCGGCTTGCGGATCGGAAATTATAGGATCAATACCATATTCTTTCAGTTCGTTAACTATACTTATTACTTTAGTGTTTCTAGTATCTGGGCAATTTTCTTTAAACGTAAAACCTAAAATCGCAACTTTAGCGTTTTTTACCGACTTATCCGCACGAATAAGGTTTTTAACCACGTTTTCAGCAACGTATTTACCCATATCGTCATTAATTCTTCTTCCTGCAAGAATAATTTGGCTATGATAACCGAGTTGTTCCGCTTTGTAAGTGAGATAATACGGATCAACACCAATACAGTGCCCACCAACTAAACCAGGGAAAAATTTTAAGAAATTCCACTTAGTTCCAGCCGCTTCTAAAACAGACTTGGTGTCAATACCCATTTTATTGAAAATTATTGAAAGTTCATTCATAAACGCAATGTTTATATCGCGTTGACTATTTTCAATAACCTTTGCTGCTTCAGCCACTTTTATAGACGACGCCTTATACACGCCTGCTTCTACCACTATTTCGTAAACCTTAGCAACGATATCTAATGTTTCTTCATCCATGCCCGAAACGATTTTAGTTATGGTTTCAAGTCTATGAACTTTATCGCCTGGATTGATTCTCTCCGGAGAATAACCTATTTTAAAATCAACTCCGCACTTAAGCCCCGATTCTTTTTCCAAAATAGGCAAGCAAACGTCTTCGGTAACGCCTGGATATACCGTCGATTCAAAAACAACTACGCTACCTTTTGTTAAATTCCTACCGAGTATCTTACTTGCGCTTTTAACGGGAGTTAAGTCTGGCGTATGATCATCATATACCGGCGTGGGAACAGCAACTATATGAAACTTTGCCTTTTTTAAGTCGCTCTCGTTCGCCGTCCAACACACCTTTGATTTTTTAATTTCTTCATCTCCAACTTCTTTGGTTGGATCTATTCCCGACTTATAAAGTTCAATCTTTTCTTTGTTTAAATCAAACCCTATAACGTCTACCTTCTTAGCAAAAGCAACGGCAATCGGCATTCCGACGTAACCTAAGCCTATTATCGAAATCTTTTCCGCACCATTTATAATTGCTTCGTATAGATTCTTGAACATAAATTAAACTTCTCCCAACTTATCAAGATATTTGCCGATAACGATGTTTCTATCAAATTGATTTTCCATCTTTTTTCTGCCGAGAATACCCATTTGGCGCTTTTCTTCGTAAGAAAGCGATAAGAACTTTTCAACTGCTCTTATCGTATCTTGCGCGTCTTTTACGGTAAAGCCAAAACCCGTAACACCTTCATCAAAAGACTCTTTGCAACCTGGGATATTAGACGCTAAAACCGGTCTACCACTAGCCGCGCCTTCAAGCAAAACGTTTGCCATACCTTCGTGATAAGAAGGCAATATTATCGCGTGCGCATCTTCAACGTGCGCGCGTACGTTTTTATCGTAACCTTTGCACTCAACGTTTGGAAGATTTTCAAACGGGTTTTCAAAACCGTATTCACAAGTTCCAAGTATTGTAAACCTTACTCTATTATCACCTAAGAAATGCTTAGCCGTAGAAGCAAGTTCGTATGCGCCTTTATCTTTAACAATTCTACCAACAAACAATAAATTTGATACGTTATCGCTCGGATATTCGGAATAATAATATTTTTCCAAATTTACACCCGAACCAGGCAAAAGTTCAACGTTCCCTTTAACGATTTTTTTACTCTCAAAAAATTCTTTGTTAGACTCGTTTTGGAAAAAGACGCACTTTGCATCTTTTAAACCTTTTTTACAAAGCCATAACGTAATTTTTTGCAACAAGCCTTTTTGCCCAATAACTCCAAGCCCAGTTATATTTGCAACAAACGGAACTTTAAGTTTTCTACATGCCAAACCACCGTAAACGTTCGGCTTTACGGTGAAACTAAAAACAATATTTGGCTTAAGTTCCTTAATTAGCAGTTTATATTCTTTTAAAAGTTTTAAATCTTTCAAGGGGTTTTTCCCATGCCTTGAAAGATTTGTTTCAACAACTTTAGCGCCAAGCGCAATAATTTCATCCTTACGGTTACTTTTTGGAATACTAACGATTACTTCGTTACCATTTTTTACAAGAGCAACTATAAGCTCACTCCTAAAATGCAAAACGTGAGTATCTTCATTTGCTAATATAAGTACCTTTTTCATTTTCCCTACCTACGCTAATTTTGCGCCTACCAAAACGCAACTACGCCTACCAAAACCTAAATGGAGCGGATGATGGGAATCGAACCCACAACTACGGCTTGGGAAGCCGTCGTTTTGCCACTAAACTACATCCGCGCGCATGTAATATATATTTATTATATAATATAACTGTTATTTTTTCAAGGGGGTATTATAAATAAAATACTAAAAACGGTACGTTTTTTGCTCGTTTTTTAACAAAATAATAAAAACTCCGCTTGAAACGTCAAGCGGAGTAATTTTATTTTTTAAGTTGTGATAAATCGTAAGGAGTTGATTGATATACGAAATAGTTGAGCCAGTTGTAAAAAAGAAGATTAGCGTGCGCTCTCCAACTAACGATAGGTTGTTTAGTATCATCATTATCGGGGAAATAGTTTTCGGGGATATTCGGGTTTAATCCTGCAAGTTTATCCCTTTCGTATTCCTTTTTAAGCGTATCCCAGTCGTATTCGGAGTGCCCCGTTATAAACACTTGAGAATTATCCGTTGACTTTATAAGATAAATGCCTGCTTTATCAGACTTTGCCAAAACTTTTAATTCTTTAGTCGCGTAAACCTTATCTTCATCAATACCGCTATGGCGTGAGTGAGGAGCAAAAAACAAATCGTCAAACCCGCGAACGAGCATTGATTTTTTATCTACAACCGTGTGCGTGTAAACACCCGATAATTTTTGGTCAAGCATCAATTTCTCAACACCGTAGTAGTGATATAATGACGCTTGAGCCCCCCAACAAATGAAAACGGTGCTGTGAACACGCTCTTTTGCCCAGTCGAAAATCGTGCATAATTCCTGCCAATAATCAACTTTTTCATAGTCGTAATGCTCGACGGGAGCGCCAGTTACAATCATACCGTCAAAGCTTTCATCTTTTATTTCGTCAAACGTTTTATAGAACGCTATCATGTGCTCTTTAGACGTGTTTTTAGACTCGTGAGAAGACATGGTTAAAAGAGTTAACTCAACTTGTAACGGCGTGTTACCGAGAAGGCGAGAAAACTGAGTTTCAGTTACGATTTTCGTCGGCATTAAATTTAGTAAAACTATCTTTAACGGTCTTATATCCTGACTTTCCGCCCTAATCTCGTTCATAACGAATATATTTTCGTTAAGGAGCATTTCGGCGGCAGGTAAGCCGTTAGGAATTTTAATGGGCATAGTAACTCCTGTTAAATATTATCTAATGCTTGGTTAATATCTGCAATCAAATCTTCAGCAGACTCAATACCGCAAGAGAACCTTATAAGGTTGGGCGAAATGCCGGCTGCTTCAAGTTGCGCGTCAGAAAGTTGGCGGTGAGTTGCGTTTGCAGGGTGTAAAACACAAGTTCTTGCATCGGCAACGTGGGTTTCAATAGCGGCAAGCTTTAAACTCTTCATAAACTTTTCAGCGTTTGCTCTACCACCCTTAACACCAAAACTTACAACGCCACAAGTGCCGTTCGGCATATATTTTTGAGCAAGGTCGTAATACTTATCGCCTTTAAGTCCCGGGAAGATAACCCACTCAACGCGATCGTCGTTTTTCAAAAATTCAGCGACCTTTAAGGCGTTTTCGTTATGTTTGGGCATACGAACGTGTAAACTTTCAAGACCTAAGTTGATATAGTAAGCGCTTTGCGGAGATTGAGTGCAACCGAAATCTCTCATAAGTTGGGCGGTTGCCTTAGTAATATAAGCGCCTTCTTTACCAAACTTTTCAGCGTAAACAATGCCGTGATAACTATCGTCTGGCGTGGTAAGACCGGGGTATTTTTCCTTGTGAGCAAGCCAGTCAAACTTACCGCTATCAACGATACAACCACCGATTGTTGACGCGTGCCCGTCCATATACTTAGTGGTAGCGTGAGTAACGATATCTGCGCCCCACTCGAAAGGACGGCAGAATACTGGAGTTGGGAAAGTATTATCAATAATAAGCGGAACGCCGTTTTTGTGCGCTACTTTTGCAAACTTTTCAATATCTAAAACGTGAAGCGTGGGGTTAGCAATCGTTTCACCAAACACCGCTTTGGTGTTAGGTCTAAACGCCGCTTGAATTTCTTCTTCGCTCGCTTCTGGAGAAACGAAAGTAAATTCAATGCCCATTTTTCTCATAGTAACGTTGAAAAGGTTAAAAGTTCCACCGTAGATTGACGCGGAAGAAATAACGTGATCGCCTGCGTTTGCTATATTGAAAATTGAGAAGAAGTTTGCCGCTTGACCGCTTGACGTGAGCATAGCGGCGCTACCGCCTTCAAGTTCGCAAATTTTAGCGGCAACGTAGTCGCAAGTGGGGTTTTGAAGCCTTGAATAGAAATAACCACTTGCCTCTAAGTCGAAAAGTTTGCCCATATCTTCGCTGGTATCGTACTTAAACGTGGTGCTTTGATAAATAGGCATTTCTCTTGGTTCGCCGTTTTTTGGAGTGTAACCTGCTTGAACGCATTTGGTTTCTAAAGAATAGTTTTTCATAATTCACCTTTAAAAAATGGCTCGGAACGATAAGTTCCGAGCCTTACTTAAACTCGGTTTACGAGTTAGCCTTCGATTTTTTCAAGAAGTTTAAGGTCAACGCCCTTATCGGAAATCTTGATAATTTCAACCTTAACGGTATCGCCGATAGATAAAACTTCTTCAACGCTGTTAATTCTTTCTTTGCTCATCTTAGAAATGTGAATCATACCGTCTTTACCAGGAGCAAGTTCACAGAACGCGCCAACCTTAGGTAAAATTCTAACGACGGTGGAAATAAACATATCGCCAACTTCTAAATCTCTTACGATAGCGGTAATGATGGCTTTTGCTTTATTTGCTTGTTCCATATCTTCGCCGTAAGTAGCGATGAATACCTTACCGGAATCGTCAATATCAATCTTAACGCCAGTTTCAGCGATAATCTTGTTGATAGTCTTACCGCCAGAACCGATAACGTCTTTAATCTTTTCAGGATCAATATTGAAAGAAATAATCTTGGGAGCGTATTTAGAAAGATTTTCGTTAACTGCAGGGATACATTCAAGCATTTTGTTTAAAATGTGTTGTCTACCTTCGTTTGCTTGCTTGATTGCTTGGCGTAAAATCGCTTCGTCAATACCCTTAATCTTAATATCCATTTGGATTGCGGTAATACCCTTAGTAGTACCTGCAACCTTGAAGTCCATATCGCCAAGGAAGTCTTCTAAGCCTTGAATATCGCTCATAACGGAAACTTTACCAGACTCAACGTCTTTGATAAGACCCATAGCGATACCTGCAACGGGGCGAGAAATGGGAACGCCCGCGTCCATAAGAGCCATAGTAGAACCGCAAACAGAACCTTGAGAAGTAGAACCGTTAGAAGATAATACTTCAGAAACGAGTCTTATTGCATACGGGAACTCTTCTTCACTCGGAATAACGGGTTCAAGCGCTCTTTCAGCAAGCGCGCCGTGACCGATTTCACGACGGCCAGGACTTCTAAGCGGTTTTGCTTCGCCGGAAGCGTAACCAGGCATGTTATAGTGGTGCATGTATCTCTTAGAAACTTCTTCGTCTAAACCTTCGAGTTTTTGAACTTCTGAAATTGTGCCTAAAGTACAAGTAGTTAAAACTTGAGTTTGACCACGAGTGAATACGCCCGAACCGTGAACTCTCGGAAGAACGCCGTGTTCACACCAAATAGGTCTAATTTCAGTTAAAGTTCTACCGTCAGGGCGAACGCCGTTGTTGGTAATTTTTGCTCTAACCTTTTCTTTAGTGATGTAGTAAAGAGAATCTTTGATTTCTCTTGCCATATCGGGATAGATATCGGCAAAGTGCGCTAAACAGTCTTTTTCAACTTCGTCTTGACGTTCTTGGCGAACTTCTCTATCAAAAGTATCAAGAGCGTAGTCAAGTTTTTCAGATGCGTATGCTCTAACGGCGTTATCAAGATCTTCGGGAATCTTGTAAAGATCCATTTCAATCTTCTTTTTACCGCACTGAGCAACGATGCCTTCGATAAATTCGCATTGACGCTTAATTTCTTCGTGACCGAACAAGATTGCCTTAATCATTTGTTCGTCTTCAATTTCCTTAGCGCCTGCTTCAACCATCATAATAGCGTCTTTAGTACCGGAAAGGGATAAACTTAATTCGCTTGCTTCACGCTGAGCAACGTCAGGGTTAATAACGTATTCCCCATCAACCATGCCAACTTGAACTGAACCGGTAGGACCTTGCCACGGAATATCCGAGATAGAAAGCGCGATAGAACTACCGAGCATTGCAAGGGGTTCTGGTGAAACGTTAACGTCAACCGATAAAGCAGTTGCAACAACGGTTACGTCGTTGAAAATGCCCTTGGGGAAAAGGGGACGGATAGGCCTGTCGATAAGTCTTGAAACTAAGATAGCCTTATCGCTTGCTCTACCTTCTCTCTTTTTGAAGCCACCGGGAATTTTACCGATAGCATACATTTTTTCTTCGTAATCCACGCTGAGGGGGAAGAAATCCATACCTTCTCTAGCAGTGGGAGCCATAGTAGCGTTCACCATAACAACCGTTTCACCGCATCTGATAACGCAAGAACCGTTTGCTTGTTGAGCGTACTTACCTACTTCAACGATAACTTCTTTACCGCCGATAGTAGTCTTGAAAACTTTAAAATTTTCTAACATCTCTTTCTCCTTAAACTTTTTCTTATTCTCTGATTAAATTTTTACGCAAACTTAGCGTAAAAACCGAACGTATCAAAATTAAAAAAATGGGGAGTATCAACGCTACTCCCCAAAATTCTTTCTTATTTACGAAGACCGAGTTTGGCAATGAGCGTTCTGTACGCTTCAATGTCTTTCGACTTAAGGTAGTCTAAAAGACCTTTTCTCTTACCAACCATTTTCATAAGACCACGTCTTGAGTGGTTGTCTTGCTTGTTGTTCTTTAAGTGTTCGTTCAAGTGATTGATTCTTTCAGTTAAAAGAGCAACTTGAACTTCAACCGAACCAGTGTCGCCTTCGTGAGTTTTGTAACTGTCAATAATACCTGCTTTAATTTCTTTTTCCATTTTCATTTATCCTCCATTATGGAAATTATTACGCTTTTATCCGAGCAATGCGTAGAGCAATCGCGAAACCCAGAAAAAAGTCTACAATTATATTAACATATAAATTTTTAAAACGCAACAGTTTTTTGCCTTTATTTGAAAAATTGCTCTTTCTCGGCAATTATTTTGTCGATTTTTTCAATATACGTCTTAATATCCTTAGGCGAACCGTATCTTTCAATGCGGTTTTCAGATAAAAACACTCGCTTTGAAACGGCGTTTGCGCCACAAGCGGGGTTATTAGAACACTCTTCCATAACGTCAACGTTGTAAACGCACTCTTTGCCCTTTTTAGAATACCCTGTGTTTTCAAGATTGCCTGCGGCGTATTTTTGGCGGTAAAGATAATAAGGCTTGTACCCCGCGTTTTCAAGCGCTTGGCGAGAGTAATCAATCATTTCATCAATGCCATTAACCTTTAATCTTTCCGTTTCCGTTTTTAACTTAGCGCCCTTTTTCAAGCAAAGGGTGTGAACGGTAATATTATCAAAATCAAGTTTAATAGCCGTGTCAACCGAGTTTTTAAAATCATCAAGCGTTTCGCCTTGAAGCCCTGCTATAAGATCAGCGTTGATAATAAACCCGAACTCTTTTGCAAGCAACAGTTTTTCAACCGTTTGCTCGGCGGTGTGGTTTCTTCCGATAAGGGCAAGCGTTTTGTTTGAAAAGGTTTGCGGATTAACGCAAATTCTGGTAACACCAAACTCTTTTAAGAGCGCTAAATTTTCTCGCGTAATAACGTCGGGCCTGCCTGCTTCTACGGTAAATTCAACGCTACTGTCCTGTAAAACTTCACGCGTTGCGCTGAGTATTTTTTCAAGTTCTTCGCTTGGCAAACACACGGGCGTGCCACCGCCTATATACGCGCTTCTAACGTTACTTAGTTTCCCCTTTAAAGAAAGTATTTCCTTTGTAAGAGCGTTAGTATACTCTTTAACGAATTTACTTTTAGAAACGATTTCCGATGCAAACGAACAATACGCGCACTTTGACGGGCAAAATGGTATCCCCACGAAAAGCCCAGAGTGTTTTCCCCCGTCGAAAATTCCACGTTGGTTTTCAATAATTTCCTTAACGAGAGCGGTTTTTTTGGGCGAAACGTCAAAAATTTCAGTAAACGTACGCTCAAAATCTTCACCTAAGTCCCTTGCCATTTTAATCGGGCGAATACCCGTTAACGCTCCCCAAGGAAGTTTAACCCCGTAATGCTTAGAAAGGGACAGGTAAAGCGCAAGTTTAGAAAATCTTTTTTCAAAGCGTTTTTTATCTAAAGCGTCAGTCCACTCGTGATAGTTTTCAAACGAAAAAGCGTTGCCGTTTAAGGTAACGCCGTCCACGTAATTATAACCGTTTTGAGTTTGAAAATGCTCAACGGTTAAATCTTCGCCCGTAGAAAACATATAAATAACTTCTTCAAGTTCTTTTTTGTAATCTTCTCTATTCGTCTTAATCATAGTACTTTATAGGGTTGGAACTTTTCTCTCTTTCAACGGTTGTTTTTTCGCCGTGACCTGGGTATAAAGTGCAACCGTCGTAAGCAAAGAGTTTTTGAGCGCTCTTTTTCAAAACGGAAATATCTCCGCTTGGAAAATCAACCCTACCGAAACTGCCCGCAAAAAGCGTGTCACCGCAAAAAAGCATATCTTGAACTTTATAAGTTAAACCGCCCGCCGTATGACCCGGCGTTGAGATAACTTCCACTTCAATCTCGCCAAATTTGAGCGTTTCACCGCCCGATAAGGCAGTTTTTAACTTGAAAGGTTTAACTTCCGAGCCGAAAACTGCGGATAAATTATAACTGCCGTCAAGTATGCCTTTTTCGTCGAGAGAACTCATATAAACGTCTGCCCCACGCTCGTAAAACTTATACACTCCGCCGATATGATCGAAGTGGCAGTGAGTAAGAAGCACCGCTTTAATTTTAAATTGTTTTTTTAACTCTTCAAGCAACAAAAACCCCTCGTCGCCACCGATATCGATAGCAACTGCATCGCCAGACTGCTCGTCAACTAAAACGTAACAGTTAACGGAGAGTTCGCCAAGAGTGTGTTTATAAAGTTTCATTAGTTATTATTCCTAAATACGTCTAAAATACACGGATCTGCCGTAACGTGTTTTAAGAAGTTATCAAGATCTTCTTTTTTATTGATTTTAAGGGTAATATCAACGGTGGAAACGTGCTTTTTATTATCCACTCTACCGTTAATTGCAAGTATGAACATATTATACTTTGCGCAAGCGGTGGAAACGAGAGAAAGAACGCTCGCATCTTCTTTTGCGGTTATTCTTAAACTTACGTTATAACCGTCTTCACCAACCTTGCCAGTCCACTCAGCATCTAAAAATCTTGCGGGGTCTTCCGCCTTCATGTTCGGGCAATCGCACCTGTGAACAACAACGCCTCTACCACGAGATACGAAACCTATAATCTTATCGCCGGGAACGGGGTTACAGCAACGTGCAAAGCGAACTAAAAGCCCGTCAACCCCCTTGATAACAACGTCACCCGTGGAGTGAACGATTTTTGACGTTACACCCGTTGGATAGTGGTTTACTTTGGGGCGATGTTCCTTTTTATAGTAATCGACAAGTTTAACTAAAATTTGGTTGACGTTGAGCGCGCCAGAGCCAACCGCGATATACATTTCTTCCTGACCTGAGAAAGAGAATTTTTCGCAGAGTTTTTCAAAGTTTTCCTTAGTTAAAAGTTCGCCAAAGGTATAACCTTTGTTTTTTGCCTCGGATTCAAGCATTTGCTTTCCGAGTTTAATCATATCGTCAGCCTTTTCCTTTTTGTAGAAGGCTTTAATCTTCGCCCTTGCGCCGTTTGTTTTAACAAACTTAAGCCAGTCCCACGAAGGGCCGTTTGACGTGTTTGAAGTTATAATTTCAACCACGTCGCCAACCTTTAAAACGGTGGCTAAAGGAACCATTTTGCCGTTAATTCTCGCGCCGACGCAACGGTTGCCAACTTGAGTGTGGATACGGTAAGCAAAGTCGACGGGCGTGCTATCTTTTGCCAAACTTATAACTTCGCCCTTTGGCGTGAATACCAAAAGTTCAGTATTATAAACGTCGCCTTTCAAAGATTCAAGGAACTCCTTACTATCTTTAAGACCACCTTCCCACTCCATAACTTCTCTTATCCAGCTAAGCCTTTTATCAAAGTTATCGGACGAGTTTTTGTTTTCTTTATATTGCCAGTGCGCCGCGATACCGTATTCGGCGGTGTTATTCATCTCGTAAGTTCTAATTTGAATTTCAAACACCTTACCAAACGACGTTACGACCGTGGTGTGAAGACTTTGATACATATTCTCTTTGGGAATAGCAATATAGTCTTTAATTCTACCCGGCATAGGCGTGTAATTTTTATGAATTTTACCTAAAAGCTCGTAACACTCGTCAACGGTGTTAACCAAAATTCTAAGCGCCGTCAAATCGTAAACTTGATCGAGCGTTAAGTTTTTGGCTTTCATTTTCTTGTAAATACTATAAAAGTGTTTAGGTCTACCGAAAACTTCGCCCTTTATATTACTTTCAAAAACGATTTTCCTAAGTTCGTCAACCATTTTTTGAACGAACGCTTCTCTTTCTTCTATCTTATTGTGGATATTTTCCGCTAAAAACTCAAAAGCCTCTGGGTCGATATACTTTAAACACAAGTCTTCAAGTTCGCAGTTGAGTTTAGAAATACCAAGCCTTCTTGCAAGCGGAGCAAAAATTTCAAGCGTTTCGTTCGCCATACGAAGTTGGCGTTCGTGAGATAAAAAGTTAAGCGAACGCATATTGTGAAGGCGGTCTGCAAGTTTAATGATGATAACTCTTATATCTTTCGCCATTGAAACGAAAATCTTTTTAAAGTTTTCAGCCTGCTCTTCTTCGTGAGATTTAAACTCGATTTTATCAAGTTTTGTAACGCCTTCAACGAGCGCTAAAACTTCCGCGTCAAACTCCTTTTCAATATCGCTTGCAGATACGGGCGTATCTTCCAAAACGTCATGCAAAAAGGCGGCGGCAATCGTTCTATAGTCCATTTTAAGACCGATTAAAATTTGCGCCACCGAACACGGATGGGTAAAGTATTCTTCCCCAGACGCTCTCTTTTGATTTTTATGCGCTTCCTTTGCAAACTGGTACGCGCGCGACAAAAACCTTACTTCGTCTTCAGGGTATATCTTATTTATTTCGTCAAGTACGCTATAAGTATTTATCATTTAATTCTCCGAAAAAGCCGAGTAGATTTTTGAGTTTGACAAGTCATTCCTTACCCCGTCAACGATAAACAACGCCCTATCTTCGTGTATAAAACCAAGTTCTATAAACACTTCAAGCGAGAAAGCGGTTTGGTAAGGATTTTCGCTTTCTTTAATAATATCAACACGGTTTTTACTGTATTTTATAAGTTCTTTAATGCGCCTAAATTCCGCCCCCATTACGTTTCTATCAGTAGAAACTAACGAAAAGTCGAAAGACGGCAATTCGCAAACGGTTGATTTTACCCCGTTTACAACGTTTAACGGCTTATCAAGATAGATAATTTCATCGTAAGAAGAAAGATCAATAGTTGACAAATCTCCACCGATAAGCAAGGCGTTTTTACCGCCAGTTACCGTTAAATTAAGCGGACAAAGCGAAAAACTTGAAAGATTGTCGTACTCGTAAAAATTATCGGGGTTTGTTAAAACGAGAAGCGTTCCGTGCCCACTTGGATTGCAAGCGTTTACAAGCGTTTTAACACTTGTAACGGGCGCGCACGCAAAATTGTTAGCGCCTTTACAGCAAAGGCTCAAAAGGGCGTTTTTAAGGCTTAAAATAGCTAAATCATCGTTAGAACTAAAAGTGAACGAAATGGTTTTAACTATGCCTTTAGGTTGTTCTTTCCCGTTATAAGAAGAAACGGAACTTTCAAACAAAATCGACTTTTTAACGCTCGTTTCAAGCGGAGGTAAAAACTTAACGCCGTTAAAATGAACGAGTTCAACGTTAGGCGTTTTAATAGCCAAGTGGGTTGAGCCTATTTTTAACGGGCGAGCGGAAACGTTTTGTTCTTCCGCTAAGATTATCGGCTTTTTATTGCCAAGACCGAACGGCTCGAATTTTGCAATTTCTTTTGCAAACCTTAACGAGAAAGGCTCGGTTAAAACGTAATCGGGTTCTATCGTTTTTTCAAACGCAGTTTCCCCGTAATTTTCGCTAATATAAGCGTTAACGCGGTTTGCAAACTCTTCAAAATTTTCTTCCGAAACGGTAACGCCCGCCGCTTGCGAGTGCCCGCCGTATTCAATCAAAATATCGCTTGCAGACGCTATCGCATCGTAAACGCTAACTTCGCCGTTAGAACGAGCAGAGCCGTGCAAAGCCCCGTCAAGCTCGGAAAACAATATGCTCGGAAGCCCGTATTCTTCGGTAAGCCTTGCCGAAACTATGCCTAAAAGCCCACCTTTCCACTCTTTATCGTATAAAACTATAACCTTGCCGTAATTACCGCCCGTTTTGAGTTTGTTTTTCGCATCGCTATAAAGTATTTCACACTCTTGTTGGCGGGCTTGGTTATACCTATTTAACTTTTCGGTAAGTTCTTCCCTTTCCTTATGGCTATCGGTTAAGAAGAGTTTTAACGCGGAATACGCATCCCCCATCCTGCCCGCAGCGTTAATTCTCGGCGCTACCGTGAAAGACAAACTCGTTGCCGAAATATCCCTTGCGCCACTCGCGTATAAAAGTGAAGTTAACGCCTTTGAACACCTGCCGTTTTTAATAAGTTCAACGCCGTGATAAACAATGTTTCTATTCTCGCCGATTAGTGGCATACTGTCGGCAACCGTTGCTAAAGCAACGAGATCCAAATAAGCGTCTGCATCGTCGCCTATCAAAGCGCAAGAAAGTTTATAGGAAACACCTGCGCCCGAAAGGTATTCAAACGGGTATTCTTGCCCCTTTGTTTTAGTGCTAACGATAATAGCGTCAGGCGTTATTTCGGGAAATTCATGGTGGTCTGTAATAATAATATCAACGCCCAAATCTTTTAAGTATTCAACTTCTTTTACCGCGCTAATACCACAGTCAACGGTGATAATAAGATCTGGGAATAAATTATCTAAAACTTCGTTTAAAACGCCTTCGGAAAGCCCGTAACCGTTTTCTCTTTCAGGGATAACTGCATGGGCGGATATACCGAATTTTTTAAGTGAATTAACTAAAACGGTGGTTGCGCAAATACCGTCAACGTCATAGTCGCCGTAAACTACAACCGTTTCGCCGTTTTCTTTTGCTTCTTTTATTCTTTCAACGGCTTCACTCATACCGCTGAGAGTAAACGGAGAATATTTTTCCCACTTTTCAGGGGACATAAACTCTAAGGCCTTTTCGGCAGTATCGTATCCCCTACCGTATAATATCTCTGCGGTAGAACGTAATATCCCGGCGTTTTTAGCAAGGGAATCTATTAAGTTTTGCTGTGAGACGTTATACGTCTTTTTGATTATTCTCATAAGTTTATAAAAAAATGCAAACGGACGGGATATCTCCCGTCCGCCGTAAAAATTAGATTATGCCGATTTCTTTTTGCTCTTTTTAAGCTTAGCGCCGAGTCTACGGATATAAACCCAAAGGGGAGCGGACAAGAATACCGATGAGTACGCACCTGCAATAAGACCGAAGATAATGGGTAATGCAAATTCAGACATTGTGGATATGCCGAGAACTTTGCAAACAACCGCTAAAACGATAATCGTTGCAAGTGTGGTAATGGTAGTTAAAATACTTCTTCCCAACGTATCTTTAATAGATTTGTTTGCAATTTCCGCATCGGAAGATCCTTTCATAGAATCAAGTTTAGAAACTTCTCTTACTCTATCGAAGATAACGATCGTTGCGTTGATTGAGTAACCTACGATAGTGATAATTGCCGCAATAAACGTGGTGTTAACTTGGATTTGGAAAATAGTTGTGAGCGCTAACATAACCAAAACGTCGTGCGTTAAAGCGATGATTGCCGCTAAACCACTTGCAAAGGTAAATCTTATAGCAATGTAGATAAGCATTATAACGATTGCAATAGCCGTTGCAAGAATAGCGTTTTTCAAGAGTTTTCTACTCGTTTCGCCACCAACGATGTTTGCGCTAATTTGATCGTCTGTAAACTCAAACTCGGTAGTATATTCGTTAACTGCTTTTGCAATCTTTGCTTTAAGACCACCGTCTTCAGTATTTTCTATCTTTTCAAGGAATTCTTTTTGCGCTTCTTCACTCTTAACGTCAACCTTTTCGCCGTTGAGAGAATACTTAATACCAACTTCGTAAATATTTTCGTCAGCGCCGGACCATCTAACCGAGCCGATTTCAAAGCCTTCAGCCTTGATAACGTTGTTAACTTCTTCAACTAAATCGTCTTTGATTTCTTGGTGAGTAGAAACGTAATCGCCAAAGTCAATGCTAACGTTTGCGCCACCGGCAAAGTCAATACCAACGTTCATGCCAACTTTGGGAATTAACATTAAGATAACGCCGATAAGAATTATCGCAAGAGATATGGGAGCGAGAATTTTAAATCTTTTAAAGAAATCAAACTTTAAATTCTTAATCTTCATCTTCTTCTACCTCCCTTTTAAGACCTAAGAAGGAAGTCTTTCCCCCGCTAATATTGTAAATCAATTTTAAAATGCCTCTCGTTACTACGATTGCGGTAAACATTGAAAGAACGATACCGATAAGGAGCGTGATTGCAAAGCCCTTGATAGAGCCCGGGCACAAAATCCAAAGAACGATAGATGCCAAAATAGTTGTAATGTTCGAGTCTAAAATCGTTATGAACGCTCTCTTGAAACCAGTTTTGATTGCGGAAGTTGCAGTCTTACCAGCAGCGAATTCTTCTTTAACTCTTTCAAAGATAATAACGTTCGCGTCAACCGCCATACCGATAGAAAGGATAATACCTGCAATACCGGGGAGCGTGAGTTCGACCCAAGGAACGAGCGCTAATAAAACGATTAAAAGAACAGAGTAAATAGTAAGCGCGAGCGACGCTGCAATACCCATACCGCGATAGAAGAAAATCATAATCGCAAACACGATTGCTAAGCCTATTGCGCCCGCCATAACGCTTGCAGGAAGCGCGTTGTTACCAAGCGTTGCGCTTATCTTGTTAGACGAGCCGATTTCAAACTCGAAATCAAGCCTACCCGCTTTAATAACCGCTGCGATAGTTTCAGCAGTTTCATAAGATTCAAGACCGGTTATTTGAGCGCTATTACTTGTGATTTGCTCGTTAACGGTGGGAGCGGAAACAACTTCGTCACCAAGTTTAATATACATAGTGTCGCCAGTGAGCTTGCCAGTTGCTTGAGAGAACTTGGTAGTGCCTTGAGCGGTAAACTCTAAAACTACAACGGGGTCGCCGTTTTCATCGTAACTGGGGTAAGCGTCCTTAATATCGTCACCATTTAAATATTCAGTGTCAGCCGAGTCAACGAAAGAAAGCCTACCGGAAGAACCGATAATCTTCAAAATCTCGTCCGCATCTTCAACTTCGGGAATTTCAACTCTAATTTCCCTACCGTCGCCAACGCCTTGGATAGTTATAACTGCTTCAGTATAACCCTTGTTGTCAAGACGGGTTCTTAAAATATCAACCGCGCCTTCAAAAAGTTCGTCAATGTCGTCTTGTTGGTCGTTGCTGTACTTGGGAGTAAGCACCGCAGCGTAACCACCCTTAAGGTCAATACCAAGACCAATCGTGCTACCAATCGAATTATAGTCTTTGATAGATTTGCCTATCGGGAAAGACGCAAAATCGAGCACCGCGAAAAGCGCGGTTAATAATACGATTATTCCAAGTACGATACTTGATTTTATCTTACTCATGAAATCCTCCACTTGAGTTTAAAAAAGCCAAAACCGAAAAAATTCGCTTTTAACACATATATACTTAATTATTATAAATGTAAACTACGTTTAAGTCAATAATATTTTGCATTTTTTACGGAAATTTTCTCGTCTAAAACAAAAAAAACCGCTTTTGCGCCCTAAAAAAGCAAAACCCGACGAAAAACCGTCGGGCTTTATATTGTTTTTAGATAACTTCGTTATACACTGCGCGAATTGCTTTTTCAAAATCAGCGTTTTGAACGCCAACGATAATGTTGATTTCCTTAGTGCCTTGAGCGATAGTTTTAATGTTTATGTTGTTCTTGCCGAAAATTGAGAAAATTCTTGCCGAAATACCCGGTTTTAATCTCATATTTCTACCAACGACTGCAACTAAAGCAAGGTCGTTATCAACGTCAACCGCGATAACGCCTTTAACGCTCTTAATGTCGGATAAAACGTCGAATACGTTCTTTTCCATGTCCTTGCCGTTTACTAATATAGTAAACGAGTCAACGGAAGTGTGGATGTGTTCAATCTTAACGCCAAACTTTTTAAATACGGATAAAACGTCACTTATAACAACGAGTTTATCCGCGCTAACAACCTTAGTTATGGTTATCGCTTTAAAGTTTTTCTTACCTGCAATACCCGTTACGAACTTATCGTTAATATCTGAAGAACGGCAAATTTTAGTGCCTGCTTCATCGGGCTTGTTAGTATTTAAAACGTAGATGGGGATATTGAGTTCTCTAACGGGGAACACGCTTTCTTCGTGAAGTACGCTTGCGCCCATATAAGAAAGTTCTCTAAGTTCTTCGTAAGTAACTTCTTCAATTCTCGCAGGATTTTCAACAATTCTCGGGTCTGCAACGAGCATACCTGAAACGTCAGTCCAGTTTTCGTACTTTTCAGCGTTAACAGCCATAGCCATAAGCGAGCCGGTAACGTCTGAACCACCGCGAGAGAAAAGTTTAATCTCTCCCGACGGATAAGCGCCGTAAAAACCGGGAACTACGATAGCGCCAAGTTCTTCAAACTTGCTCTTTACAGCTTCGGCGGTTAACTCTTCGTTTAAAGTGCCGTCGTAATTAAACTTAACGACTTCAGCCGCGTCAACGAACGAATAGCCAAGGTACGCCGACATAAGTTTAGCGCAAAGGTATTCCCCGCGGGAAACAACGTATTCTTCGCCCGCGCCGTTTTTAGCGTTTTCCATAATGATTTCAAACTCGCGCTTAACGTCAACGCCGAGATTGAGTTCTCTTTTAATTTCTTCGTATCTTTCAACGATTTCGTTTATTAAATGGTCAGCGTTAATACCGTATTTAACGTGCGAAGATAAAAGATATAACATATCGGTAATCTTATTATCTTCTTTGCGCCTTTTACCAGGCGCGGAAACAACGACTATTTTGCGCTTTTGGTCTTTTTCAATAATGTTTTTAACTTTGGCAAACTGTCCGCTCGATGCTACCGACGAACCGCCGAATTTAACTACCGTAATCATATTTTTTCCGCCTTAATAAGAGCCTTTGCAATTTGAATTGCGTTGGCTGCCGCTCCTTTTCTAATATTGTCGCTTACGCAGTAGAAGAGTAAGCCGTTATCGGTTGATAAATCTCTTCTAATTCTACCAACGTATACAAGGTCGTTGTCGTTTGCAACGGTAGATACGGGGTAAATTGCATTTTGAGGATCGTCTAAAACCTTAATGCCGTCTTGAGATTCAAAAGCCTTTCTAACTTCTTCTAAGGTAAAGGGTTTTTCAAGTTCAACCATGATAGAAACGGCGTGAGCGTTCATTACGGGAACTCTAACGCAGGTTGCGGAAACTTTAAGGTCGGGCTTGCCGAGAATTTTTCTCGTTTCGTTAACCATTTTGAGTTCTTCCTTAGTGTAACCGTTATCGGTGAACACGTCGATTTGCGGAATACAAGTTTTTGCAATGTTGTAAGGATAAAATTCGGGTTCTTCGCCAGCAAGCGTTCTTGCCAAGTCGTTTTTACCCTTCATACCACTACCCGAAACTGCTTGATAAGTTGAGTAAACAACTCTTTTAAGACCAAACTTATCGTCAAGCGGTTTTAAGGGAAGAACTGATTGAATAGTGCTACAGTTGGGGTTAGCAACGATTTTTCTTGCGTTATTAAAGTGATCAAGGTTGATTTCGGGAACGATTAACGCGCACTCTTGAACCATACGCCAAGCGCTTGAGTTATCAATAACTACCGCGCCGCTCTTTTCCGCTTCGGGCGCCCATTGTTGGCTTACGCTACCGCCCGCTGAGAAAAGGGCAATTTCAACACCTTCAAAACAACCTTCTTCAAGTTTTTGAACGGTATATTCCTTATCGCCATACATAACTTTTTTGCCCGCGCTTCTTTCAGAAGCGAAAAGGGTTAAAGTTTCAATGGGGAATTTATATTCCCATAAAAGTTTTAAAAAGGTTGAACCAACGAGTCCAGTTGCGCCTACTACTGCTACTTTGTAATTTTTCATAATTATATCTCCTTTATTTATCTCTCAATTAAAAAATTCTTGCCACGAAATCGTATTTAGACGAATCTTTCATGCCGTCAACAATTTCGCTCTTTCCGTCTTTATAAGCGTAATATTTTTCGGTTGCTAAGAAGTTTTCAACCTTAAAATCTCCGTTATTTACAAACGTATATTTGCCTGCGTTTTCAGAAATTCTTCTAACGTCACTAACCATAGCGGTTGCGGTTGGGTAACGACCTGCGCCCTTGCCGTAAAAACCTAAAAGGTCGTTAGACGCGCAGTTATAATATACCGCGTTAAACTCGTAAGATACCGCAGATAGTGGGTTATCAGCCGTGATTAAACAAGGCTCAACGCTAACTTTACAAGTTTTATCGCCCGTTCTTCTCGATTCGGCAACGAATTTTAAAATATAACCCTTTTCCTTAACGTCTGCTAAAATTTCGGGGGTTACTTTTGAAATACCGTAATGGTAAATTTCAGAATAAGGAACGTAACCGCCGTAAGCAATACTTGAAAGTATGCAAATTTTTCTCGTTAAGTCAAGCCCTTCAATATCGGCTGTTGCATCAAACTCGGCAAAACCTAAACGCCTTGCTTCAGCAAGCGCGTCTTCCATAGAAAGACCTTCTTTACTCATTTTGGTAAGAACGAAGTTGGTAGTTCCGTTTATAATGCCGAAAATTCTATCAACCTTATCAACCTTAATAGAATCAATAAGCGAGCAAATAAGGGGTATTCCGCCACCTACCGACGCTTCGCATAAAAATTGCACGCCGTTTTCCTTAGCGAGTGAGTAAAACTCTTCCATGTGAAGACTTACCGTTTCTTTGTTTGACGTTACAACGCTCTTTTTATTTTTGAGCGCCTTGGTTATGCACTCGTAAGGGAACTTATCCCCGCCCATCGCTTCAATAACCACGTCAATATCTTTATTTTGGCAAACTTCATCAATCGTTTCGGCAAATCTTTCGCCAAGCATTTCCTTCTTTGAAGGAAGATCAAACACTTTTAAAACTTTTACGTTTGCGCTCGACGGCAAATTATCAATAAGGTTTAAAACACCGCCGCCAATCGTTCCGCATCCTAATATTCCTACGTTCATATTTTTCTCCTTATTCAAACGCAACTAAGCTTACGTCTTTTACTTTTTGAATTTTCTTAAGTTCCGATATAAGTTCGTAAATGGAAACGAGCATATCTTTCGCATCGATCATAACCGAAACGTAAGCCAAATTGTGAATAGGCATATCTTGGTTTATCGTCAAAATATTGCCTTTGTATTTTGAAATGTTGTTAATTATATCCGATAAAACGCCCATAGCGTTTTCAACCTTGAACGAAAGTATCGCCTTGCGCCCGAAATCGCTTTTGAGTTCAAAAACCTTTTCCTTGTACTTATAAAAAGTGGAACGGCTTATATCTAACGCCTTGCACGCTTCGCTTACCGATTTATTTTCTTCTTCGATAAGGCGGGTTGCTTTAACCACTTTTACTAAAAAAGAAGGCATAACGTCTTTATGGATAATCAAGAAATCACCTTTCATCTAAGTAGCGCTCCTTTATCGCAAACCTTTAAAAACTTAACTTTCCACTTAACGCCGTCAATAACGCCAAGGTTAAGTTTTTCCGCTCCGCTCTTGTTACCCACCGCTAAGAGCGACGGGCCTGCGCCACTAATGGCAACCGCGTAACCGTTTTCTTCCAAGATGGCTTTAACCTTTTCGCCACCGCTAATCAAGGGGAAACGGTATGGTTGATGAAGTTTATCGTCAAAAACGTCTTTAATAAGTTTAACGTCGCCAACCTTGAAGGCGTGTTCTAAGTTGAGCGCTCTTGATAAGTTGTGAACTGCGTCTTTAACCGAGCAAGTTTCAGGGATAATCTCTCTTGCGCTCTTAGTTGAAGTGGTTGCAGACGGAATAATCGCATAAAACTTTAAATTTTTGTTAATTTCAACCTTTCTTGAAATCACCTTTTCGCCGTTTAAATACGAGAAGGTTAAACCGCCAAGGAAAGCGGGCGCGAGATTATCAGGGTGACCTTCAATCATAGTCATAACGGATAAAAGATAATCTCTATCGTAAATGTTTTTGAGCATATAGTTTGCCGCCATAACGCCGGCAACTATGCAAGTTGCGCTCGAACCTAAACCGCTTGAAGACGGAACTGAACACTTTTTAAGCGTTATCTTAACGGGAACGTATTCTTTACCGCTAAGTTCAAACAACTTTTTATACGCTTTTAAAACTAAGTTGTTATCAAAATTCTTTCCGCCAAAACCTTCAACTTGGTCGCAATCGCTTGCTTCAAAGCCGAAAGTGTTGTAAAGGGCGAAAGATACGCCCGCCCCGTCAAACGCAACGCCGAGGTTTGCTGAAGAACAGGGAACGGAAATTTCAACCTTTAAGTTTTCATAATTTACTATGCTCTCAATTTGCTCTTTCGTTTTTAAAACGGTGGGCTTTTTAGAGTACATAAGTTTTTTAATGCCGAACGGAACGGGAACGCCCGTGTAGGCGGAAATATCTTTTATAAGTTCAACTTCACTCGCCTTTTCGGTAAGAGATAAAGCCTTGGTTACGGTAAAGGGGAATTTATACGGGCTTGCCGTTGAAACGATAAGCGTTTGCAAACCGTTTTTCTCAATCTTATTATACACGTCGTAAGCAACGGCGGTGTGCGGATCGATAAGATAATTGAGTTCTTTATAGCATTTGCCGATTGCTTTAATGGTTTCTTCTTCAGTAGAACAGCCACCGTCAAAGTCTTTTAAAAACTCTCTTTCGCTATCGGAAATTTGGTACTTACCCGTTTTACTAAGGTCTTGCATATACTCTGCAACCTTAGCGCCGTTCCTACCCGTTGCAAGATATACTAAACGCTCTAAGTTTGATGAAACGAGAATATCCATCGCGGGAGAATTAGATTTATAAAACTCTCTATTTTTATCGTATAAACCCGTTTTGAAAAAGTCGGTTAAAACGTTGTTTTTGTTTGACGCGCAAATAAACTTTTCAATGGGAACGCCAATCTCACGCGCTAAATAACCTGCGAAAATATCGCCAAAGTTACCCGTTGGAACGCAAACGTTAAACTTTTCGCCATCTTTAAGTTTACCCGTCTTTCTCATTTGGCAATAAGAGTAAACGTAATAAATAACTTGCGGAATTAACCTACCGATGTTTATTGAGTTTGCAGAAGACAATAAAACGTCTTTTTGATTATACCTTGAAAAGATTTCTTTAACGAAAGTTTGGCAATCGTCAAAATTGCCTTTAACGGCAAAAGCCTTAGTTCTGTCGTCAGTATAATAAAGCATTTGCTTTTCTTGAATTTCACTAACGCCACCGTCGGGATATAAAACAACGGTATCAAACTTTCCGCTCTTTATAAAACTTGAAAGAGCCGCGCCACCCGTATCGCCTGACGTTGCAACTAAGATAAGCGACTTTTTGTCAACGCCGTTCTTCTTTTTAGAAACGTCAATTAAAAACGGCAAAATAGTAAGCGCCATATCTTTAAACGCAAGCGTTGGGCCGTGGAAAAGTTCTAAAAATGAAACTTTATCAAAATGCTTAATACCAACGAAACGTTCGCGGAAATTTATTTTATCGTAAGCGGAAGAAATTGCAAAATCAATTTCTTCTTCGGTAAAATCATCAAGGAAAATTTTGAAAACAGCTTTTGCAACTTCGCAATAGTTCTTTTCAAAAAAATCGGGGGTAAGATTTAATTTTTCAATGCTTTCAGGTAAGAACAAGCCCCCGTCTGAACTCAAACCTTTGAGTATCGCTTGGCTTGCAGTTAACCTTTCGCCACTTCTCGTGCTTATATACATAAAAATCTCCCAAATTTAACTACTTATAAACAGATATTATATATAATAAATTATATCCGCAAAAAAGACAAGTGTTTTTCTAAAAAAACAATAAATATTTTGTCGGCGTACAAAAAACACTTGTTTGTTTGCTATGGAAAGATTTTTATTAAAAAAGGCAGGCGGTTGCCTACCTTTTATTACAAATAAAGTATATCCATAACGCTCGCTTGCGAGCATATCACTCGCCACTTGGCGAATACCACTTTGCATTAGCAAAATACCACGCGACCGCTGGTCGCATATCACTGAGTTAGATTGATGCCTATCAATCTAACTCAAAAGCGCCCGTGTAAAGAGCGTAATAATTGCCCTTCTTCGCAATTAACTCGTCGTGAGTGCCACGCTCGATAATTCTGCCTTTATCTAAAACCATAATAACGTCTGCATTTCTAACGGTTGAAAGGCGGTGCGCTATGATAAACACAGTTCTTCCTTCCATAAGTTTATCCGTTCCGCGTTGAACTAAAAGTTCGGTACGGGTATCGATTGAAGAAGTTGCTTCGTCCATTATCATAACGGGCGCGTCGGCAACCGCTGCCCTTGCAATAGCGATAAGTTGGCGTTGACCTTGTGAAAGGTTGCCACCGTCCGCCGTGAGCATAGTGTTATAGCCTTCGGGGAGGCGGGTTATAAAGTCGTGAGCGGAAGCAAGTTTTGCAGCGTCAATACACTCTTCGTCAGTAGCGTCTAAACGACCGTAACGGATATTTTCCATAACCGTGCCAGTAAACAAGCAGGTGTCTTGCAACACGATACCGAGCGACTTTCTAAGGTCTGCTTTTTTAATCTTGTTGATATTTATTCCGTCGTAACGAATCTTGCCGTCGGCAATATCGTAAAAGCGGTTGATAAGGTTGGTTATCGTTGTTTTGCCTGCGCCCGTTGCGCCAACGAAGGCTATTTTTTGACCGGGCTCAGCGTATAAGGTAACGTTGTGAAGAACGATATGATCGGGAACGTAACCAAAGTCCACGTCAAACATACGGATATCACCCGTAAGCTTGGTGTAAGTTACCGTGCCGTCTGCTTTGTGGGGGTGTTTCCACGCCCAAACGCCTGTTTTATCGGTTGTTTCAACCAAGTTGCCGTTACTATCTTCTTTTGCTTTAACTAAGGTAACGTAACCTTCGTCTGCTTCTTCCTTCTCGTCCAAAAGGTCAAAAATTCTCGAAGCGCCCGCCATTGCCATAGCAACGGAGTTGATTTGGTTACTAATTTGCCCCGTAATATTTGCAAACTGCCTTGCCATACCCAAGAAGGAAACAACAACGCTTATCTTGAGCGGAGTTAAGAAACTGCCCGTGGTAAATAACGACTGAAAACTGATATTTAAGCCTTTGCCGCTTGTAAAGATAAATATGCCACCGCCGATAAACGCCACTAAAACGTATAAAACGTTTCCTATGTTGTGGATAATGGGCATAAGCATATTTGAAAAGGCGTTTGCCTTGTTTGAAACTTCGCACAAGTTATCGTTTAAAGAATTGAACTTTTCAATGGCTTTTTGTTCGTGATTGAACACTTTAACCACTTTTTGCCCGTTCATCATTTCTTCAACGTAACCTTCCACTTGACCAACGGCTTTTTGTTGAGCCATAAAGTATTTCGCGCTGTTTTTGCCGATGAACTTGGTTACCATAGTTATAGCAAACAAGCCGACGATTACCACCACGAACAACGTTACGCTAAGGTATAACATAACGAGCGCAAGCGAAGTCATCGTTATAAGCGTTGAGCACGCTTGCGGTAAACTTTGAGAAATGAGTTGGCGGATAGCGTCAATATCGTTTGTGTATGAACTCATTATATCGCCGTGAGTGTGCGTGTCAAAGTATTTTATCGGTAAGCGTTGCATTTTTGCAAACATTTTAACGCGCATATCTTTTAAAAATCTTTGCGTTAAAATTGCGCCGAGTTGTTGATAGATAAAGTTTGAAAGTATACCTAAAAGGTATATCGAGCCTAAAATTATTAAAGTAGTTATGATTTTAGACCACGCTTCACTAACCGAAACGGTTTTTGCGATAGCGTTTGCAAGCGTATCGTAAACGGTGTTTAAGAATAAGCCCGCAACCGCGCCCGTTATTGCGCTTATCACTAAGCAAGTTGCAATAACTATAAGAAGCGGTTTATAGTTTTTGAAAAGTATTCCCATAAGGCGTTTTAACACGCCTTTTTTCATTTTCATCGGAGGAACGTGACCGCGCCCACGCCCGTGCATACCCATGCCTGCCATTACGCTTCACCTCCGTCTGAATTTTTATTTTGAGAATAATAAACTTCCTTATAAATCTCGTTGTTTTTAATAAGTTCGGCGTGCGTGCCTACTGCGTTTATCTTGCCACCGTCGAGTACGATTATCTTATCCGCATCTTGAACGGATGCAATGCGTTGAGCGATAATAAGTTTTGTGGTAGAAGGAAGGTCTTCACGGAAAGCCTTTCTAAGCAAAGCGTCAGTCTTCATATCAACGGCTGACGTTGAGTCGTCAAGTATCAAGATTTTTGGGTTTTTAAGTAACGCCCTTGCAATACAAAGCCTTTGCTTTTGCCCGCCCGAAACGTTTGCACCACCTTGCTCGATAAACGTGTCGTAACCATCAGGGAAAGTGGAGATAAACTCGTGCGCTTGCGCAATTTTACAAGCGCTTATAATTTCATCGTCGGTAGCGTGTTCGTTGCCCCAACGCATATTTTCTTTAATAGTTCCGCTAAATAATAAGTTCTTTTGTAAAACGACTGCAACCTGATCGCGAAGAATTGGCATATCGTAATCACGAACGTCAACCCCACCAACTTTAACGCTACCCTCAGTAACGTCATACAAACGCGAAATTAACGATATAAAGGTTGATTTTGAAGAACCCGTTCCACCGATAATGCCAACCGTTTCGCCAGATTTAATCTCAACGTTTACGTTATCTAAAACGTTTCTTTCGCCCGTTTTAGAATACTTAAAGCAAACGTTTTCAAAGGAAATTGAACCGTCTTTAACTTCAGTAACGGGGTTTTCAGGATTAACTAAATCGCTATTTTCAAGGAGCACTTCTTCAATTCTTCTTGCCGATTCGCTAGAGAGTGTGAGCATAACGAAAATCATAGAAAGCATTTGAAGTGACATTAAAATTTGTAGCGAATAAGTAAGCATACTTTGAAGGCTGAATGGCGAAAGGTTTGCCGTTCCGTTTAAGATAAGGCGTGAGCCGATAAGAGCAATCGCTATTAAACCACCTTGTAAGCAGAAAGTCATAACCGGGCCGTTAAGCGCTAAGATACGCTCGGCTTTCGTGAAATCTTTGCAAAGTTCACCCGATACTTTTTCAACTTTTTTAGTTTCAAAATCTTCTCTAACGTACGCTTTAACAACGCGCATACCCTTAACGTTTTCTTGGATAGATTCGTTGAGCGCATCGTAACGCTTAAACACCTTTCTAAAAATGGGCATTGCGTTTTTGATAATCATAATGATTGCGAACGCCAAAATGGGAATAGTCACGCAGAAAACGGCTGGAAGAACGCTGTTTATTGAAAAACTCATAACGATTGAGAATATAAACATAAGCGGGCTTCTAATTGCCGTTCTAATAACCATCATAAACGACATTTGAACGTTCATAACGTCCGTCGTAAGCCTTGTTACGAGTGATGAAGAACTGAACTTATCTATGTTAGAAAACGAGAAATTTTGAACGTTTTCATACATATCTTTTCTTAAATTCTTAGCAAATCCCGTTGACGCTTTGGCGCAAAATTTACCGCCAAGCATACCCGCAAGGAGCGAAATTATCGCAACCACAACCATTAAAACGCCGTATTTTATCATGCCGTTTGCATCACCGCGTTCAATGCACATACCAAACCAAGAGATAATAAGGGGAAGAAAAACTTCCATCGCCACTTCAATAACCATTAAAATAGGCGTTATTATCGCAGGTTTTTTATATTCTCTTAAGTGTTTAAAGAGCCTTAAAATCGCCATTTTTCTACCATCTACACAATTAAAATATTATATAAATATTTTAACAATATATATTTTCATTGTCAATAATATGAGTTTATTTTTAACTTTTTTACAAAACTTTCATTTAAAAAAATACATGCGCTTATATTTTGCAATTAAATTTCAGCGTTTAATTTTGATATCATGATATTATGATATCACTTTTTAATTTTTACGAGATTGTTAACGACTTTTTCCACTAAAAAAGATAAACTATTTATTTTTTATACAATAAAAAAGGCATAACCGCCCACTTGTTGCATAAAAACTTGTTTTTAAGCACAAAAAACACAAAAGACAAGGCGTAATGAAAGTTATTAAAAAACAAAAAGCCTTTATCAAAAGGTTGGTTAATTTATATAACGTTTCAAACACAAGCGTGGTTTAAAGTGTTTTTATGCTCAAAAAACACAAAAGACAAGGCTCGCGAAGTTTTTTGGGTGAGATAGACCTTTTGGTCATCGAAATCAAAAAACAAAGCAGTAAACGCAGTATTTTGTGGAATTTTGGGCATAAAAAAATGCGGCAACTCCCTATCCTCCCAGGCCGTGTCCAGCCAAGTACTTTCAGCGCAATCGAGCTTAACTTCTGTGTTCGGAATGAGAACAGGTGGATCCTCGACGCTATCGTCACCGCAATGGTTATATAACTACCCGTTT
>JAFWXO010000012.1 GCA_017545865.1 Clostridia bacterium | reverse complement strand
TATATCAAATCGGTGTGTTTCAAGAATATCAAAAAGCGGCGGAAATCAAGGCAACGGTTGATAAAGAGATAGCAAAGTTAGACGAAAAACTAAAACGCTTAACTCGTATGCGCTTGGAAGACGAAATTCCGAAAGAATCTTACTTAGAACTCAAAAAGGAAATTGAGCAAGAGAAAATCGAACTTATAAACAAAAGGCGTATTCTTGATGCGGGGATGGTTCCAAACGAAGACGGGGAAGAAGATCCTGCAAAAAAGGTGGAAGACTTCTTGTTGTCGAAAATGGATTTTACCGAACACTACGTAGATAGAGAAGTGATTAAACAGTTCGTTCATACCATTGTTCCCGTAACGGAAACGTGCTTTAATTGGTATATGAATTTTGACTTAATTGACGTGCCAAACGATATGAAAAAGTTGGTATGGGAATTTACGATTGATTATAAATCGGCAAGGTCTTATAGAAAGGAAAAGAACGGTATGCTTAGACCAAATCAATGGCAAGATTTGACGGTAAAGGTGTTTATATAACATAAGAATGATAAGGGAAAAACTTAAAAAAATTAAAACTGAATACAACCGCTACGGCGGATAAATATATGGATAATGGTATCGTGATAACAGCCTAATATTAAACGGGCAATTTGTCGCTAAGGGCAAAAGATAACGAGCACAAGCAGCAATCAAAAATAAATAAAAAATAGCGTGCTGAGGCACGCTTTTTTTGTGACAAAAAATACTATAATTGCTAAAAATAAGAAAAATTTTTAACACTTGCACAAGAAAATTTTAAAAAATATTGACACGAGGGGTTTGGTGGTTTATAATTTTAATACCAAATTAAAGGAGATGTAATATGAAAAAAACCTTAAAATTTACAAGTATTTTAGTATCTTTGCTATTGGCTTTTGCCATTTTACCTCTCACGGCTTGCAAAGATAAAGATGACGGCAAAGAAGCGAAAATCATGAACGTTTCTTTAAACCCCAAAGTAGAATTTATCTTGGATAAAGACGATAAAGTTGTAACCGTTAACGCGTTGAACGAAGAAGGCAACTTAATAATTTCTGCCGAAGCGTTCGTAAACGTTGAAGGAATGTCCGCTAAGGACGCGGCTGAACTTTTCGTTAAAGTTTCCAAAGAATCGGGCTTTTTAGTTGAAGGCTCAATAGGTGATAACGCGTTAGAAATTTCCATCACGGGCGACGAAGAAAACGCTCAAAAATTATACGAATCGGTTAAGGGTGAAATCACGGGTTATCTTTCTTCAATAAACGTTACCGTTGACGTAACTAAGGTTAAGGCGTATACCGAAGCCGAACTTGAAGAAATCGTATCTCAAGTTTGCTTATACCTTAGCGACGAAGAAATCGCTAAACTTAACTACGACGAACTTATCGCCAAGCTTCAAGAGAGTAGAAAAGAAACGGCTGAATATTATTCGCAAGAACTTAAAAATACTTATTACGCAATGAAGTCGGTAGCGATGCAAAAAGCGGAACTCAACGCTCTTAAAGAACACGCAGGCTTATTAGCATCCGCAGCGATTGCTTCCGCTGAATCGATTTACGACAGCGCTGTTGAAGCGCTTATGATAGCGAGAAACGCTCTCGTTGACGAGAACGGCGCATATCAAATTGCTCTTGCTGATTTACGCGCTAAAAAAGTTGAGTATTTAAATTACAGAAAAGGTTTAGTAGAATCTGGAGTAGAAATTACCGAAACGCAAACGAATATTTTAAACGGCTTAGAACAAGCGTTCAACAATGCTGAAGCAGGGCTTTTAGGAATAGGCGAATCCGCAAATACGGCTATTTCTAACGCTGAAGCGTCGCTTAAATCGGCGTTCGATGCAGTTATTTCTGCGATTGAAACGTTAGGCGTTAAGGTTAACGAACACTTAAACGAAATTTCGGCAAAACAAAAATCTGCGCTTACCGAGTTTACCACTGAGTTTGAAACGGCTTACGCTAGCGCAAAGGCGAAAGCGGAAGCAGACTGGGAAGCAATGTATAATGAATTGACCGAAGAAACGGCAGCGTAATATTTAAGTAATAATAAACTTTTTAAAATAGTTTTAATAAGCATAGGTTTTGCGCCTATGCTTATTATTTTAAACGCAAAAAAATTTACGGTTTTATATCCTTATATAACTTGACAAAAGTATATTTATTATATATAATAAATGTAATCTTTAAATCGATACAGAGATATCGGCAAGAGCGCGTTTTATATCAAAGCCCTTTTTCTATGGGGTGGACTATACCGAAACCTTACCTTGCCATACTCTTGGCAAGGTTTTTTTATGAGAAAAACGTTAATTATGGATGAAACGGCAATCGCAAGAGCGCTTGCCCGCATAACCCACGAACTCATCGAGAGAAATAAGGGCGTTTCAAACGTGTGTTTACTCGGCGTTAAAACGCGTGGCGTTCCGCTTGCCCAAAAACTTTTTGACAATATTAAAAAGTTTGAAGGCGTTGAAGTTCCGCTCGGGTATCTTGACATAACGCTCCATCGTGACGATTTGTCGGAAACGCAAAAAACGGTGTCTAAAGGAGATTGCAAGTTCCCTTGTGATATTCGCGATAAAACCGTTATCATCGTTGACGACGTTATGTTCACGGGTAGAACGGCGCGCGCGGCGATAGAAGCAACCTTTTCTTACGCTCGCCCCAAAGAACTTCAGCTTGCGGTGCTTATTGACCGCGGGCATAGAGAACTTCCTATCCGCCCCGACTACGTTGGCAAAAACGTTCCCACGTCAAAAACCGAAAGCGTTGCCGTTTGCCTTAGCGAAACTGACGGCGAAACGGCAGTATATATAAAAGAATAATATGTTAAAAGCGAAAATTGTTGCCCCCGATTTTTTAAAAGGGGAGATTGAAAAAAGTTTAATAAACGACTTTTCCTTATATAATAGAGAAAGTTTAACGATATTCCCGTCTTTTTGCGACGTGCACGTTCATTTAAGAGAGCCTGGTTTTTCTTATAAAGAAACCATAAAAAGCGGGACTATGGCGGGCGCGCGCGGTGGTTTTACTTCCGTTTTATCAATGCCCAACTTAAATCCCGTGCCAGACAGCGTTGAAAACTTAAACGTTCAACTCGGCATCATTAAAGAAACGGCGAAAATCAACGTTTATCCTTACGCGTCGATAACGGTTGGGCAAAAAGGCGAAAAGTTAACGGATATTAAAAGTTTATCAAAACTCGCCGTTGCTTTTTCTGACGACGGGCGTGGCGTTCAAGACGATAAGATGATGGAAGACGCTATGCTCCTTGCTAAAGAGAACGGCAAGATGATAGTTGCCCACTGTGAAGTAAACTCCCTTTTAAACGGCGGTTATATTCACGACGGGGAGTATGCTAAACTTAACGGGCATAGGGGTATTTGTTCCGAGAGTGAATACGCCCAAGTTGCAAGGGACTTAGAACTCGTTAAGAAAACGGGCATTAGTTATCACGTTTGCCACGTTTCAACCAAAGAGAGCGTTGCCCTTATCCGCCAAGCGAAAAAGGACGGGGTTGACGTTACTTGCGAAACTGGCCCGCACTACTTAATTTTAAGCGATAAAGACCTTCAAGAAAACGGCAGGTTTAAAATGAACCCACCACTTCGTTCAGAAGAAGATAAGAACGCTTTAATTGAAGGAATAGTTGACGGCACTATTGAAATGATAGCAACCGACCACGCTCCGCACAGCGCTGAAGAAAAGTCAAAGGGACTCGAAAAGAGCGCGTTTGGTGTGGTTGGGCTTGAAACTTCCCTTTCGGCGTGTTATACCCACCTTGTAAAAACGGGAATTATCACGCTTGAAAAACTAATTGAACTTATGGCGATAAATCCAAGAATAAGATTTAACTTGCCTTTTGAAAACGCCTTTACAGCGTTTGATTTAAACGAAAGTTACAAAGTAAACCCCAAAGATTTTATATCGATGGGTAAAGCAACGCCTTTTGAAGGCATGGAATTTTACGGAACTTGCTATCTTACCGCGTTAAACGGTAAAGCCGTATACGAAAAATAAGGAGAAATTTATGGCAAAGAGAACTGACTTAAAAAAGATACTCATTATAGGCTCAGGCCCGATCATAATCGGTCAAGCAGCGGAATTTGACTACGCTGGCACTCAAGCGTGCCTTGCTTTAAGAGAAGAAGGTTACGAAGTTGTGCTCGTTAACTCCAACCCCGCAACCATTATGACTGACACGACTATTGCCGATAAGGTTTATATGGAACCTTTAACGCTTGAATACGTTGCAAGAATTCTTCGCTACGAAAGACCGGACGCAATACTTCCCGGTATCGGCGGTCAAACGGGTTTAAACCTTGCTATGCAACTTGAAAAGAAAGGCATACTCAAAGAGTGTGGGGTAGAACTTCTCGGCACGTCTTCTGAAAGTATTGAAAGAGCGGAAGATAGAGAAATGTTCAAAGAACTTTGCCAGTCTATCGGCGAGCCTACTATTCCTTCTGAAATAACTTATTCTATTGAAGAAGCAAAACAAGCGGCAAATAAGATAGGTTACCCTGTTGTTCTTCGCCCGGCGTTCACTTTAGGTGGAACGGGTGGCGGTTTTGCCAACAACGAAGAAGAACTTGTTGAAATCGGTCTTAACGCTTTCAAACTTTCTCCCGTACACCAAGTTCTTATTGAAAAGAGCGTTAAAGGTTATAAAGAAATCGAGTTTGAAGTTATGCGCGATTCTAACGGCAAAGCAATCACCATTTGCGGTATGGAAAACATCGATCCCGTTGGCGTTCACACGGGCGACTCTTGCGTTGTTGCGCCTATCATGACTCTTTCTAAAGAAGATGAAAAGATGCTCAACGACTCGGCAATCAAACTCATAAAGGAACTTAAAATCGAAGGCGGTTGTAACGTTCAATTTGCGCTCAACCCGAAAACGAGCGAATACTATCTTATAGAAGTTAACCCAAGAGTTTCTCGTTCTTCGGCGCTCGCGTCTAAAGCGTCTGGTTATCCTATTGCAAGGGTAACTGCAAAAATCGCAGTTGGTATGGCTCTTGAAGAAATCAAGATTGCAAACACAAACGCCGCTTTTGAACCAAAACTTGACTACGTTATTGCAAAATTGCCACGTTTCCCGTTCGACAAGTTTGCTTCAGCAAGCAACAAACTCGGCACTCAAATGAAAGCAACGGGCGAAATTATGGGCATCGGCTCTAACCTTGAAGAAGCCCTTTTAAAAGGTGTTCGCTCGCTTGAAATCGGCGCAAACCACATTTATCACTCTAAGTTTGACAATATGAGCGTTGAAGAACTTCTTGACTATATCAAGGAATTCCGCTCAGATAATATTTTCGCTATTACCGAACTTATCTATCACGGTGTTTCCATTGAAAAACTTCACGAAATCACTATGATAACGCCTTTCTTCCTTCAAGCGTTCAAAAACATTATCGATATGGAAGAAGAACTCCGCGTAAATAAGGATATTGAAGCTCTTACCAAGGCTAAGAAAATGGGCTTTAGCGATAAATATATCGCTAAACTTTGGAAGTGCGCTGAACTTGACGTTTATAATATGCGCAAGGAACACAACCTTTTCCCCGTGTTTAAAATGGTTGATACTTGCCACACTAACGCGTATATTCCATACTTTTATTCGTCTTACACGGGTGAAAACGCTTCAAGGCTTACGGGCAAAAAGAAGATAATCGTTCTTGGCGCAGGTCCTATCCGTATAGGTCAAGGCGTTGAATTCGACTATTCAACCGTTCACGCCGTTATGACTATTAAAAACGCAGGTTACGAAGCGATAATTATCAACAACAACCCCGAAACCGTTTCAACCGACTATACGACGGCTGATAAACTTTACTTTGAGCCCTTAACACCAGAAGACGTTATGAACATCGTTGAGTTTGAAAAGCCCGAAGGCGTTGTAGCGTCGCTTGGCGGTCAAACTGCAATCAACCTTGCTCAACCGCTTTTTGATAGGGGAGTTAAGATTATCGGAACTGACTGCGCTGCGATTGATAGAGCGGAAGATAGAAACGCGTTTGAAAATCTTTTAAACGAACTCAATATTCCAAGAGCAAAAGGCAAGGCGGTTACCAAGATTGAAGACGGTGTTAAGGCTGCCGCTGAAATCGGCTATCCCGTTCTCGTTCGCCCCTCTTTCGTTTTGGGCGGTAGAGCGATGCAAATCGTTGCCGACGAAGCGCAACTTATCCACTATCTTAAAACTGCCGTTGAAATCGACGAAGACAAGCCCGTTTTAGTTGACAAATATATCCAAGGCAAAGAAGTTGAAATAGACGCTATTTGCGACGGGGTTGACGTTTTCGTTCCCGGCATTATGGAACTCGTTGAAAGAACGGGTATTCACAGCGGTGACTCAATAAGCGTTTACCCAACCTTTAGTATTTCCGATAAAGTTAAGGGTATTATACTTCAATACGCTAAGCAATTAGGTCTTGGCATCGGCATTAAGGGTTTATATAATATTCAATTTATCGTTGACGAGAAAGACGACGTTTATATTATCGAAGTTAACCCCCGTTCGTCAAGAACTGTTCCCTTCCTTTCAAAAGCAACGGGTTATTCGCTTGCAGATATTGCAACCGAAGTTATTATGGGTAAAACTTTGAAAGAACAAGGCATCTTTACGATGTATCCCGATGAAAAGAAACGTTGGTACGTTAAAGTTCCCGTGTTCTCGTTCAATAAACTTAGGGGCTTAGACGCATACCTTTCTCCCGAAATGAAGTCGACAGGCGAAGCCATCGGTTACGACGATAAGTTCTATAGAGCGCTTTACAAGGCGTTACAAGCGTCGGGCATGAGCGTTCAAAACTACGGAACGGTGCTCGTTACCGTTGCCGATAAAGATAAGCAAGAAGCGTTACCGCTCGTTAAGAGATTTTATAATCTTGGCTTTAACATTATGGCAACCCACGGCACTGCAAAATTCCTTAAAGAAAACGGCATCAAAACTCGCGCGGTTAATAAACTTTCCGACGGTTCTGATGAAATCTTAGATAGAATTCACGAAGGCGTTATAAGTTACGTTATCAACACTAAAGACGTTGCGTCTAACGGTCAAAGTACGGACGGCGCTGAAATTAGGCGCGCGGCAACTGAAAATAACGTTACTATATTTACCGCGCTCGATACGGTTAAAGTCCTTCTCGACGTGTTAGAAGAAATCACCTTCACGGTATCAACGATTGATAGTTAATTATGAAACAAGCGTATTTTGAAATTATAGAAAACACCCATTTAAACTCACTCATTATGAAGATGGTTTTAAAGGGGGATACGAGTGGCGTTAAAGCGGGGCAGTTCGTAAATATAAAAATTGACGGATTGTTTCTCCGCCGCCCCATATCCGTTTGCGAAATAAACGGCGATCTTTTAACTATTATTTATAAAATAGTTGGCAGGGGAACTGAAGAGATGAGCAAGATGGAAAAGGGAACTGTTTTAGACCTTTTAACAAATCTTGGCAACGGTTACGATTTATCTCTTTCAGGCGAAACCCCCTTGCTTATCGGCGGTGGCGTTGGCGTTCCGCCTATGTTCGAACTTGCAAAAGAACTTATCGCAAGCGGTAAAAAGGTAACGGTTATTCTTGGTTTTAACACCAAGGCGGAAATTTTTTACGAAAAAGAGTTTGAAAACTTGGGTGCAAAGGTTATCGTTACCACCGTTGACGGAAGTTACGGCGTTAAAGGTTTCGTAACCGACGCTATGAAAGATTTAGAATATTCTTTCTTTTATACTTGCGGACCAGAGCCTATGCTCAAAGCCGTTCACAAATCAAGCGTAACAGACGGCGAACTTAGTTTTGAAGAACGCATGGGTTGCGGTTTTGGCGCGTGCATGGGTTGTTCGTGCAAAACGCTCACGGGTTATAAGCGCATTTGTAAAGAAGGCCCAGTGCTTAAAAAGGGGGAAATTTTATGGTAAACACCAAAGTTAATTTACTCGGCATTGAACTTGATAACCCCGTTATTCCCGCAAGCGGAACTTTTGGTTACGGCTACGAGTTTTCAAAGCTTTACGATATAAATATACTTGGCACTTTCTCCTTTAAAGGAACTACTAAGGACGCAAGGTTTGGTAATCCCACTCCGAGAATTGCCGAGTGCACTTCGGGTATGATAAACGCGGTTGGGCTTCAAAACCCCGGCGTTGATAAAGTTATATCGGAAGAACTTCCCCGTCTTAAAAAATGCTTTAACAAAAAAGTTATGGCTAACGTTAGCGGATTTTCCGTTGAAGATTACGCTTACACTTGCGAAAGATTAGATAAAGAAGAGCAGGTTGGTTGGCTTGAAGTTAACGTTAGTTGCCCAAACGTTCACGGTGGCGGTATGAGTTTCGGCACACAGCCGTCGGCTGCGGCTGAAGTAACAAAAGCCGTTAAAAAGGTAACGACCAAGCCCGTTATTATCAAACTTTCGCCAAACGTTACGGATATCGTTTCAATCGCAAAAGCGTGTGAAGACGCGGGCGCAGACGGTATCAGTTTGATAAACACCCTTTTAGGTATGAGGATTGACCTTAACCGCAAAAAACCCGTTATCAAAAACGTTATGGGCGGTTTTTCGGGAAGCGCAATTTTCCCCGTCGCTCTCCGCATGGTTTATCAAGTAGCTAGCGCCGTTAAAATTCCCGTTGTCGGTATGGGTGGCGTTGCATCGGCGGAAGACGTTATTGAAATGATGCTAGCCGGCGCAACCGCGGTTGAAGTTGGCGCGCAAAACTTAGTTAACCCTTACGCTTGCCGTGATATTATTGCCGACTTGCCAAGGGTAATGGAAAAATATAAAATCAATTCGCTTAGCGAAATTATAGGAGAAGCAAGAGTATGAATAAAGACGTAATTATAGCGCTTGATTTCGACAGTAAAGAAAAAGTGTTTAGTTTTTTAGACAAGTTCGTTGACTGCAAGCCTTTTGTAAAAATCGGTATGGAACTTTACTATGCCGAAGGCCCTGAAATCGTTAAAGAAATCAAAAAGCGCGGTCACAAAATCTTTTTAGACCTTAAACTTCACGATATCCCCAACACCGTTAAAAAATCGATGAAAGTTTTATCTGAACTTGACGTTGATATGACTAATTTGCACGCTAGCGGTACTATAAACATGATGAAAGGCGCGCTCGAAGGCTTAACGAGAGCAGACGGCACTCGCCCCTTACTTATCGCCGTAACCCAACTCACTTCAACCGACCAAGAGAGTATGGAAAACGACCTTTTAATCAAAGAGCCTATTGATAAAGTAGTTATGCATTATGCAAATAACGCTAAAATCGCCGGGCTTGACGGGGTTGTTTGTTCCCCCCTTGAAGCAGGCAAAGTTCACGGCGTTTGCGGTGAAAACTTCTTAACCGTAACCCCCGGTGTTAGACTTGCAGGTGACGCGGTTGGCGATCAAAAGAGAGTTACCACTCCAAAAGTGGCAAAAGAACTCGGCTCTGACTATATCGTTGTTGGTAGATCGATAACGGGCGCGGAAGATCCCGTTAAAGCGTACAAACAATGCGTTAAAGAATTTTTAGGAGAGTAATTATGACTAACTTACAAGAACTTATTGCAAAAGATTTATTATCTATCAAGGCGGTTTTCTTCCGCCCCGAAGAACCTTTCACTTGGGCAAGCGGTATCAAAAGCCCGGTGTATTGCGATAACCGTTTAACTCTCACTTCCGTTAAAGTTAGAACGGACGTTGAAAACGGCTTAGCAACCTTAATTAAAGAAAACTATCCAGGCGTTGAAGTTTTAATGGGAACTTCAACCGCAGGTATTGCTCACGCAGCGATAACCGCTCACATTTTAGGTATGCCTATGGGTTACGTTCGCTCTGGCGCAAAAGACCACGGCAGGCAAAACCAAATTGAAGGCAAACTTGAAAAAGGTCAAAAGGTAGTAGTCGTTGAAGATCTTATTTCAACTGGTGGCTCTTGCATTGAAGTAGTTAATGTTTTAAGAGAAGCAGGCGCTGAAGTTTTAGGCATCGTTTCCATTTTCACTTACGGCATGAAAAAGGGCTTAGTAAGGCTTGAAGAAGCATCGGTTAAAAACGTTTCCTTAACTAATTTTGACGTTATCGCCGAAGTTGCCGCAAAGGAAAATTACATTAAGGAAGAAGACGTTGAAAGACTTATTGCTTTTAGGAACAATCCGTCTGACGAATCTTGGATAAAATAAAGAAAACATCCACAACGCTACCAAGGGTAGCATATCACTCGGCAACGCCGAATACCACTTTACGCTTTGCGTAAAATATCACTTACCGCAAGGTAAATATCACTCGGCAAAGCCGAATTTAGCGTTGCCAACGGCAACATTTAGCGTAACCATAGGTTACTTATATTTATAAGGAGAAAAAATGAAAAGCGTTATTGATATTCTTGACTTAACCGTAGAAGAAATCGACGGGCTTATTAGCACCGCCAAAGATATTTTGAAAAGACCTAAAAAGTATTCTAAAAAGTGCAAAGGCAAAATCTTGGCAACTCAATTTTTCGAGCCGTCAACGAGAACGAGGCTTAGTTTTGAAACGGCTATGCTCAGGCTTGGCGGTCAAGTTATAAGTATGTCTTCCGCGTCAAGTTCGTCTGCAAGCAAGGGCGAAAGCATGGCGGATACGAGCAAGGTTTTATCAAAGTATGCCGATATTATCGCTATGCGCCACTTTAAAGAAGGCGCTCCGCTCGTTGCGAGTGAAAACGCGGATATCCCCGTTATCAACGCGGGCGACGGTGGGCATTGTCACCCAACTCAAACGCTTGCCGACCTTTTAACTATTTCTCGTTCAAGGGGCAGTTTAAACGATTTCACAATCGGTTTTTGCGGTGACTTAAAGTTCGGCAGAACCGTTCACTCTTTAATCAACGCTTTGTCAAGATATAAAAACGTTAAAGTTATTTTAATCTCGCCAAACGAACTTAAACTTCCTTCTTACGTTAAGCAAGAAGTTTTAGATAAGTTCGGTATGGAATACGTTGAAACGGCTGACCTTGAAAGCGTTATCCCTCAGCTTAACGTGCTTTATATGACGAGAGTTCAAGGGGAAAGGTTTGAAGATAAAGACGAGTATTTAAGACTTCGTGATAGTTACATTTTAACCCCTGAAAAACTCGTTAACGCTAAACCCGATATGGCGATTTTGCACCCCCTTCCGAGAGTTAACGAAATTTCCGTTCAAATCGATAAAGATCCGAGAGCGCAATATTTCAACCAAGTTGAAAACGGCAAACTTATGCGTATGGCGCTCATCTTAAAACTTTTAAACGACGCTAAAAACCCCGTTAAAGAAAGCCTTATTAAAGGCGAACTCGTCGTTGGGGAACACAAGTGCAAAAACCCCGCTTGCATTTCTAAAACGGAACAAGAACTTCCGCATATTTTCAAAAAGACTGAAAGCGGAGAATATCGTTGCGTTTACTGCGAGGCAAAGGCAAAATAACAAAACGGCTCTATGCCGTTTTATTTTTGCTAAAAATTTTCGTTGACTAATGAAAAAAATTGTGCTAATATTGTAAGTAATCAAATATTAAAGGCGTAGACTAAGAAGTAGTACCCAACTAAAACGGGCGTAGAGAACTGCCGTTTGGTGAAAGGCAGAGCCGAATCGTTGGCGAATTCATTTTAGAAGCCCCGTACTGAAGTTTTTTATTAAATGCGTAGGCAACGGCGGGTGTTCCCGTTATAGAACTAGCGTTTTTTTGAACGCAAAAGGTCCGTATAGGATAAATTTGGGTGGTACCACGGTTTAAATCGTCCCTTGAGCATTTGCTCAAGGGTTTTTCATTTTACTTTTGGAGGTCGCTATGACTAACGCACAAATCTACACAATCGTTGCGCTTGGCGTATACGCGGTTATAATGGCGGTTATCGGCATTATAAGTTACGGCAAGTCCAAAACGCTTGACGGGTTTTTGATAGGCGGAAGAAAGATAGGCGCATGGGCTACCGCGTTTGCTTACGGAACAACTTACTTTTCGGCGGTTGTTTTCGTGGGTTACGCTGGTCAACACGGTTGGAATATAGGCGTTGGCAGTATTTGGATAGGCGTTGGTAACGCCGTTCTTGGATGCCTTCTTTCTTGGCTTTTACTTGCAAACCGCACGAGAAAGATGACTAAGGCGCTTGACGCTAAAACAATGCCTGAATTTTTTGAAAAGAGATACGATAGCAAATATTTAAAAATGCTTTCCGCTATCATAATATTTATATTCTTGCTCCCGTATTCCGCAGCCGTTTACAAGGGCTTAGGCTCGCTATTTAGCGCAATTTTCCCAAACGTTTCCGAATGGGTGTGGATGCTCATCATCGCTTGTTTAACTGCAGTTTACTTAGTTATCGGTGGATACGTTGCCACGGCTTACACCAACTTAGTTCAAGGCGTTATAATGATAGTTGGCGTTGTGTGTTTAATAATCGTGGTGCTTTGCCACGGTAGCGTTGGTGGAATTAGCGGTTTGTTTGAAAACTTGAAAAATTCTTCTAACGGCGAACAATTAACGAGCATTTTCGGTGGCTCGGCGTTCAAGTTCTTATGTGTAAACATAATGCTCACGAGTTTTGGAACGTGGGGTTTACCGCAAATGGTAAGCAAGTTTTACGGCATTAAAGATACCGCCGCTATCAAGCGCGGAACGATAATTTCAACGATATTCTGTTTCGTAATAGGTTGTGGCGCATACCTTGTAGGTAGCACTTCAACGTTGATTTTAAACGGTCAACTTCCCGCCGGCGGGGTTGACGCTGTTATTCCCACCTTGCTTTTAAAAGTTTTAGGCGGTGGAGCGTTTGGAATATTATTGCTTGCGGTTATAATGATTCTTTTACTTTCCGCATCAATGTCAACGCTCGTTTCGGTAGTTTTAACTTCCGCATCGGCAATCTCGGTTGACCTTATCCCGTCTTTCTTAAAAGAAAAACCCGAGCCGAAAAAGCAAATGTTGCTCACGAGAATTTTGTGCTTAGCGTTCGTTGCTTGCTCGTTTATATTTGCAACTCAAAACATACCCATTATCGTAAGTTTAATGTCTTTTTCCTGGGGCGTTGTTTCGGGCTCGTTTATCGGACCTTACGTTTGGGGCTTATATTCGAAAAAGATTACCAAAATCGGTTCTTTTGCAGGTATGATAGCAGGGCTTTTGACGGTTGCTATCGGAACGATAATTTTATCGGCAACAAACGGTTTTGCGTTTGCCGCGTCAAAATCGCCTGAAATGGGCGTTATTGCGATGGCGGTGTCACTCGTAGTCGTTCCGATAGTTAGTTTGCTAACAAGGAATAACGATTTAGAAAGGGTAGAAGGCATTTTTAAGTGTTATAACGAAAAATAAGAAGGTAAAAACTTATGGAAAAGAGATATTATCAAAAAGAAATTGAAACGATGGCGGTTGAAGATATTAAAAAACTTCAATCTGAAAAACTCGTTAAGCAAGTAAAACACGTTTACGAAAACGTTGAGTATTACAGAAACTTAATGGATGAAAAGGGCGTTAAACCCGAAGATATCAAGGGTATTGAAGATTTACACAAACTTCCCTTTTTATCAAAGGCTGACCTTCGTGACGCTTATCCTTACGGCTTGCTTGCAAAACCGCTTAAAGACTGCGTTAGAATTCACTCAACTTCCGGAACGACTGGTAGGCGCGTAGTTGCGTTCTACACCCAAAACGACGTTGACCTTTGGGAAGACTGTTGCGCAAGAGCAATCGTAGCCGCGGGCGGAACGAGTGACGACGTTTGCCAAGTTGCTTACGGTTACGGCTTGTTCACTGGTGGCGCAGGGCTTCACGGCGGTTCGCACAAGGTTGGTTGTTTAACCCTTCCTATGTCGTCAGGTAACACCGAACGCCAAATTCAATTTATGAACGACTTATCTGCAACTATTTTATGTTGCACCCCGTCTTACGCGGCGTATATCGGCGAATCTTTAAAAGAACAAGGGTTTAAACCCCAAGATATTCCCTTAAAAGCGGGTATTTTCGGCGCAGAGCCTTGGACTGAAGAAATGCGCAAAAACATTGAAGAAACGCTTGGTATTAAGGCTTACGATATCTACGGGCTTACCGAAACTTCAGGCCCGGGCGTAGCGTTCGAGTGTGAAGAACAAACGGGTATGCACATCAACGAAGACCATTTCCTTGCCGAGATTATCGATCCTGATACTGGCGAAGTTTTACCCGAAGGCGAAAAGGGCGAACTTGTGTTCACCGCGCTTGATAAAGAAGCCTTCCCCCTTCTTCGTTACAGAACGAGAGATATTTGCGTTTTATCAAGAAAGAAATGTTCTTGCGGAAGAACTTTAATCAAAATGGCTAAGCCCATGGGCAGAACGGACGATATGCTTATTATTCGTGGCGTAAACGTATTCCCAAGCCAAATTGAAACGGTGCTTTTAAACGAAGGTTATCAACCCAACTATCAAATCATCGTTGATAGAGTTAACAATACCGATACGTTTGAAGTTAACGTTGAACTTGCCCCCGAACAATTTACCGACAAGGTTAGCGAAATTTTAGCGATGGAAAAATCGCTTGCTAACGCTATGAAAATTATGCTTGGCATCAATCCTACCGTAAGGCTCGTTGCTCCCAAAACAATAGCGCGAAGCGAAGGTAAGGCAAAGAGAGTTATTGATAACCGCAAACTTATTTAAAAGGAGAAAAGAGTATGGCAATCAAACAATTAACAGTTTTTGTTGAAAATAGACAAGGCGCGCTCGTTGCAGTTACGGACACGCTTGCAAAACACAACGTTAATATGAGAGCGCTCTCTATCGCTGAAACGCAAGAATTCGGCATTTTGCGCCTTATCGTTAACGATGAAAAAACCGCTGAAAAAACGCTCACAGAAGAAGGCTATCTCATAAAGGTTATTGACGTTGTTGGCGTTAAGATTAGCGATGAACCCGGTAAACTTACCGAAGCGCTCGGCGTTCTTGACAAAGCGGGTATAAATATGGAATATTTATATGCGTTTATGGCTCGCACCGAAAAGCACGCTTACGTTGTTTTAAGAGTTGAAGATAACGCTCTTGCCGAAAAGGTTTTAGTTGGCGCTGGCTTTAAACTTATAACGGAAAATGACGTTAATAAACTTTAAGCATTAAAAAACGGCTCGTTTGAGCCGTTTTTTCTTTTGCTTTAATTTATGCCGAACAATTTTTTAAGCGTTTCTTTTTCTTCGCTCGTAAGCGTGGTGTTTGAGTTTATTGAACTTTCAAACTTACTTGCGTTTTCCGTATCAACGGGGATAAGGGTGGGAACTTCTCCTTCGCTAGCGAGCATATCCAAAATAAAAGTGTTTGCGGATAAGCCGTTCACGATAGAGTCAACTTCATTTTGAGAAACTTCTTCGCCGAAAGATTCAAAACCTTCGGTGGTTTTTTCAACGTAAGAAGCGATTCCTTGGAGCGCTTCGCCCGTCTGCTTTAAAGAAAGGTCTGAAACGTCAAGATTTTCAACGAAATCGGAAATTTCGGGCGGAAGGTCGCCTTCTTCTCCACCTGCCAATTGAGCTACGCTTTCGATAAGTTCTTTAAAAAGTTCCTTTCCGTCTTCGCCGAGAGAATTTATAGAGTTGTCAATCTCAACGAGCGCTTGCCCAATTTGGTCTAAACCGCTAACTTTATCTTGAGCGGTAGCCCCGTCTTTCGTGAGCGACTCAACGCCCGACGATAAGTTTTGCGCATTGTTTGCAATATCGGTGGTGGCAACAACAACGTCAATCGTGTCTGAGATAGAAACGTTTTGCCCGTCGGTTTTTTTGGAAGAAACGAGTTTATAAAGCCAATTTCCAGCCTTGTCGTAAACGGTGAAGAGCGTAGAGTTTTTATATTCTTCAAAGCCTACTTCTTCGGGGATAGGCAACATTTTATTGCCACTTATTTCTATTGAAGAAATCTTGCTTATATCTCCAACTAAGCCCGTTATCGGCGCGCACACCATAAGCGCAACTAAAACGCCTTGAACTAAGCCTATAATCATGCCCGATAAAACGCGTTTTTTCTCGCCTTTTTTAACAAAGATTTTCAAAATGGGGAAGAAAAGCGCCCAAGTTATAAACCTTAAAAGCATAAACGCTATAAAGAACACCGCTATTCCCAAAATAATTTCAACGAGAGTTAAAATAATTTGTTGGAACTTTTCAGGCAAAGCCGTTTCGCCAGAGTTTAAAGCCGATGCAATCGCTTCTTTTATCGGTTGACCTTTAATTTGAATATTTAAAATCAACGGCGCTAAAACGTCGATTAAAACGACGGATAAAACTGCCGAAGCAAGCACTAAAACGAGCCTTAATATCGCTCTATTTCTACCGCGCAAAAGCCCAAGTAGAGTAGAAGTTACAACGTATAATAACGTAAAGCCTAAAATTCCAAGAGAAAGGTAAGACATAAAATTTTCTCCTTGATAAAATAATAGCCTAACAAGAGAGTTTTTTCAATAATCTTATCATACTACTAACGAACGTAAAAAGCAAGCAAAACACACAAAAAGACCAACGGGGTTACCGCTGGTCTTTTCGTTTATGAACTAGTTAAATAATTTTTTGTAGGATTTTGAGAATTTTGCATTAGGCGACTTACAAGCAGGAATAACTACCTTTTCCTTAGAAGAAGGGTTAACGCCTTCGCGGGCCTTCTTGTCTTTTAAGTCGAACGTTGCAAAACCTGAGATGTGAACGTACTCACCGTTTTTAAGGCACTCAGTAACAGTTTCAATAAAAGTTGCAACTAAAACTTCCGCTTCTTTTATAGTAACGCCGAGCCTGTCAGCATACGCTCTTGTGAATTCGCTTTTGTTCATAAATACCCCCTATTGTGTGCTGTAAATGCACATTATATGTATATTATAACATATTATTGTACAAATTCAAGGGGAAATTTGAAAAAATTTACATATTTCCGTGTTGACAACTAACTGAATAAAGTTTACAATAAATGCGTATGAAAAAGGTGTTTGACTTTAAAACTTTTATATCGCTCGCGCTTGATAGCGAAACACTTCCAAACGAACTTTTTATAGGCTCGCTTGATGATTTTTTAACGCCGTTAAAAAATTTAACGGGCGGTAAAGTTAAAGTTTTTATGCCTGAAAAAGACTTTAAAAAGGTTGGCGCTCCACTTTTTGATAAGATAAAATCTTTTAAAAGCGACGCTACGCTCACGATAGTTAGCGTGAGCGATTTAACCTATTCGGCAATTAAACAAGCGATAGATAGCAAAACTGATATTTCAATAGCGGTTGGGGATAAATATCTTTTATCGGCGGTGAGATATTATTCTTCTTTATCAAAAATTCCGTGCGTGGCAATCGTAACGAGCCCGTCGTTTGACAAGGTTTTTAGCGATAACGTTTACCTTAAACGAAACGGCGAAGTGGAAATTTGCCCTGCTAAAAAGTTTGAAAAGGTTTTAGTTGACGAGTCGCTCATTTTAAAATCAAGAAGCGAAAATTTTGCCGAAGCTTACGCTTGCTCGGTAAAGAAACTCACTTCTTTAATCGACTACAAAATGGGGTGCTTTTTGTCTGGCGCAAGCGTTGACGAAGGGGTTTTCAGTTTAGTTAAAAAAGCCGTTAACGTTTGTTTATCCGCGCCAAGTTATGAAAACGGCAAATCGGCGATAATCGCCTCTCAAACGCTTTTGTCAATCGTGATTGGCAAAGCGCCCGCCATTATAAATTCGGGCGCGGAAACGCTTGTTTTTGCCCTTTCAAAATGCGCTCCCGAATCAAAAGACTGCAAGAAAGAGATAATATCTTTTGAAAAGGTTTTAAAACTTTACCACGCCTTTTTTTCAAACGATTTTTCTTCCCTTTTATCAACGCCCGAGTATTTTTTAGATATAGAAAAATTGCAAAAAGAATTTAATATTAGCAAGGAGTTTTTGCTTGGCAACTTGAAAATTCCAAGCGAAAAAAGAAGGCTTTTAATAAATCTTTTAATAGATAAAACGAGAGATGATTTTTTAAGTGAAACCACGGCGATACTCAAAGCGTTTTATAAAATTAAAAAGTATTACTCATCTTTAACGGGCGTTATGGGGGACGGGAATATTTCATACAAGCAAATTAAAAACGCGGTAACTTTAAGCCCGTATCTTACCGATAAAACGAGCGTTTTAACGCTTATGAGAGATTTAGGAGTATTATCATGCGCAAATTAGATAAAGGATTAAAAGAAGCATTAACTAAAATCAAATATTTTTTATTAGACCTTGACGGAACTTTATATCTTGAAGGAAAACCCATCGGCAATATGGCTGAAACTTTGGACGTATTAAGGGCGAACGGCAAAAAACTCGTTTACCTTACCAACAACTCGTCAAGGGGAACGGATACTTACGTTGAAAAACTTAAAAACATCGGTTTTTATAAAGAAGGCGATTTAGTTTACTCTTCTGGGCTTGCCGCCGTTGAATATTTAAACAGAAATTACCCCGGCAAAAAAGTTTACTGCTTAGGCACTAAATCATTTAAAACTGAACTTATCGAAAACGGCATTAACCTTACCGACGGTTTGGATGCAGACGTTGCTTTGATGTCTTACGATACCGAGCTTACCTATGAAAAACTTTGCAATTTTTTAAGAAACGTTCATTTTGGCGCAACCTATATTGCAACTCACCCCGATAACAACTGCCCCGCGAAAGACGTTTACGTTCCAGACGTTGGCTCTTATATCAAAATGATAGAAGTAGCGTCGGGCTACACTCCTTCGCTAATAATCGGCAAACCCAACGATATTATGGGCAAAAACCTTAAAATTCGCTTTGGCTCTAACGATGACGAAGAATTTATTATGGTTGGCGATAGGCTTTACACGGATATTGCCTTTGGTAAAAACTCAGGGTTTTACGCCATGCTCGTTTTGAGTGGAGAAACGACGGAAGAAATGATTCCTTCCGCTCCCAAAGCCCCCGACTTTATCTTGGAAAGTTTAAACGACGTTAAAAATTATTTGTAATCGAGTATAAAATTAAAAATCTCAGTCAATAATTCCTACCGTAACGGGTGGGAATTTTTTTATGGCTAAAACGTTAACGGCGCTATTGTCGGTGGTTTTATTTAGCGCGTTGTTTTTAAGTAGCGGTAAAGTTACCGTTTGCGTGGGTGGTAAATCTCAAGGCGAGTTTTATTTTGATAGCGAAGTTTATCAAAATATGGGTTTCGACGGGGTTTCCTTTTCCCTTTCTCAAGCGGAATTTGAAAACTTGATTTCAAATTATTCTTTTGAAAAAATTGCAGAGTTTTCGTTTGAAAACGTTCAAACCTTGTATTTTTATTCACCAAAAGTGTTGAAAAAAGAAGTGATAAAGGGCAAAAGAGTTAATTTGCACGCCGTTAAAAAGGGCGAAATTTATACCGTGGGCGTTCCTTTTATTTACTTTGGGTATTAGTACATAACGGAGGTAATTTATGTCAAAAAACAACAGTAGAATTTTAGATTTTGTCAAGAGAAACGCTTATTATTTGGCGTTCGTTTTATGCCTTGCGGTTTTAGTTGTAATAACGGTTAGTTTAATCGTTTCAGAAAACTCTAAAGGCTCGTTAGAAGTTAACGGCGGAGCGCAAGTGGAAACTGAAAAGCCGAGCGACAACCCAAGCGAAGAAAAACCGAGCGATAACCCAAGCGAAGAAAACCCGAGCGAAGAGCCAGAACCCACGGTTATAATTTTCGATATGCCCGTTGACGGCGAAATTATTAAAGATTACGTTGGCGCAAGCGTTATATACAACCAAACCTTAGGCGTATACACGGGGCATAAAGGCATTGATTTCGGCGCGGAAGAGGGTGCAACCGTTTTTTGCGTTTACGACGGGGTTATTGAAAGCATTGAAATTTCAAAAATAAACGGAACTACCGTTACCGTCGATCACGGCAACGGACTAAAAAGCGTTTACAACAGCATTGACGCAAGAGAAGAACTTTTGGAAGGCGCGTCAGTTAAAAAGGGCGATGCCATCGGCTACGTTTCACTCAACAACAAAACGGAGTATTTAGACGGGGCGCACCTTCACTTTGAAGTTTTAGAAAACGGAGTAAAAGTAGACCCGAATAAGTATTTAATAGGTAGCGATAAGTAATAAAAATCAAAACCCCTAAGTAATATAACTTAGGGGGATTTTTATGAAAAAAATCGTTTGCTTTTTACTGTGCTTAGTTTTTTTGCCCGTTTTATCTTCGTGCAAAAAGGATAACGAAAGCCGAAATTTAGTTAATCTTTACCTAACTTTTAGCGAAGATATGACTGTTGACGGGGTTATGGAATACGTTTTCACTTCGCCTAAAAACGACCTTTCAACTTGCGTTTTCAACCTTTACCCAAACGCTTTTAAGGGAAGTTCGCCCGTTTATGAAAGCGATTTTTCATTAGCGTATCCAAACGGTTTTTCAAAGGGGTATATCGATATTTTATCGGTAAAAGAAGGCGGGGAAAAGGCAAGTTTTACCGTTAACGGAATTAACGAGCAAACGCTAACCGTTTTTTTAACGAAACAACTTAAAAAAGGGGAAAAATCGAGCCTTTATATTGAGTTTAAAACGATTTTGCCAAATGCTTATCACCGCTTTGGCTACGGGGATGATACCGTTAATTTAAGCGGTTTTTACCCAACGCCTTGCATTTATGAAAATGGGGAATTTATAGTTAACGCTTACTATCCAGCGGGCGATCCCTTTTACTCTGAGTGTAAAGACTACACGGTAACTCTTTCCGTTCCGTCAGACTACTCGGTGGCGTCTTCTCTAACGCCAACGGGAACGGTTTGGTCGGGCGGAGAAACGGAGTATTCTTACGAGCGAAAAAACGTTAGAGAAATAGCGTTCGTACTCTCAAAAAAGTTTGAAATTGCAAAATGTAACCATAACGGCGTTGAGATTTCTTACTATTATTACGATGACGAAAACCCCGAAAAAACGCTTGAAACGGCGAAACAGTCGCTTGAATATTATTCAAACGAGTATTATAAATACCCTTACGGCGAATACGTCGTTTGCGAAGGAGATTTTTTATACGGCGGTATGGAATACCCCTGTTTAAGCCTAATTTCAGATAGCGCTTACAGCGAGCGAGATTACGTTGTTGCGCACGAAACGGCTCATCAATGGTTTTACGGGATAGTTGGCGTTAACCAAAGCGAGATAGGGTATCTTGACGAGGGGCTTACGGAGTATTTAACGATAAGTTTTTTAAGCGATCGGGGGGACGGAGATTACGGCGAGTACGTAAAAACTGCAAAGCGCGAGTATTTAGACGTTAAAAACGCCCTCGTTTATCAAGGGGTTACCACTCCGCCTATTATGGAGCGAAACCTAAAAGATTTTTCAAGCGAGATTGAATACGTTATGATAGCGTATAAGCGTTCGCTTATAGCGATTGACGGATTAAAAGGTTACGTCGGCGATAAAAAATTTAAAAAAGCGCTCAAAAAGTTCGTTAGTGAAAAAGCCTTTTCAAATGCCACAACCGATGATTTTATTAGCGTTTTTGACAAGAAAAAGCGTGGAGCGGGCAAATTTTTTAAAGATTTCGTGCAAGGAAAAGCAGAAGTAATATATTAAACTTTAAAAAGCATTGACAAAACGGGAAAAATAGTGTTAAAATAAATTAACTATGCAGTATTGAAGGAGTTTTTCCCAAAATGTCAAAACTTTTTAAACTTTTAACAACCATGATTTTGGCTCTTTGTTTATCGGTTTTCTTTATCGCGTGCGATAAGGGTGGCGAAACGAGCGATTCGGGTGACGCTACTACCGGCGAGTTTATTTACGAACTTGCAACTGGTGAAGACGATGCTGGCGAAGAGTACGAATATTATAAAATTACCGGTTACACCGTAACGAGTGAAGACGCGCTTAAAATGGCAAACGGCGATTTCTCTACCGTTAGCGGTAAGAGAGATATCGTTATTCCTAACGAATACAACGGCAAGAACGTTGAAGAAATTGCCCCCGCAGCGTTTGCAGATAGAATTATCATCAAGAGCATCAAGTTTGAATTAGACACTAAGATTAAAACTATCGGCGCAGGCGCTTTCTCAGGATGCGCTAACTTAGAAGAAATCATCAACCTTCCTTTCATCGGCAAGTCGGTTGACGCTGCTGGCGAAGAAAGAGTTTTAGGTTTCGTGTTCGGTTCTGGCACGGCGGTTGCAGGTCTTACGGACGTTACTGCTAAGGCGTATGACGAACTCACTACCACTGATTTAACTTTCAAAGTTCCCTCAAACCTTAAAAAGATTACCTTCGTTGGAGAAAAGGTTACCGAGTGCGCTTTTTTCGGTTTCAATATGCTTGAAGAAATCGTTATGGATAACGCAACTTTCGTTGGCGCAAGCGCTTTCTCGGGATGTGTTAAACTCATTTCCGTAAATCTCCCCGCGGTTACCTTTATTAACGACAATGCGTTCGCTGGTTGCTCTGCGTTACAAAGAGTAGCGTTTGGTAGCGCCCTTGAATTTATTGGCGACAGCGCTTTCAACGGTTGTTCTTACCTTGGTTATAACTACGTTACTGAAGATGAATCGGCAATCAAGCTCGTTATTCCCGCAAGCGTTAAATATATTGGAAACAACGCGTTTGCAAGTTGCGCTCTCTTAAAATACGTTGAAATCGGCGCAGGAGTTACTGAAATTAAAACGGGCGTTTTCGCAGGTTGTTCCGATCTTAAAAAGGTTACTGCAAACGCCGATATTAGAATTCAAATTAGCGCGTTCGCAGGTTGCAACAAAGATAAACTTTACTTAAACGGCAAAAAGTTTGGTGACGTTGATTCGCTCCTTGGCAGTTTAGCGTTCGGCGAAATTGATTTAACCTAAGGCATTTGATATTTAAAAATAAAAGAGTTTGGCAACGAGCCAAACTCTTTTTTTATTCTTCAATAGGTTTTGATTTTATTATCTTTATAATAAGGATAATTAGCATTATTATCGCAATTATAAATAACGCGGTTATAATAAGGTTAACGTAATCTTTAAACAAGAAAGTTATTAGCGTTATAATCGAGCCTGCAACCAAGTTGCCAAGAATTATCGGCAAAAAGGAATCTTTAAACTTCATATTCAAAAACACGGCTATTGCAGTCCCCGTCCACACTCCCGTTACGGGGAATGGAACGGCAACGAAGATAAACAGCGCTATCATTAAAATCTTTCTAACTTTATCTTCGGGCGCTCCGTTGCTCTTCTTTGCTAAGTCTTGCGCTTTTTTGTTAAACACCGCTTCTATTTTTTGAACGAGTTTTTTAATAAACTTAATCTTTTTTAAAAGGTTAAATATGGGAATAAGCAAGAAAAACACGGGAATAACAACGAGTGAAGAGCCTGCGTAAGCAAGTAGCGCCGAGCGAACGAGCGAAAGCCCAAGCCCCGTTCCGATAGGTATTGCCCCTTTTAGTTCAACAAGCGGAAACGCCGAAACTAATAAGGTGGTAAGTTCGGGGTTGTTTATCCCAGATAGTAGTTTTAGCAAAAAATCTCCCATAATTCTCCTAAAAAGATTGATTTTACTTATAAATTATTTTATCATATTCGTATAAATATTGCAAGGGAATAAAAAATGATAACTTTACAACAACTTATGTCGCCCGTGCGCCGCGCGGTTAGCGATTTTAAAATGATTGAAAGCGGAGATAAAATTGCCGTTGGTTTATCGGGTGGGAAAGATAGCATCGCTATGCTTTCCGCTCTCGCTGGGCTTAGGCGTTTTTATCCAGAGCCGTTTGAAATCGTTGCCGTTAGAATTGACACGGGCATTGATTACGACAAGGCTGAAGAAGAAAGTTTAAAAGCCTACGTTGAAAGCCTTGGCGTTACTTATCACGTTGAAAAAACGGAGATTTACCAAATTGTTTTTGAAGAAAGAAAGGAGAAAAACCCCTGTTCGCTCTGCGCAAATATGCGCCGTGGCGCGCTCAACCAAACGGCTAAAAAACTCGGCTGTAACAAGGTTGCTCTCGGCCACCATGCTGACGATTTGATTGAAACTTTTTTCCTTTCTATGATTTACGAAGGCAGGCTTTCTACTTTTCAACCCGTAACCTATCTTTCAAAGGCAGATTTAACGGTTATTCGCCCTATGATTTACGTTAAAGAACACGTTATCAAATCTTTCACGAAAGATAAGCCTATTTTAGTTAACCCCTGCCCAGTTGACAAGTTTACTCAAAGGGAAGAAGTTAAGTTAACGCTTGAAGAACTTTCAAAAAAATATCCGCTTATAAAGGACAATCTTTTTAACGCGCTCGTTAACGAAGATAGGCACAATCTTATCAAAAAACCTTGAAAAACCTAATTAAAAGTGTTAATATATATTATATATATTAAAGGAGCAAATTATGTATTATTTAGCAGTAGATATAGGCGCGTCAAGCGGTAGGCATATTCTTGGCGAGTATAAAGAAGGCAAACTTATTTTAAAAGAAATTTATCGTTTTTCTAACGGCGCTGTTAAGCGTGACGGAAAACTTGTTTGGGATACTGAAGAACTTTTCAAAAACATCGTTGAAGGTTTGAAAGAGTGCGGTAAACTCGGCGTTGTTCCCTATTCCGTTGGTATTGACACTTGGGGCGTTGACTACGCGCTTTTAGACGGGGACGGCAAACTCATTAGCGAAGTGTTCTCTTATCGTGACGATAGAACGAGCGTTTCTATGCTTGAAACTGAAAAGGTTGTTCCCTTTAAAAAACTTTACGAAGTAACGGGTATTCAACGCGCGCAATACAACACCATTTATCAACTTTACGCAGATAAGATTTCGGGTAAACTTTCAAAAGCGGAAACTATGCTTTCTATTCCCGACTATCTTCACTACCTTTTAAGCGGTGTTAAAAAGAACGAATACACTCACGCTTCAACGAGTGGTCTTTTAGACGCGAAGACGGGCGACTGGTCTTGGGAACTTATCGACGCGCTTGGTTATCCGAGAAAGATATTTGGCAAACTCTATAAGCCGGGCGAAGTGGTTGGTAACTTGAAAAAGGAAATTCAAGAAATCGTTGGGTTTGACACTAAGGTTGTGTTCCCCCCGTCACACGATACGGCAAGCGCGGTAATGGCAGTTCCCGCAATTAAAGGTCAACCCCTTTATATATCAAGTGGAACTTGGTCGCTTCTCGGAACGGAACTCAATGCTCCTATAACCAACGAAGAGGCGTATAAATTCAACGCCACCAACGAAGGCGGTTACGCTGGCACTATTAGATTTTTAAGAAACATTACGGGTATGTGGACTATCCAAAGCGTTAAGAAGGAACTTAACGGCAAGTATAGTTACGACGATCTTATGAACCTTGCAATAGAGTGCAAGTCAACGGGTTCTATCGTTAACCTTAACGACGATAGGTTCTTAGCGCCCGACAGTATGATTGAAACAATCAAGGGCTACTGCAAAGATTACGGCTTAGTCGTTCCCCAAACGGTTGGCGAGATTATGGACGTTATTTATCGTTCTTTAGCGTCAATTTACGCTGAAACTATCAAGATGACCGAACAAGTAACCGGCAAAACGTTTGAAGTTTTAAACATCGTTGGCGGTGGCAGTAAAGACGGTTATCTCAATAAACTCACTAAAGAATATACTGGTAAGAGAGTTTTAGCAGGCCCAACCGAAGGCACAGCCGTTGGTAACTTGCTTGCTCAAATAATCTCCGCAGGCGAAATCAAAGATTTACCCGAAGCAAGATTAGTTGTTAAGAATTCTTTTGAAGTAGTAGAAATTTAAAACAAATAAAGACGCGTTATGGATATTTTCTATATAGAAAACAATCCATAGCGCAAAACACCGTTTTGCATTTAGCGTTTGCTTTAGCAAACATTTAGCTACGAAGTAATTTAGCGTTGCGTAAGCAACATTTAGCTCAAAAATCAATCCATAGCGTTAACGATAGTTTACTCATAACGTAATCAAAGATTACTCATAACGCGAACAACAGTTCGCTCATAGCGTTGGCGTGTCCAACTCATAACTAAAAAAGACGGCTAAGCCGTCTTTTTAATTTTCTAAACCTAAAAGATAATCCGTTGTTACGCCAAAAAATTTTGCAAACACAATAGCCGTTTCAACGTTTGGAATTTGCAATGCATTTTCCCACCTTGCGATTGCTGGTTGAGTAAACCCAGTTGATTTTGCAAGTTCTGTTTGAGTTAAACCCTTTTCAAGCCTTAATTCTTTTAATCTTTCACCAAACGTATTCATAGCATAATTATATTCCAAATGGAATAAAAAGTCTTGACATATACCAAACGGTATATTACAATACGTAAGGGGTGATAGTATGAAAAGTTTAATAGACGCTGAGAAAATTTACTTTTATATAGCAAAAAACAACTTGAGTAAAAATAAATTTGCTAAACTTTGCAAAATAAGTGTTGCAACGCTTAATAGTGTTTTAAATGGTTGTAGCAACACAAAGGTATCAACGTTGTTTAAGATTTGTAGAGTTTTAGATTTGCACATTAAAGACTTAGTTATTTAACTGAAAAAACAATCTGCAAGAATTTAATTTATATAAAACTCAATCCTAAGCGTTAACGATAGTTTACTCATAACGTAATCAAAGATTACTCATAACGCGAACAACAGTTCGCTCATAGCGTTGGCGTGTCCAACTCATAACTAAAAAAGCACGGCGATTGCCGTGCTTTTTATTAGTTGTCGTAAGTTTTTGCTTTAGTTCTCAAAATCTTAACGCTATCAACGTAAACTGCTTTGGGGTTTGGTTTAAGTTCAAACTTAGCAGCCACTTGATTGATAAGGTATTTAGCGTTTCTCATCGCTCTATCCGATTTTATTCTTAAAAATACGGGAACTTCAGCGTAAGCTTTCTTGTGACCAGCGTCTTTACACTTAAGTCTTGTTTCAACTTGAGCGTAATCTAAGTTCAAGAAAAGTTTAAGTGATTTTGTAGAGTAGCCGAGTTTGATAAGTTGAGTTCTGCCCATATTAAAACTATCAAAGTCGTTAGAAACTCTTGATTTTACGCCCTTGAAAGTGAGCATATAATTTTTAAGTTCGTCGTAACGCTTGATAATTTCGTAATCTGCTTCTAAAAGTTTTTGAGCAAAGTTCTTTTCAATATATTTGGGTTTTTGCGGAGCGGTGGCAAGAGCGGAAAGTTCTGCGCTAACAACGCTTGGCGCTTCTAAAACTTCGGGCGTAGCCGATTGATCTTCGTCAAATAAAACTTCTTCGTCAACAAAGTCGGGGCGGATAGGTTCAACGAAATCAAGGTTTTCTTCCGCAACAACCGTCTGAGGTTCAACGACTTCACGCGGGGTTTCCAAAATCGTGCCTTCATCGGTGTGATGATCTAAAAGGGGCTCGGTTGAAAGGTCTTCCGCTTGCGGAGTGGTGGGAACGTCAGCAAAAAGCGGTTCTTCCATCATGTCCATGTCGGTAAAAAATTCTACGCTTTGAGCGGGCGCTTCGGCAGGCTCAGGCATGGGGGCAATAGGTTCAAGGTAGTCAAGCTCTTCCGTTTCAATAGATTTGAATAAAACTTCGGTGTTGATATCAGAGTTGATATTTGTAAATAAAACGTCTTCTTGAACGCCGTTATTATCTTTAAAAGCCATAATATCTCCTTGTTTTTAGTTTATTTACCATTAGTATATAATATTTTAAACAAAAAAACAAGGGTTTTTTGAAAAAACCGCCCTACAAGGCGAAAAAACGCGGATTTCACTTAAAAAATCCGCGTTAATTTTATTATTTTCCGCTTGCAATCGCGTTTACGAGGCGCATATCGGCTTTCCCTTGATAGTTTTGCTTAAAGTGTTTCATAACCGACGGGATTGATTTATCTTCAAGCGTGTCGATTATCGCTTTAATCTCTTCAGCCGATAAAAGTTTGGGGAGATATTCCTTAATAACTTCAATTTGGTTAGTAAGAGAGATAACGTTTTCTTCTCTGCCAGCCTTTATAAAGCCTTCTCTTTCTTCGGAAAGTTCCTTTTCCGCTTTTTGAAGAAGAGTGTCAATATCGCTTTCTAAAAGTTCTTGACCTACCGCGCGCTTTTCAATAGTTAAAGCCATTGCTTTAGTTATGATAACGTTAAGAGCGGAAACTCTATCTTTGTCCTTTTGCTTCATAGCGTCAATTTTCGCTTTTTTAAATTGTTCAAGAGTCATAATTATTTCTCCAAAATGGTATTTACGGCGTTTGCAATTGTCGCCGTGTCAACTTTTTCAACTTGACCAAGATCGATAAGGTTTGCAACTTCTGGGTTGATAGGAAGTTTTGCAAGCACTTCTAAACCGTATTCCTTAGCAACTTGTTCGGTTTTGCCTTCGCCGAAAACGTAAAGTTTTTCACCGCACTTAGGGCAAACGGCGTAACTCATATTTTCCACCACGCCAAGAACGGGAATATTCATCATATTCGCCATCTTAACCGACTTTTCAACTATCATAGAAACAAGGTCTTGCGGGGTGGTAACAACGATAATTCCGTCAACTTTCAAACTTTGAAAAACTGTGAGCGGAACGTCGCCCGTTCCAGGGGGCATATCGATAAACATAATATCGTTTTCTCCCCACAAAACGTCGGTATAAAACTGCTTAACAACGCCCGAAATAACAGGACCGCGCCAAACGACGGGCATGCTCGGTTCTTCAAGTAAAAGGTTGATTGACATAATTTTAACACCGCCGTTTGAATAAACGGGGTATAACCCTTCGTCACTACCTTGCGCTCTAAGGTGGTCAACACCGAAAGTTTTGGGGATTGAAGGGCCGGTAATATCCGCGTCTAAAACGGCAACTTCAAGCCCACGCTTTTTTGATTCAACGGCTAAAAGGCTGGTGATAAGCGATTTGCCAACGCCACCTTTACCGCTCATAACGGCGATGGTCTTTTTAAAGGAAACGCCGTCTTTTGCCTTAATTTCAAATTGATTTCTATCCTTGCAGTCACTTTGCGAGCAGGAAGAACAGTTGTGTGAACAGTTACTCATTTTTCTATCCTTTTATAAATTTTATAAATATATTATATACTTTACTTCAAATAAAGTAAACATTTTGCGCCCGTCTTATTGATTTTAATTTTTAATTGTGTTACAATTATATGGAATTTTAGATGGGAGCAGTTGATATGAAAATCGGGTTTGATAGTGAAAAATATCTTCAAATGCAGTCCGAAAAGATAACCGAGCGCATTAACGAGTTCGGCGGAAAGTTATACCTTGAATTCGGCGGTAAACTTTTTGACGATAATCACGCTGCGCGCGTTCTTCCGGGTTTTGAGCCTGACAGTAAGATTAAAATGCTCTCTAAACTTAAAGATAGAGCTGAAATCGTTATAGTTATAAACGCCATTGATATTCAAAAGAACAAAGTTCGCGCCGACCTTGGCATCACTTACGATCAAGACGTTATTAGGCTTATCGGCATTTTTAGAAGTTACGGTTTGTTTATTCAAAGCGTAGTTTTATCAAAATTTGATAAAAACAACGAACCCGCTCTCCGCTTTAAAAAGCGCCTTGAAAAAATGGGGCTTAAAGTTTACCGCCATTACGTTATCGACGGGTATCCCTCAAACGTTCCCCACGTTATTAGCGATAACGGTTACGGCAAGAACGACTATATTGAAACGACGAGAAACTTAGTCGTTGTAACCGCCCCCGGCCCCGGTAGCGGAAAGATGGCAACTTGTTTATCAAACATTTATCACGACTTAAAGCGCGGTATAAAATCTGGGTATGCTAAATACGAAACTTTCCCGATTTGGAATTTACCGCTTAAACACCCCGTTAACGTTGCATACGAGGCCGCCACCGCCGACCTTAATGACGTTAATATGATTGACCCTTGGCATTTATCCGCTTACGGCGTTACCACGGTTAACTATAATCGTGACGTGGAGATTTTCCCCGTTTTAAACGCGTTGTTTGAAAAACTAATGGGCGTATCGCCGTATAAGTCGCCAACGGATATGGGCGTTAATATGGCAGGGTTTGCAATCTGTGACGACGAGGCGTGCCAAAACGCGTCCAAGCAAGAGATTATTCGCCGTTATTTTAAAGCGCTTGAAAACGAGAGAAGAAACAACTTAGATCCTGACGAATCTGAGAAGATTTTATACTTAATGCAAGGTTTGAACGTTTCCGTTGAAGACAGGGAAGTTTACAACGCGTGCGTTAAAAAGCAAGCAAAAGTTAAAGTTCCTTGCTCGGCGATTGAAATGCCTGACGGAACGTTCATTACGGGCAAAACGAGCGATATTTTAGAAAGCCAAAGCGCGATGCTTATAAACGCTTTAAAATATCTTGCAAATATCCCAGATGAAGAAAACTTGTTGCTCCCTGAAAGAATAGTTCCCATAACTGAACTTAAAGTAAAATATCTCTCTTCCGTAACCCCAAGATTGCATATTGACGAAATGCTTATCGCCCTTTCTTCTTCGTCTTACACGAATAAGAACGCTCAACTTGCAATCAGCAAACTTCCCCTTCTTCGCGGAGCGCAAATGCACTCGTCGGTACTACTTCCGCATATTGACGTGAAGATGCTTAGAAAACTCGGCATAGTTTTAACAAGCTCGCCAGTTTACGAAGAAAAACCCGTAAAATAAATTAAAACGCTCCTTCTCGGAGCGTTTTTTTATAAAAAAGTTTTTAAATTTTCTTCGAATTGTTCTTCTAATTCAAGTAGCCTTGATGCGTATTCAATCGCCTTTTCATCGCTAACGCACCCTTTATCGTTCAAAATTTTGGTTAGTTCAGTTATTCCCATAACCGTGCCTTTAACCATAATTTGCGCAACGTGCGTTCGGCTATCGTCAACTGCAACGTTCATTTTGATTGCAGACCACATCATCATTTTTTTCATTTTGGAAACGTCTTTAATCTCGTAACCTTTCTCGGTCATATAAGATTTAAGTTCTTCAATAAAAGCGTCGTACTTTTCGTATTCAGACCTTAGTTCCGCTCTAAGTTCGGCGTGGTCCACCTTTTCGATAACGTTTTTAATTGAAAGTAGAGCAACGCTTGCGTTGCGCATAACTTCGCCGATAAATTCAAGATTGCAATTTTGCATAGTGTATCCCCCCTTTGATTTTATAGTGAGCATTATATCTAAATGTATGTAAAATTAGTTGACAAAAAATTAAAAAAATTGTATCATACGATAGAACCGCTCGGAAAAGGCTCCAGAAGAGTGACTATTCACCGCCTTTAAATTCGGCGAGATTAGACAGGAGGTACTTAGTATGTACGCAATTATCGAAAACGGCTCTAAGCAATACAAAGTTGCGGTAGGCGATACCGTTAAGTTTGAAAAACTTGATGCCGAAGTTGGCGCGAGCGTAGAATTCAACGCAATCTTCGTGACCGACGGAAAGAGTGTAAAAGTAGGCAAGGACGCGAAGGCGTTCAAAGTAACCGGTGAAGTTCTCGCTCAAGACAAGATGAAAAAAATCATCGTGTTCAAATACAAAGCGAAGAAGAACATCAGAAAGAAACAAGGTCACAGACAACCGTTTACGGCTGTTAAGATTACCGACATTGTTAAAGGAGAATAATTATGTTTTTAATTAAATTATTTGCTCATAAGAAAGGTGTAGGTAGTTCCAGAAACGGTCGTGATAGCGAAGCTAAGCGCTTAGGTATTAAGCGTGCTGACGGCCAAAAAGTTCTCGCAGGTTCTATTTTAGTTAGACAAAGAGGCACGAAATTCTATCCCGGTAAAAACGTAGGTTGCGGTAAAGATTACACTTTATTTGCTACCGTTGACGGCGTTGTTAAGTTTGAAAGACTTGGTAAAGACCGTAAACAAGTTTCGGTATACGAAAACTAATTTTAAGGCATAAAAAAGAGTGGTTAACCCACTCTTTTTTTATTCCGTTATTTGCGGCGCAATACTACGTTACTGCTTCGTGTTTTGACTTCAATGACCAAAAGGTCTATTTCATCCAAAACACTTTGCGAGCCTTGTCTTGCTTGCAACTAACGGCTTAAAATCTCAGTTCTAACGGCTTAAAATAGTTGTAATAGGCTTAAAATGAAAAAATCAATCAACAGCGCAAAACTCTGTTTTGCATTTAGCGTTGCGTTAGCAACATTTAGCTACGAAGTAATTTAGCGTTGCCAACGGCAACATTTAGCGTTTGCAAAGCAAACATTTAGCTACGAAGTAATTTAGCGTTGCCAACGGCAACATTTAACGGCTTAAAATATTCTATCAATATAAAATCAAATCAATAACCCAAACGGTTAGTTCGTGATAATTTCTCCGTTTTTTGCGTTTTGAAAAATAACGTAATAGCCGATAGTTTTTTCGTATGGCGAAACGGGTAAAAACTTAGAGTATTTAAATACTTCTTTCGGGGCGGAATTTATATCGCCCTTAACGGCGTAACACAAATATTTAACTTTTCCGTTATCAAAAATTCGCCCAACGGAATAAAATCTATCTTTATCGTAAAAAATCTTGCAAAACTCGCCTAAGGGTAGGGCGGAGCAAAGTTCTTCGTCACGCGCGTGGCAATATATTATTTGGTCGAATTTTTCTTTGACGGTATCGTAGAATTCTCCCTTTTGAGCGCCCAAGTTTTCATGTAGTAAAGCTTGGCTATCTGCCGTGATTTTTGGCGGGCTTTTTTTATCTTCAAAGCCCCCGTCGTTATCATCGTTATAAACACGTTCGGTTTCATAATTAACTCCGTTAAAGTAGTTTTCGGTGGCGATTTCCTCATCGTTATACGCCCCGTTTTTAATCTTTTCAAGCGCCAAGGAAAGTTCGCTTTCTGCCTTTTTATAATTAACGTAAAGCAAGGGCGTTTTGTCTAAAGTTTTAGTAACCACTGCAATAAAACCGCTATTTATAGCGGTTAAACTAAGTTCTTTTTTAAAACTTAGCCCGTCGCTTAACAAAATGGTAGCGTCGCTTGTAACGATATAAGTTGAAAACCCATCAAGGTTCCAAACGGGCGCGGTTATCTCGCCCAAAACAAAAACTAAGTTATCAATCGTTTCCACTTTAAGCCACGCGTTGAGTTTTAAATCTAAGCCACCGCTTAGTTTTTTGAAAATTAAAAATTCCTTCATACTTTTCTCCCTTTAAAAATATATTATTTTTTACTGAATAAAATAACGAAAAACAAAGTTTTTTATCGTTAATCGTAAAAAAAATAAAAAATAGATAAAAACTATTTACAATTTGCTAAACCTATGCTAAAATACTTACAGTGAAAGTTTGCGTTTATATAAATATAAACGTAAAAATCGACAATTATTTAAAGATATTTTAATGGAGGCATTTTACAATATGAAGTATCAAATTACTAACGAATATACTAAAAACGCTCAAGTTTTAAAATTCGTTGAAGACAGCGCAAATCTTTGCAAACCCGATAATATCGTTTGGATTACTGGTGATGAAGCGCAACTTGAAGGTTTAAGACAAGAAGCCCTTAAGACTGGCGAACTTATTAAACTTAATGAAGAAAAACTCCCCGGTTGTTACCTTCACCGTTCTGACGTTAACGACGTTGCTCGTGTAGAAGGCAGAACCTTTATTTGCTGTGACAAGCAAGAAGATGCAGGCCCGATCAACAACTGGATGGCTCCTGCTGAAGCATACGACAAAGTTGGTAAGATTTTCGACGGCGCTATGAAGGGTAGAACGATGTACGTTATTCCTTATTCTATGGGCGCAGTTGGTTCAACCTTCTCCAAGGTTGGTATCGAAGTTACCGATTCTATCTACGTTGTAGTTTCTATGAAGATTATGACCAGAATCGGTCAAGCAGTTCTTGACGTTTTAGGCGACAGCAACGATTTCGTTCGTGGTCTTCACGCTAAAGCAGATCTTGATCCTGAAAAGAGATATATTCTTCACTTCCCCCAAGACAATACTATTTGGTCGGTTAACTCCGGTTACGGCGGAAACGTTCTTTTAGGTAAAAAATGTTTCGCTCTCCGTATCGCATCTTATCAAGGTAAGAACGAAGGCTGGATGGCTGAACACATGCTTATCGTTGGTATTCAAAACCCCCAAGGCGAAATCAACTATATCACTGCTGCTTTCCCCTCGGCTTGCGGTAAGACCAACCTTGCAATGCTTATCCCCCCCGAAATTTACGCTAAGAAGGGTTACAACGTATGGTGCGTAGGTGATGATATTGCTTGGCTTAGAGTAGGTAAAGACGGTAGACTTTGGGCTATCAACCCCGAAAACGGTTTCTTCGGCGTTGCTCCTGGTACTAACAAAAAATCTAACCCCAACGCATTATATTCAACCATGAAGAACACAATCTTTACGAACGTTGCGTTAGATCCTGAAACTAACACCGTTTGGTGGGAAGCAATGGAAAAAGACGTTGCTGACAAGAAGAAACCCGCTAAACTTATTGACTGGAAGGGCAATCCTTGGACTCCTGACACCGTTGATAAAGACGGTAAGGAAGTTAAGGCTGCTCACCCCAACAGCCGTTTCACTGCGCCGGCTATTAACTGCCCCTGCATTTCTTCTGAATTCGAAGCGCCCGAAGGCGTTCCCGTTACCGCTATCGTATTTGGTGGTAGACGTGCTAAAACTGCTCCGCTCGTATATCAATCAAGAGATTGGAACAGCGGTGTATTCGTAGGTTCTATCATGGCTTCTGAAACTACCGCTGCCGCTACTGGCGCAGTAGGCGTAGTTCGTCGTGACCCGATGGCAATGCGTCCGTTCGTAGGTTACAATATGGCTGACTACTTTGCTCACTGGATTGAAATGGGCAAAAAGATCGGTAACCAACCCAAGATCTTCAACGTTAACTGGTTCAGAACTGACGATGAAGGCAACTTCATTTGGCCGGGCTTTGGCGATAACCTTCGCGTTCTTGAATGGATTATCAAGAGATGTAAGGGTGAAGTTGGCGCTAACGAAGTAGCAATCGGTTACGTTCCCAACGCTGAAGACATCAATATTGAAGGTCTTGATATCGACGTTGAAACCGTTAAAGAACTTCTTAACGTTGACACTGCAACTTGGCTTGAAGAAGTTAAGGGCATTAAGGAATTCTACGCTCAATTTGGCGACAGACTTCCTGCTGAACTTGCTAAAGAACTCGAAGCTTTAGAAGCAAGACTTAGCAAATAAGTTTAACTTATTAAGTTAAGATAAAAGCAACTACCGTCGCGACTATTCGCGGCGGTTTTTTGCCCCGTATAAAAATTTTACTACTGCGGAGAATAAAAGTATGGTTAAAACTTGTTTCGTATTAGGCGCGGGCGGCGCTCGCGGTATAGCGCACGTAGGCTTTTTGCAAGCGATGGACGAGTGTGGGATAAAACCCGACTTCATCGCAGGTTGTTCAATGGGCTCGGTTATCGGCGGATGTTATGCAAGCGGTATGACGCCTAAGGCTATGATTGAAATCGTTGACTCTTTAAAAATGAATCAACTTGCAGACGCTTCGTTATTTCCTTTTAACAAAAAGAGCATTTTAAAATCAAGCAAGCTTAGAAAAAGACTTGAAGAACTTTTAGGCGACGTTACTTTTGATAAACTCAAAATTCCCTTTGAGTGTATCGCAGGCGATATAGTTACGGGCGAAGTGGTTACCTTAAAAACGGGTAGCGTTGCGGAAGCCGTTAGGGCAAGTTCTGCAATTCCCGCCGTTTTCCGCCCCGTTGAAATGGGCGATAAGGTGCTTATTGACGGTGGCGTTTTTATGCCGTTGCCCCTAAATTGCGTTAAAGATTTTAAGGCGGACGCCGTTATCGTGGTTGACGTTTTAGGTCCGCTCCCCGAATTTCAACGCCACAAGGGTTTGTTAACTTACATTTTGCGCGCGGTTGACGCGAACAGCGCGTTTTTACGCCGTAAACAGTTAAAGAGCCACAATCACGACCTTTTAATTTGTCCTGAACTTGGCAATATGAGCCAGTTTAAAGTTGAAAATTTGCGCTTTGCTTACGAGCAGGGCTACAAGGCGGGCATTGAAAACGCCGATAAAATAAAAGCGATTATTGAGAAAAAAATTAAAGACCAAGAAAGGTCGTCAAGCAGATAAAAGGGTAGGCGTTAGCCTACCTTTTTTAATTACAATTAAAAATTATTTATCCTTTATTATTCGCGTCAATTCTTCTGCTCATTTCTTCGTGACGGCGAATATAGTTGATTGCGCTCGGCAAAGAAGTTTTTTTCTTTTCGCTTTGGTGTTTACTTTCCGTTTTATGCGGAGAGTTTTTGATTTTTTCTAAGGCGGGAAGTAGGGTTTTTGCCGTGCTTGTTAACGGCGCAAGTTTTTCAATTATATCAAACAATCCAAATTTTTCCATTTTTACCTTTAATTTTGCAAATCTTAGCCTATTTTTCGTTAAAAAATTATTGATTATTATAAAGTTTTGGTATATAATGTTATATGTATAATGCTCTAAATGCGCGCATATACGCGTTTATATTAAACTATGAGCAAACAAGTCTAATTATTCCATCTAACTAATCGGTTTTTCGATTAGGTTAGGTATAAGGGAGAAGATATGAAAAAACTTATTGCATTATTACTTACCGTTCTTGCTATGGCGTTTTGCTTAACGGGTTGTAAAGACAAGGTTGATACCGTTGCTTACGAAAACGGAGTTGTTAAGTCTGGTAACGGCACTTTCGCTATTGAAAAAGGTGAGTATCTTTACTTTGTTAACGGCGTTGCAAGCAACTTTACCGACAATAAGATGGGTGACGTTGAAAAGGGCGCTCTTTACCGCGTTAAGTTAACTGAAATGGGAACTAAAAACGCAAACGTTGAGCGCGTTATTCCAAAACTTGCAACAACTGGTTCTGCAACGAACGGCGTGTTTATTTATGGTGACAACGTTTACTACGCTTCCCCTTACGATGAAAAGGATAAGACGGGTACGGTTAGAAGTGATTACGTTGATTTTAGAAGTTTTAATCTTAAAGACGGAAATTCCGAAAGAATCGGCTATGAGAAAAACAGCGTTTCTAAATATCAATTCTTACAAAACGGAAACAAAGTTTACCTTGCTTACGAATACTCTGAAACGGTTGACGGCGCTGAAAAGAAGAAACTTAAAGTTTTAGACGCGTCAAACGGCGATAGCGTTTATTCGGTTGACGGTTATACGGGGCTTTTCTTTGCGGACGATAATCAAGGCAAAATCTTCTTTGCAAAGAACGCTTATTCTGAAGACTTAGACGCAGACGAATCGTTTAGCGAAATTTACTGCTACGTTGCAGGTAATTCTTCTGCCGATATGGTATTTAGCGGTTGTGGTAAAAACGCTCTCGGCAGAGATAACAGAAACAGCGATGATTACAAGGCTAAGATTTTAGATTATACCGATCTTTCCGGCGCAACTTTAACAATCGTTAAAAACACCGGCAAGTTCTTAATCTTCAAACTTGCAAGTCTTGATACTAACTCCACCACTTGCTATTTCGGGCTTGATCTTTCAAAAGAAGTTAAAAAGGAAAACCTTGTAAACATGGGTTCTTCCAACACTTATATTGACACTGCTTTAACTTCCACCGCAGTAGTTGCTGATTTAAACTCTATCTACTATATTGAAAATTCAACTTACTTAAAAGGCTTAGTTAAGTTTGATTACTCTAAAGTTGGCGAAGTAACTCGTGGTAGAACTTTATTAACTGGTAAAGCAAACGGCGCAAACCTTGCGTTTATGGACGGTAACTTTATCTACGTTAGCGGAACTGACGGTATCTATTATAGGGTTGACGTAACTCAAGGCGAAAACGCTGATTACCGTCAAATCAACGCGATTGCATCTAAAGGTCTTACCGAGTGGTTCGTTCCAAGAGTTGTTGGCGATAAATTCATCACCGTTTACGGCGATAGCATTTTCCAAAACTACTTATACGCTATTGATCTTAAAGATTTTGCTAACGAAGATAAGTATGGCGAATATATTAGCGGTTTAGCAACTCTTGATAGAGAAAAGGTTACTGCGCTTAGCGAAACAATCGTTGGTAAGATGACTGGTAGCGATAAAGATGCGTTTAACGCTTCACTTGACGCTACTTACCCTGAAGAAACTGACGAAGAATAAAATAAACAGTCCGCCGATGGATATAAACGGCGGACTTTTTACGGGAAAATATGAGAATACTGTCTTACGATATCGAAAGCACTACGGGAAGCCACAGTGATGCGAGTATGTGCACCTTCGGTTACTGCATTGCAGATGAAAAATTTAATATAATCGAGCAAAGGGATATCGTAATGCGCCCACGCGGAAAAAGGTATGAATCGAAGATTAAACTCCATTACGATAAGGCGTTTATCAAAGCGCAAAAACCTTTTCCCGATTTCTATGAAGAAATCAAAAATCTTTTCAAAACTAGCGATTTAATTATAGGCTTTTCCGTTTCTAACGACGTTGACTTTTTAAATAACGCTTGCGAACTTTACGGGCTTGAAAAGATAGAATACGAGTTTTTGGATATTCAACTTCTTCACAAAACGGTTGAAAAACTTCCAAATCCACGCGGGCTTGAAAGCGTGGCGCAAGAAATGGGCGTTGAATATCTTGCTCACCGTAGCGATGAAGATGCGCGCGTAACGTTGCTTTTATTAAAGTCAATAACCGAAAAGTTAAACCTTACGATAGAAGAAGTTTTATCTAAGTATCATATAACACAAGGCGTTAACAGTGAAGAAGAAACAACGCCTTGCACTAACGGCGTATACACGAAAAAGGAACTTAACTACCTTATAAACGACTTTATTGAGCATAATTACCGCCACAACCGTCGTTACAAGGGTGGGCTTTCTTATAAGTCGTTCGCTTTTTCAGACGAGATAAAGTTTGGTGACGTTGATCTTTATCGCCGCATGATGAAACGAATTTACGAACTTAACGGCAGGGTAGGTCAAATAGAAAACTGCAACCACTTCGTAAGCGTGAAGGGTGAGTTTACCGAAAAGGAAAAACGTTCGCTATCGCTTAGAAACGAAGGGAGAAAGAGAATAACTCCTATCACCTTAGAAGACGCGTTAAAGATATTCGGCACGCTTCCCGAACTTGATTTTTCAAAGGACGTGGAACTTATCAAAAAGCACCGCCGAGAGCAAAGGCAAAAGCGTTTAGAAAAGAAAAAAGAAAATTTAAAAATAAAAAACCCGAAGTAAGCCTTAACTTCGGGTTTTTTGTTGTTATAATATTTCAACGCCTAAGAGTTTTGCTTCTTCTTCCATACCGTCGGGCCACAAGGAAACTTGAACTTCGCCGATGTGCGCCTTTTGTAAAAGGAACAAGCAAAGCCTTGATTGACCTATGCCACCGCCGATAGTTAACGGAAGTTCGCCAGCGATAATTTGCTTATGGTAATCAAAAGCGAGCCTTTCTTCTTTGCCTGCAAACTTGAGTTGAGATAAGAGAGATTTTTCATCAACTCTAATTCCCATGCTTGAAATTTCAAGCGGAGCGTCTAACACTTCGTTGTAGAATAAAATATCGCCGTTTAAAGCCCAGTCGTCGTAATCGGGCGCTCTATTGTCGTGCGGTTTGCCGTTTTTAAGAGGAGAGCCTATGCCCATTAAAAATACCGTGCCGTATTTTTTGGTGAGCGCAAGTTCCTTTTCTTTATCGGTCATATCGGGGTAGAGTTCTTCCGCTTCAAGCGCGGTGATAAACTTAACGTTTCGGTTTACGTTTAAGGTTAAGAAGGGGAATTCCTTTTTAGCCATTTCAGAAACGTCTGCAATAGCGTCAACTATAGTTTGAACGGTTTGCTTTAAAAACTCAACCGTTCTATCCGAGCGCAAAATAACCTTTTCCCAGTCCCATTGATCAACGTAGATTGAGTGAATATTGTCAACCTTATCGTCACGGCGGATAGCGTTCATATCGGTGTATAAACCTTCGCCCGCCTTAAAACCGTACTTTTTAAGCGCAGTTCTTTTCCACTTTGCAAGGCTTTGAACGATTTCAGCGTCACGTTCAAGTTCTTTTACGTCAAACCTAACCGCCCTTTCAACGCCCGACAAATCGTCGTTAAGCCCAGTGTCAGAATAAACGAGTATAGGCGCGGAAACTCTCGTTAAGTTAAACTTTTCAGCAAAAACTCTTTCAAAGTTATCTTTAACGAATTTGATTGCCTTTTGGTTGGTTATCAAATCGCAGTTTGGTTTATAGTTCTTTGGTATTACTAAACTTTTCATATAATCTCACATTTAAAGGTGGTTTTGGTGTAGTGTTTTTCACCTTTTTTAAGTATTGCCGTTGGGAAAGACGGTTGATTAACCGCATCGATATACGCTTGCGTTTCTAAACAATAACTGTCAAGCGTTTTGTAGGTTACGCCGTTTTTGCCAACTCTTTCACTCATAGCGCCAGCGTAAAGTTGAATAGCGGGGCGGTCGGTAAGAACGGTAAGTTTAATTTTGCTTTCGTCTGAATAAGCGATAGCAACGGGTTTATAAACCCCGTCGTCACTTAAACAATAATTTAAATCGTAACAGCCAACCAAGTGGTTATCCTTGCCGATTTTTTTAAACTCAGTAAAGTCGAAAGGCGTTCCTTTTACCGAAGGTAAGTTGCCCGTTGGAATAAGCGTTTCGTCAACTTCGGTATAGCGGTCGGAAATAATTTTAAGATAGTTTTGGTGCGCCGTTTCGCTACCTGCCCCGTCAAGATTAAAATAGGAGTGGTTGGTGAAATTACAAGGCGTATCTTTATCGCTACTTGCAAAGTATTCAATATCGAGCGACGAGCCTATTAAAGTAAACTTAACCTTAGCGGTCATATTCCCGGGGAAGCCTTCTTCGCCGTCAGCGGAAAAAATTTTTAAAGTTACAGAATTATCGCTAACCAAGTCTTCTTCCCAAACTCTGTGCGAAAAGCCAACGTTTCCGCCGTGAAGGTTATTTTTGCCGTTATTTTTATTAAGGGTAAACTTTTCACCGTTTAACGTAAACTCGCCGTTTTTTATGCGGTTACTATTTCTGCCAACGGTTGCGCCAAGGTAGTTGCCAAGCGTTTCATAGTCGCTTAACTTATCGTAGCCCAAAACGATATCTTTTTCCCCGCTTATTGACGGAACGATAAAAGATTGAAGGGTTGCTCCGAAAGTTATCACGCTTGCACACGCTTTTTGAGAAGTAATTTTATATTTAAAAACTTGCTCCCCGTTTGCAGTTTTTCCAAATAGTGTTTTTTCTATCATAAAAAGTTACCTTTAAGTATATACTTAATTTTAACAACTTTATTAAGTTTAGTCAAGTGAGAAAGGGGGGTATTTAGTGGGTTTTAGAGAAAGTATAAACGGTTTTTTTTCGCTTTATAACGTTGGCAACGCGCCTTATCGCGTTACCGCGCTTGGAAACACTTGCGCTTTAATTGAAGGCGTGAAGAAAGTTATCGATCTTTCGCCACAGAAAATATCCTTTGCAGTTAGCGGTGGAACGCTAACTTTTCACGGTGAAAATTTAACCCTTTCTTCCTTTATCGAAAAGGACGTTACCGTCGTTGGAAAAATTATAAAAACGGAGTTTACAACGTGAAAAAAGGCCATTTGAGAATAACTTACAAAGTTAGCGGAAAAAATATAAGAAACCTTCCTGTTTATCTCCATTTGAAAAAAGTTTCAGTTTATAGTTTTTCAATGCTCGGTGAAAACGAAAGTTTAGTAAATATTGACTATAAAGACCGAAATATTTTTTTTGCTATTTGCAAAAATATGTGCTATAATAAAAAAGTAACGGGATATAAGGGGATATTATCCCCTTTTGCAAAGGCTTTTTATAAAATAGGCGTTGTTTTAGGCGCGATTGCATTTGCCCTTTCCGTTTGGTTTTTTAGCGGAATAATTTTAAACGTATCGGTTGAAGGTAGCGGGAAAAGGCTGGAAGCGGAAACGCTATCAAAACTTGAAAGTTTATCTATAAAAAGGCTCTCTCGCTTTTCTCAAATCGACTATCGTGAAGTTGAAAACGCAATACTTTTAGCCAACGATAAAATATCTTTCGTTTCCGTTTACAAGCGTGGAAACACCTTGGTTGTGAACGTGGAACTATCAAGCAGTGAAGATAAGCCTTTATCTAAGTTTGACGGGGACTTGGTTTGTGAGTTTGACGGAACTATTGAAGAAGTTTCAGTCCTTCGCGGAACTCCGCTTGTAAAAGTTGGAGATAAAGTTTCGGCGGGTAGCGTTTTAGTGGGCGCGTATTTAGAAGGTAAAGACGGGGAGCGGTTTGAAACCTTCGTGGTTGCAAGAGTTAAAGTTTTGCAAACGCTATCTTTTGAATATCAAACGCCGTTTGTTGACGATAGCGTTATAGATAGGTGTTACGCCCTTTCAAAATTCAAGTTAAACGACGTGGAAGTAGTTGAAAAATCTCATAAAATAAATGGAAATAAAATAACCGTAACGCTAACGGTAAGGCGTGTGTTATACGGAGGAAACAGTTGAAAAATTACACGGTTGAAATTAAAAGTGGAAATAAAATAGCCGAATTTTTAGGCGTGTTCGACGAAAACTTAAACGTTTTAAGCGGAGAACTCGGCGTTGTTGTTTTCGTTGAAGACGGGTTTATAAAAGTTACCGGCGAAAAGGCGAAAGTTGACTTTGCAAAAACGGTAATCGAAAAACTTATCGACGTTGTAAGCGTTAACGAACCGCTTGATAAAACACGCATTTTATACTGTATTGAAATGGCAAAAGAAGGAAGTTTAGACGGGATTGAAAAAACGTTTAGCGGAGTGGTTGCCGTAACTTCAAAAGGCAAGCAAATAAAACCCAAAACGGTTGGTCAAAAAAAGTACGTTGACGCTATTAAGAAAAACACCGTTGTTTTCGGCGTTGGCCCTGCGGGTACTGGTAAAACTTATCTTGCGGTTTGTATGGCGGCGCTTGCTTACAAACAAAAACTCACCGAAAAAATCATCTTAACTCGCCCCGCCGTTGAAGCGGGCGAAAAACTCGGCTTTTTGCCGGGGGATCTTCAAAACAAAGTAGACCCGTATTTAAGACCTTTATACGATGTGCTCAGCGAAATGTTCGGGTTTGAAACTTATCAAAAACTAATTGAAAAAGGCGTTATAGAAATTGCCCCGCTTGCTTATATGCGCGGTAGAACGCTTTCTAATAGTTACGTTATTTTAGACGAAGCGCAAAACACCACCAAAGAACAAATGAAAATGTTTTTAACAAGGCTTGGTGAAAACAGCAAAATGCTAATCACGGGTGACGTTACTCAGATTGACCTTCCTTTCGGCAAAGAAAGCGGGCTTAAAAACGCCACTAAAATTCTTAAAAACATAGAAGGTATTGAAATCGTTAACCTTACGCATAAAGACGTGGTAAGGCATCCGCTCGTAACGGAAATCGTAAAAGCGTATACGATAAGCGAAGAAAAATCTCAAAAGGAAAATAAAAATGAGAGTGATAGATAAAAACAAAAAACTCACGGGTAAAGAACTTTTCAAAACGGGTATAAACTTATTTTTCAACACCTGTTTTATCATCGCGGTTATGATAATTTTCTTGCTCGTTAAATGCGGTGGTATTAAAGAAACCGCAGCGTTTATAGGCGCAACTGCAAAGCGCACGATATTCGTGTTCTTTTCCGTTTTCGTGCTAACGGTAGTGAACTTTTTCTACTTTTTAAGCCAAAATAGAGAAGTGTTTAAAAAGCGCAAGTTCATAACTATGATTTACGGTGTTATGGGTTTGTCAATGGCGTTTTGCTATTTGTTCGGCGAAATCAACGTTTACCTTCGCCCGATATCGCTTTGCGCTTTACTTATCTTGATTTTAAAGGACAAGCGCACGGCGGTTTATATAAATTGCGTGTTTACGCTCTTGATGCTTTTAACCGACGTTTTGTGTTCGTCTTTCGGCGGTGACGGGAATTACGTTTTAATCAGTTTAATTTTATCTTTCTCGGTGGGTATGTTCTCCGTGTTTATGATAGACGGCGAAGGCTCGCGCGGAAAGGTTTTAGCGATGGGCTTTATCGTTTCAATCCCCGTTGTTATTGCTTCGGTGGTAATTGAGTTTACAACCCAAATCGATAAACTTTTATTCCCCGTTCTTTACGCGCTCGGTAGCGGTGTTTTAGCAACTGCGCTTATGACGATAACTCTTCCTATCTTTGAAGTTTCCTTCGGCGCTCTTACTAATTTTAGACTTACGGAACTCACCGACCATAAGTCAAGGCTCATAAAAGAACTTTCGCTTTCCGCTCCCGGAACGTTTAGCCACACCATTATCGTCGCTATGCTTGCCGAAGCGTGCGGTAACGCCATAGGTGAAAACCCACTTCTCGTTCGCGCTTGCGCGTATTATCACGATATGGGTAAACTCAAAAACCCTGAAATGTTCACGGAAAACCAAACGGGCAAAAACCCGCACGACGCGCTCTCTCCCGAGCTTTCAACCGATATTATCCGCTCCCACGCGCGTGACGGGGCTGACCTTATTAGAAAGAGAAGACTCCCCGAAGCGTTTGCAGACGCTGCCGAACAACATCACGGCACGCTCCCCATTAGATATTTCTATATGAAGGCAAGCAAGTTTACAGACGGTAAACTTTCGCTTGAAAACTTTAGTTATTACGGGCCTAAACCCCAAAACAAAATCAACGCTATCATTATGATTTGCGATGCTTGTGAAGCAAAGGTTAGAACGGTTAGCAACCGCACGCACGAAAACGTTGATAAGGCGGTTAAAGAAATTATTGAAGAAAGAATGGATATGGACCAGTTCAACGAGTGCGATATAACCTTCCAAGAACTTGACGTTATCCGTAATACGATTACCAACACTTTATCGGGCGTATATCACGATAGAGTTAAATACCCCAAACTCAAATCGGGGGGAAGAAGATAGTGGAAAAAATCACTATATCCAAAAATAAAAAACTCTCTTTTGACGCAAAGTCTGTTGCAAACGCCGTTTATTCCGTTTTAAACCAAACGGGAAAACTTTCCGTTGAGATTAACGCCGTTGACAAAGAGTATATAAAAACGCTTAATCGTGAAACGCGCGGTATCGATAGGGTGACGGACGTTTTGTCTTACCCCACGCTTGACGGAATAAGGTATAAAACCGTTTTGGCAAAAGACTTTCCGCTCGACAGTAATCGTGGCAGAGTGTTTTTAGGTAGCATTTTAATATGTGAAGATGTGGCTATGGAGCAAGCAAAGTCTTTCGGGCACTCTTACGAAAGGGAACTTTCTTATCTTTGCGCTCACGGTCTACTTCATTTATTCGGTTACGACCATATGATAGAGAGTGACGACGTTGAAATGCGCGCGTTAGCCGATAGGGCTATGGAAATTTTAAATCTTACAAGGTGAATATGAAAAGTGGTACTGTTGCGGTTATCGGCAAGGCAAACGCCGGTAAATCAACGCTTATAAACGTTATAGTAGGGGAAAAGGTTGCAATCGTTTCGCCAAAGCCCCAAACAACGAGAGATAGAATACTCGGAATACTCACGACTGATAACTACCAAATCGTGTTTGAAGACACGCCCGGTTTTTATAGGTCCAAAACCGAACTTAACAAAAAAATGCAAAAAACGGCTCGTAAAACCGCTAAGGACGTTGATGTTGTTTTATTCGTTCTCGACGGGCACGACGGGATAAAGGAAGAAGACTTAACCTTATTATCTTCGTGCGTAACGGGTGAAATCCCAGTCATCGTTGCGATGAGTAAAACTGACATTATGCCCAAGGAAAATATCCCCGAAAATCTCGTTAAGATAGCGAGCGTTGAAGGTGTTTCCGAGATAATTCCCGTTTCCGCAAGAAAGAACCGCAACGTTCACGAACTTATTCAAACGATACTTAAATATCTTCCAACCCAAGCAAAACTCTTTGAAGAAGATATAATATCCGATAAGTCTTCAAAGTTTATGGTTTCCGAGATTTTGAGAGAAAAAATTCTTCTTAAACTCGATAAAGAAATTCCCCACGGCGTAGCCGTGCTCGTAAACCTTTTTGAGAAAAAGCCAAACGGCGTTTACGAGATAAGTTTAGATATCGTTTGCGAAAAACAAAACCACAAGGCGATAATTATCGGCAAGCAAGGCGCTATGATTAAAGAAATCAGCGCGTTTGCCCGCCAAGATATGGAAAAATTCTTAGGCGCAAAAGTTTTCTTAACAACTTTTGTAAAGGTAAAGGAAAACTGGCGTGATAGGGAGTCGCTTATAACGGAGTTTGGTTATACCGATGAGAGCAAGGCGTAAAAAACACTTAGACGAAAGGGCGGATAATATCCGCGACATAATCGTCGTTCAAAAAACGAGCGAGCATTTGGGGCTTCCCGAAAGCGAGCGGTTTGACGTTAAGTCGAATTTTCAACTGTTTAATAACGACAACCCCGTTGAACTTGAAATCGGTTGCGGGAAGGGTGGCTTTATCGCTGAAAAGGCGCAACAAAACCCAAACGTAAACTATCTCGGCGTTGAAATTCAGTTAAACGTTTTGATAACCGCCGCTGAAAAAGTTAGAGAAAAGGGCTTAACAAACGTTAAACTTTTCAACTGCGGAGCGGAGATTTTAAACTACGAACTTGAAAAAAGTTCAATAGATAAACTCTATCTCAACTTTTCCTGCCCGTACCCCAAAAAGCAGTACGAAAACCACCGCCTAACTTACTGGTACTTTTTAGATATTTATAAATATCTCTTAAAAGTCGGGGCGGAAATTCACTTCAAAACGGATAACGACGATTTCTTTTTGTTTTCCGAACAATCTTTCTTAGAAAACGGGTTTGAAATTATTTACAAAACGCGTGACCTTCACGCCGAAAACCCCACCGATAACGTTATGACGGAGTACGAGAAAAAGTTCGTATCTCTTGGAAAAAATATAAATAAATTAGTTGCAAAGGTAAAATTATGATTAGTAAAATAGTTAACTTGTACGAATATTTTGGCTTGGATAAACCCGAAAACGCCGAAGGCAATCTCGAAGTTTTGATCCCTCACACCCATCCCTCGCAATACTATAATTGCGCTCGCCCTGCAGTACTCGTTTTACCGGGTGGCGGTTATGAGTACACGAGTGATCGCGAAGCAGAACCCGTTGCGTTCAAGTTCTTAGCGCAAGGCTATTCGGCGTTTGTTCTTCGCTATACCTGCGCTCCCGCAACTTACCCCGTTGCTTTTAGGGAAGCGGCTATGGCTATGGTTTATATCCGTGAAAATTATAAGGAATACGACCTTATGCCCGATAAAGTTTTGGCGATAGGTTTCTCCGCTGGCGGTCACCTTTGCGGTTGCTTGGCAACTTTAACAGGCGATAGCGTTCTTGACTTTTTGGGCGATAAAAAGCCCCTTGCTAAACCCGATGCTTGCGGTTTAATGTATCCCGTTATCACTTCAACGAGAAAGAGCCACGCTGGCTCTATCAACAATATAAGCGGTGGAGATGAAAAACTCAAAGAGTTTTTATCGCTTGAAAACAGAGTTACTAAAGACTCCGTTCCCGCTTACATTTTCGCAACTAATATGGATGCTTGCGTTCCTTCTAAAAACGCTCTCTTAATGGCGTGCGCTTACGAAGAAAACGGCGTTCCCTTTACCTTGCATATTTTAGAAAAAGGTCATCACGGCTTATCCGTTAACGATTTAACGAGCGATGCGCCCGAAACTCTTTTAGAGCGTGAGCCGACTTCTCCCGCCAACTACAACGACTGGCTTCCCCAAATCTTCACTTGGCTTACCGAACGTGGATTTACCATTAAAGCTATTTCAAAAAAGTAAGGCGATAAAATCGCCTTAGGGGGCGCGGGCGTGGCGGAACTGGCAGACGCTCAGGTCTCAGAAGCCTGTGGGCAACCGTATGAGTTCAAATCTCATCGCTCGCACCAAAAAACACCGAGTCTATAAGGCTCGGTATTTTTATATCCAAAACCTTGGGTTTTGGTATGTAATCACCGCAAGGTGTATGTAATCTCGCGCCAGCGAGTATGTAATCACAACGCAGTTGTGTATGCAACCACTCTCTTTTTAAAATACTTTAAAAAAATTTAGATAGATATTGACTTTTAGTCAATTTAGGTTTATAATATTATCATACACTTGTATAAAATGTGAGTGATTTTTTACAACTAACAAGGAGAATTTTATTATGGCAAAACTTAGAGATAGACTTTGGCTTTGGGGTCACCCTGAAGGAAGATATAATAACGAATTCGGCAATCACAGCGCGTCTCGTATGACTCCTATGGAGTGTTGCGCATACCTTGGCTTTGATAGAACTTTTATGGTTCCCGTTGGCGTTAAGGTTGATCGCCGTCAATATAACAAATCGTTTAAGCCTTTAAAGGAAGTTGGCTGGGAGTGTTACGATGCAGGTAACGATCCGTCGGTTGTTGATCCGCTCATTAAAGAGGCTGGCGATTTCAAAAACATCACGAGAGTAGTTTTCGATGATTTCCACCGTTACGGCTCTTTTATGAAAATGCCCGTTGAAAACCTTTGGAAAGTTCACGAAAAACTTCACAATAACGACGTAAGACCGCTTGATATGTGGATGGTTTTATACACTCACGAATTTGGCGATAAACTCAACAAATACCCCGAAACTAACGAGCAGTTCAAAAAATACATTGAACCGTTTGACGGCGTTATTATGTGGACATGGTGGGAAGATACCGGCGTTGAAGTAATTCCTGAAAAGTGGGAAGAATTCAAAGCGATCACCCCCAAGCAAAAGAGAATGTTTGGTTGCTACCTTTGGAACTTCGGCGATGAAAAGCCCGCAACTGGATCAAAAGTAGAGTGGCAACTTAACTTCTATCGTGAACAAATCTTAAAAGGCGAAGCCGAAGGTATCGTTTTACACACCAACACCATGGCAGACCTTGATTTAGAATCTTACGACGTTGCTATGAAGTGGATAGAGGAGCACGCAGACGACGAAGTCCCCGAAATTTAAGACGCGTCGCAACACGCTTTAATGGTCAAGCGTTAACCTAAAGGTAAACGCTAAGACTAAAAAGCGGTTGCTCCTTTTTCCCAAAAATCTTTTGTTTCACAAAACATTTTCGGGAGCCCTATTATTTATTTCTAACGTCTTAAATAAGTTGTAATAGGCAAATAAAATCAATAGCGCAAAACTCTGTTTTGCATTTAGCGTTGCCAACGGCAACATTTAGCTACGAAGTAATTTAGCGCAACCAAAGGTTGCATTTAGCGTTTGCGTTAGCAAACATTTAATATAGGAGCAAAATATATGTCAAAAAAAGTAGAGAGTGTTACTAAAACTTTAAACGAAAACGATCTTGGCGTGGTTACCACTCACGAACACGTTTTACTTGACCTTACCGCTTTTTATCAAGCCCTTCCCGTTGCAGGCATTGATGACCCTGCAACCCAAAAGGTTGAAATGTGGAACTTAGGCATTTTAAGCCGTGACTGTTACGCGCTTAAAGATAACTTACTTCTCGATAACGAGCAAGTGGCGATTGAAGAACTCAACTTCTTCAAAAACGCGGGTGGAAACACCGTTGTTGACGCGTCGCTCGACGGTATCGGTAGAGACCCCGAAGCGCTCGTTCGCATTTCTAAAGAAATTGGGCTTAATATTATTATGGGCACGGGTTTTTACGTTGGCGAAACGCACCCCAAAGCCCTTGATAGTATGACCGATGAAGAAATCGGCGAACTTATGGTAAAAGAACTCACAATCGGCGTTAACGGCGTTAAGGCAGGTTACATCGGTGAAATCGGCATAAGTGAAATTTTCGATGATAAGGAACGCCGTGTATTGCGCGCCGCCGCTCACGCTCAAAAGAAAACAGGCGTTGCAATCAACGTTCATATCAATCCTTGGACTACTAACGGTTTAGAAGCCGTTGATATCTTACTTTCAAAGGGCGTTGACCCCAAGAAAATTTGCATTTCGCATATCGACGTTGAAAATCGTGAAGAATATATTTACGCGCTTTTACAAAAAGGCGTTTACGTTGAGTTTGATAACTTTGGCAAAGAATATTATATCAAGCGCGAAGTTAGAAATTCAGGTTACGGCTTATTCGTGCACGATACCGACCGCGTTAAACTTTTAAAGAAAATGATTGACGACGGTTATCTTGCGCAAATCCTTCTTTCTTGTGACGTATGCTTGAAAAACTTACTTCACAAATACGGTGGGTGGGGTTACGACCATCTTCTTTCAAACGTTGTTCCCATGATGGAAGACGAAGGAATCACTAACGAACAAATCAACACCATGCTCGTTGAAAACCCGAAAGCATGGTTACTTCACTAATAAATAATAAGGAGAAATAAAAATGTTAAACATCCCGTCAATTCCTTTGCAAGAGTATAAGGATAGAGTTAAAAAAGTTCAAGCAACAATGAAAAAAGAAGGATACGATATTATCCTTGCTTACGGCAACGAAGCAGAACCGCAATTCGTTAGATATTTCTCGGCGTACTGGCCGTCGTTTGAAACTGCGGGCGTTATTATCGCTCAAGAAGGCGACCCTATGCTTCTTATCGGACCTGAAAGTTTCACTTACGCAAGCGACCGTTCAAAAATCGCTGAAATTAGAAGACTTAAAGCGTTCAGAGAATCTTCCGAACCCGAATACCCCGGCCACAAGCTCGATACTTTCAACACTGTTATCACCGAACTTTTAGGCGACAAGCCCGTTAAACGTTTAGGCGTTGCAGGTCTTCCGCTTATGACTATCGGCGTTTACGAAGCGCTCCAAGAAAGTTTAAAAGTTTACGGCGATATAAAAATCGAAAAGGCGGACTACGTTGTTAACGATATCCGTATGAGAAAAACTGAAAACGAACTCAAATGCATGCGCGCCGCTGCCGAAATTACTAGAAAAACTTTCGATTACGTTTTAGAAAATATCAAAGTTGGTATGACTGAACAACAAGTTGTTGGCTTAGCCCTTGGCAAAATGCACGAACTCGGCGCTGAAAGAGAAGGTTATCCCCTTTGGGTGCTTACGGGCAAAGGCTCTAACCAAGCAATTTCCCGCCCGAGAAACAAAGCGATTGAAAAAGGCGATATGACCTTCCTTCAAATCGGCGCAAGGGTTGACGGTTACGCTTCAAGTATCGGTCGCCCCGTAGTATTTGGCAAGGCAACCAAAGAACAAAAAGAACTCATTGAAGTTGGCTACAAGGCTCAAGCAGACGTTATCTCTATGCTTAAAGCAGGCGTGCCCGCGTGCGAAGTTGCTAAGTTCCACGTTAAAAACGTTACCGAAATGGGCTATGGCGACTGGCTCTTATACGGCCCTTGCCACGGCAACGGCACTATGGAAGGCGAAGCGCCTTGGATTGAAACTAACTCCGATTATTTACTCGAAGAAAATATGAGTTTCTGCGTTGATATCTTCCTTGGCTCTAAGGAAAAAGAAATCGGTCTTAGAATGGAAGACGTTGTCGTAGTAACTAAAGACGGTTGCGAAAACTTAACTAACTATCCCCGTGAATTATTTGAGATAAAATGCTAAGCCGTTATAAACGGCGCAATACTGCGTTTCTGCTTAGTGTTTTGACTTCGATGACCAGCAAGGTCAATCTCATCCAAAACACTTCGCGAGCCTTGTCTTGCTTGTTTCTAACGTCTTAATCGAAATTGCTAATAAACAAAATAAAAACGCGTTGCGGTTATTCCGCAACGCGTTTAATATTTAATTTGATTGAAACAGTTTTGAAATCTTTTTAACGATAAAGTTTAAAAGGCGGTAGAACTGGTAGGCGAGTGAAACGAATATAACGTCTGCAATCGTAACGATAACAACGTAAAGCGCTTGTCCTATTCCGTTTCCGATTGACGCTTTTACCGAAAGTCTAACGTTTTCAAGCGGGGGAACGTTGCACTCGTAGAAGTTGTTAAAGTTGGTTTTTAAAACTTGAGCCATAACGCCTGCAATAACGCAGTAGCAAAGAATAAATATTAAGATTGCCACCATATCTTTTTTAACGTTCGGCTTATGAAGGTCAAGCGCGATGATTAAAATAAATTCAAACGTTGCAAAAACGTGGAAGAACGTCGTGTGGAAATCCCAGAAATCGTTAAAGCAGTTTTCTATTGCAGCGCCACTGTATATCAAATTTGGATATATCGTCATAAGCAAAAAGAGTGATCCGCTAAGCGCCGTTGTGATACCGCGAACTTTATCTTTGTGTTTTCCGTTATAAAAAGCCATAAGCGGAAGCATAAAAATAAATAAAGAGCAAAAATGCAAGGGGATAGAGTATAAATCGTATCCGGTGGGTGACGTAAATTCCTTTATTTGTTTAATAACTTCAATAACGAAGATAAAAACCGCAATTATTTGAAAGGGGATAAAACGTATCCTTTCCGATTTTTTAATAAGAAAAAGTCTAAGCAGAGCGCCAACCGCTATCATTGCTATAAGCGATGGGAGTAGAGTTTTAACGTGTTGTGGCGACCAAAGTTCCATAAGTAAAAGCCCCCAAGTAAAAAGTAATATACAATCATTTTACAATAAACACGCTTTAATGTCAAGTCGGATAAAATTTAGTCCAAGAATAATAATTTTAAAAAAAGCAAAAAATATTTTGACTTTATCGTATTATTGTGATATTATGTATAGGCTAACTAAATAATTTTGTTTTTATTCAGTTAAGGAAAAGTACCCAAGTGGCTGAAGGGGCTCCCCTGCTAAGGGAGTAGTACGTGAATAACGTAGCGCGGGTTCAAATCCCGCCTTTTCCGCCAAAAAACCACGATAGTTTTTGCTATCGTGGTTTTTTGCATATAGGCGTGATTTTCACCCAAGGGTTCAATCGTTAGCCACGGACGGCAATCCCCTCGCAAACTTCGTTTGCCTTCCCCTTATCAAGGGGCAGAACACCCGCCTTTTCCGCCAAAACCCCACGATAGAAAACCTATCGTGGTTTTTTGTTTACAACAACTTAAAATTATGTTAATATATTTATAACTTAATTTTTGGAGAACGGGTATGAAATCGGTTATAAAACTTTTCTTGCTGTTTGGCATTATAGTTTTTGGTTTAATGAATTATAGAATATTCACTTTCGATAAAGGTCGCACGCAAACGGATTTTGATGGAACGTATACCGAAGTTATTAAACTTGCAACCGATATTGAAAAGGTTGAATATTATAAAAAGATAGCCAAAAAGGGCGATTACGAATATAAACTCTATATCGCAACGAGCGATACGAGTTATTTAATCGATGCAACTCAATCGGATATTGACGCGTTAACAACGCTCGGCTTAGTTAAAAAATCTTATTCTCCAAAGCAAATTAAACCTATCCCTTTCTATATTGATGCAATCGTTTTCTTATTGATACTCTTTATCCCCTTTGAAAGAAAAAAACAAAATAAAAACCGCAGAGATTAGTGGCTTAGCAATAGGGATTATTGCTACGCCACAACTATATTTGCCTAACGGCAAGTGATATGCCTTCGGCGTTATATTTTGCTAACGCAAAGTGATATTTTCCCTTTCGGGAAAGTTGTGGATTTATTTAATATCACTTTTAGCCACAAGGCTAAAAATAAAACTCATCTTATTTAATGGGTTTAGAAAACTAATTAAAAAACCGCGGTAGCAAAACTACTGCGGTTTGTTTTTTATAAGGGGAATAATATTGCAACGAGCGCGTAAAGAAGGGGAATAGTTATAACGCAAAGGCTGTGAGAAATCATAGCCATGCCAGCGCCCGTTTTCGCGTCGCCACCGTAGGCTTCGGGGAAGACAACCGTGTTAAGCCCAAGCGGACAGCCGAGAGCGATAAACGATAAGTGAACGACAAAATTACTAATCGAGAGATTAAAGCAAACGTTCATAAGCGTTTTAAGACCAAACACCATAGGAACTAACAAACAGGGTATTAAAACGAGCCTTAACGCCGTTGCAAAGTAAACTTTTTTGTTCGTTATCATCGCTTTGAAACTATACCTTGCAATAGTGCAACCAGCAATAAGCATAGCAACGGGGCCCATGCAACCTTTAAGGGCGGTAAGAGTTGAGCCGATAAAGTTCAAATCTCCTTCCTTGCCGAGAATAAATTCGCCACCGCCAAGAAGCCCTACAACGATACCCACTAAAAGTGCAACGGTCGGCACGTTGAACACGTTTTTAAGCGACGATAACTTGCTTGAACTTTCCTTTTTGGGAACTAAAACGGAAATGCCCCAAACGTAAATTACGATAGAAAGGGGAAGGCAAGCGAGTTTGTAAAAGGAAAAGCCTGCGTCGCCAAACAAAGCAAGCGCAAGCGGATCGCCAACGTAACCTATGTTTGCAAAGGCTAAAGCGTAAAGGAAAACTCCGCGGTCGTAACTTTTTTTATTTTTTACGAACAAGCCGTTGAGCGCGTAAGATAAAATAACGCAAACGATTACTAACGCTGTGAACAATATAAGGTTTATGCCGTGTTCGCCGATGTTAGAAATGGTGCAATTTCTTGCCATAGTGTAAAAACTAAGGGCGGGGCAGAAGGCGTAAGTTTCAAGTTTTGCCATAACCTTACTTGCGTTTTCGGGCAAAATATTAAGTTTCGTTAACAAAAACCCTAAAACTATGCAGATAAACAAAGTGAGCATAGGGTTTAAGGTTGCTAAAAAAGTTTGTATCATAAATATTCTCCGAATATAATCTTACTCTTGCGCATTAAAAATGTCAAATAAAAACGCGGTGGTGTTCACCGCGTTTAGAGTTTATTTACTTGCTTTTTTAAGCGCTTTACGTTCGGCTTTTAATCTTTTTTGTTCCGCTTTATCATCGTAAACTTCAGCGTTTTCAACGTATTTAAAGTAAAGGTCGTTAACTTTATCTTTAAAAATTTCCGCAATTTGATATCTGTTTAAACCCTGTTTAACGTAATCTTGAACGAACATCGGTTTATCGATAACGATAATATGCTTGGAAACGGAAATATAAACGGGATAAACGGGAATATCTTCACCTTTAACTGCAAAGTAATGTTGGGCAAGCATAACAAAACCTGGGAAAAACTCCGTTAAAACGTCAAAATAACCTTCGTTCGAGTTTTCGGGGAAAATCATAACCGAATAGCCTTTTTCAATCGCTTTAATACTAACCTTAATCGTTTTACCAAGCCTACCGTCAGTATACGTTGGCAAGTTTTTCATGCCCTTATATACGCACGGGTTAAGCCAAGCGAGAAGCCAAGCCTTGAGCGAAGTTTTCCAGCCTGGTTTCATGTGCTTTTTCTTTATATATAAGATATCGCGCATGTAAGCCGTTCTTGCTTTGTGGTTGCCGAACATTTCGTGCGCGCCCCACTTGCAAGTTTTAACGGGGTAATAAAGTTCAAGCGACGGCGGACCGCTCATTGCCGAGTGGTTGGAAACGATGATAGCGTCCTTTCTAAGTTCGCCTGCCAAGTTGATAATTTTCGGTTTTTTTCTATACGCAAACAATATTATGGGTTTTAAAATGAAATATAATAAACTTCTTCCAGTTGGAACTTTAAGTTCCTTGTTTTTTTTCGCCATTTCGCACCCCTTTTTTAATTTACGTTCATTTTAACATATCAATTTAATCTTCGCAATAGTTTTTTAACACTTTTGCCTTTTTTGTACAACAAACCAACAAAATTCATCAAAAACACACAAACGTTTGACAATATTTCACAACTGTTGTATATTATTTGCAATACAAACGCGCGGGCGGGCCGTATTTAACGAGCAAACGCTCACGTTTTAGGAGGAATTATGAAAATTAGGAACATGATAGTATCGGGCGTTACCTTGCTCGTGCTTATCCTTGCTTGCATCTTCGTTCCAAAGTTTTGGAGTGAAGAAGCAACTGCCGTTGGTACGATTTTCTCGCTTTTACCCCCGGTAATTGCAATCGTGCTTGCGCTTATCACCAAAGAAGTTTATTCTTCTTTATTCGTAGGTATCGTTTCGGGTATTTTAATTTACACGAGATTTGATTTAAGAGCTACGATTGACACTACCGTTGAAGCGTTCGTTTCTAACATCGGCGATAGCTACAATATGGGTATTTTAATCTTCTTAGTAGTGCTTGGCATTATCGTTGTGTTAATGAACAGAGCAGGTGGCTCAAAAGCTTACGGCGAGTGGGCAGTTAAGAAAATTAAAACCAAAAAAGGCGCTTTACTTTCAACTTTCGGTCTTGGTTGCTTAATCTTTATCGACGACTATTTTAACTGTTTATCCGTTGGTAACATTATGCGCCCCGTTACGGACAAGCATAACGTAAGCCGTTCTAAACTTGCTTATATTATCGACGCGACTGCCGCGCCTATCTGTATTATCGCTCCCATTTCGTCTTGGGCGGCTGCCGTTACGGGTTACATTAACAATCCTGACGTTAACGGCTTCCAAATCTTCTTGCAAGCAATTCCGTTCAACTTCTATGCAATTCTTACAATCGTAACCATTATTGCAATCACTTTAATGAAGTTTGAATTCGGCCCGATGAAAAAGCACGAAGATAACGCCGCAAACGGTGACCTTTATTCTGAAGGCGAACGCCCCTACGAAACCGTTTCGGCGGACGACGTTGTTGGTAAAGGCAAGGTTATCGACCTTATTGCCCCCGTTTTAGTTTTAATCGGCGCGTGCATCTTCGGTATGATGTACTCTGGCGGTATTTTAGACGGCGCTACCGTTATTGAAGCGTTCTCTAACTCAGACGCGTCAGTTGGTTTAGTTATCGGCTCACTCATCGGCTTATTATTCACCGTTGTGTTCTACCTTTGCCGTGGCGTTTTATCTTTCAAAGATATGATGGGCGCTATTCCCGAAGGTTTCAAAGCGATGGTTCCCGCAATCTTAATCTTATGCTTTGCTTGGACTCTTTGCTCTGTATCTCGCGAATACTTAGAAGCGGCAACTTTCGTTGAAAGTTTCATCGGTAACCCCACTCTTGGTTATTTCCTTCCCGCAATCTTATTCGTGCTTGCTCTTGCAATCGCGTTTGCAACGGGAACGTCTTGGGGAACTTTCGGCTTGCTCTTAGGTATTATCGTACCCGTAAGCGGAGCAATCGGCCCGCACCTTTTAGTTGCAATCTCCGCTGCTATGGCAGGCGCAGTTTGCGGTGACCACATCTCCCCGATTTCCGATACCACTATTATGGCGAGCGCAGGCGCTCAATGTAACCACCTTAACCACGTTAAAACTCAAATTCCTTACGCTATGATGGTTGCAGGCGTTTCGTTCGTATGCTATATTATCGCAGGTTTTGTTCCGTACTGGTTCGTAATGCTCCCGCTCTCAATCGCTATCATGGTTGGAACTTTATTCGGTTTAAGATTTATCTTAAATAAAGTTAAAAAGGCGTAAAACTTAATAAAATTTACCCGCTCGAATATATCGGGCGGGTTTTTTGTTGAAAAACGGCGTTAAAAAAGTTTACAAATACAAAAAAATGTGATAATATGTAAAGGCTAAAATTCACACCGAAACGTCGTTCGGCGTTCGTTGCCTCGTAAATTTCAATTTTTCATGCGGGGTAGAGCCGAGTAAAAACGCGTTGCGGGAGGAATAAACGGAGGAAATTTTTATGGCAGTATGTTCTATGAAACAACTTCTTGAAGCAGGCGTGCACTTTGGTCACCAAACTTCGAGATGGAACCCCAAAATGAAGAAGTACATCTACGGCGCAAGAAACAACATTCATATCGTTGACCTTCAACTTACCGTAGAAGAAATTGAAAAGGCTTACAAGTTCGTTGTTGAAGTTGCAAAAGCAGGCAAGTCAATTCTTTTCGTTGGTACTAAAAAGCAAGCTCAAGAAGCAATCGCTCAAGAAGCTGAAAGATGCGGTCAATACTTCATCAATTCAAGATGGCTTGGCGGTACTCTTACCAACTTCAAGACTATTCGTTCAAGAGTAGATAGACTTAACAAGCTTGACGCTATGGAAAGAGCAGGCGAATTCGACCTTCTTCCCAAGAAAGAAGTTATCGAACTTAACAAAGAAAGAGAAAAACTTCAATTAAACCTTGGCGGTATTAGAGAAATGCACACTCTTCCCGGCGCGCTTTTCGTAGTTGACCCCCACTGTGAAGAAATCGCTATCAAAGAAGCAAAGAAACTCGGTATCCCCGTAGTTGCTATCACTGATACTAACTGTGACCCTGATAACATTGATTACGTTATCCCCGGTAACGACGATGCAATTCGCGCGGTAAAACTTATCGCATCTATTATTGCTGACGCTGTTATTGAAGCAAACCAAGGCGCTGACGCTGTTAAGAGAAATTTTGACGATGAAGAAGTTTCTCAAGAAGAAGTTGTAGCAGAAGCACCCGTTGAAGAAAAAGCTGAATAAGGAGAACTGAAAATGAGTTTTACTGCAAGTGACGTTAAGACGCTCCGTGAAAGAACGGGCGCAGGTATGATGGATTGCAAAAACGCTCTCGTTGAAACCAACGGCGATATGGATAAAGCTGTTGACTATTTGAGAGAAAAGGGTATTGCTAAGGCTGCTAAGAAAGCAGGTAGAATTGCTGCTGAAGGTTTAGTTGAAAGCTATATCCACATGGGTGGCAGAGTTGGCGTTCTCGTAGAAGTTAACTGCGAAACTGACTTCGTTTCTCGTGGCGATCAATTTAAAGAACTCGTTCACGATATCGCTCTTCATATCGCAGCGGCTAACCCTTCTTACGTTTCAGCTGAAGAAGTTCCTGCTGACGTTATCGAAAAGGAAAAAGAAATTTTGCGCGCTCAAGCTATTGAAGAAGGCAAGCCCGAAAAAATCATTGAAAGAATGGTTGAAGGCAGAATTAAAACCTTCTATAACGATAACTGCTTGCTTTGCCAAAAGTTCGTTAAAGACCCCGATAAGACTATTGAACAATTAGTTACCGAAGCAACCGCTACTATCGGTGAAAAGATTTCTATTAGAAGATTCGTTCGTTACGAAATGGGCGAAGGCTTACAAAAGAAGAACGAAAACTTGGCAGACGCTGTTGCTGAACAAGTTGCTAATATGAAGAAATAATTTCAAAAAATTAAGGAAGTATTCTATACTTCCTTTTTTTACGGTATTGACATTAGTTACCGTTGGGTATAAAATATAATAAATGATTTTAAGGAGTTGTTATGGCAGTTAAATATAAAAGAGTTATTATAAAAATTAGTGGCGAAGCCTTAGCAGGCGAAAAGGGTATGGGTTTTGACCAAGCCGTTTTAGATAGAGTTGTAAGTCAAATTTGCGCCGTTCACGAACTTGGCGTTGAAATAGGCATAGTTGTGGGTGGCGGTAATTTCTGGCGCGGTCGTCAAGGCACGGAAATGGATAGAGCAACTGCAGACCACATGGGTATGCTCGCAACGGTTATTAACGCGCTCGCCCTTCAAGATGCTATTGAACGCCGTGGCGTTCCCACGAGAGTTCAAACTGCGCTCACCATTACTAGAGTTGCCGAGCCTTATATTGCAAGAAAGGCTCACTCACACTTAGAAAAAGGTAGAGTTGTTATTTTTGCTTGCGGAACGGGTAACCCCTTCTTCTCGACTGACACGGCAGTTGCTTTAAGGGCTGCTGAAATCGGCGCGGAAGTTATTCTTCTTGCAAAGAACGTTGACGGTATTTACGATAGCGACCCTAAGGTTAACAAAAACGCTAAAAAGTATAAAGAAATCAAATACCTTGACTTTATAAGTCAAGAACTCAAAGCAATGGATACTGCTGCCGTTGCAATTTGCAAAGAAAATAAAACTCCGATTTTGGCTTTCGGTTTAGACGAAGAAAACGCGCTCGTTAGGGCGGTTCAAGGCGAAGAACTCGGCACTTGGATAAGATAATAAAAAGCACGCTTTTGCGTCGCTATAAACGGCGCAATACTACGTTTCTGCTTTGACTTTGGACTTCATTGACCAACAAGGTCTAATTCACCCCAAAGTCTTTGCGAGCCTTGTCTTGCTTGTTTCTAGCACCGCAAAACATTATACTATAATAAAAAGCACGCTTAAAAGGGCTCACTCTTAGGGATTTAAATTTAATAATTTATAAAACTCGACTTGTAAAAAGTCGAGTTTTCTTTTATCCACACAAAACTACTTGAAAAATTTTTTTATAACTGTTATAATAATTATGCTACAAAATGTGATGTAACAAAGGTATTGGAGGTAAAATATGGAAAAACTGAATTTGATGAATGATTTTATTAGAAAAACTATTAAAACAAAAAATTGGTTCCTTGTGGTTCCTTTTGCTATTATTGTGACAGTTTTATGGTTAGCTTATTATATAGTTACATCAGTGTATTTACTATTTGATTTATTAGTTGTCGAATCAAAAAGGATATTAAGAAAAGATTCTAATGATGAATCTAGTTTGGTGCACGCTGTAAAGCACTTGATTGGTTTTTTCTTTGTGGTATATTTTAATTTGATATCAGTTTGTTTATCTCTTGTTTTGGCTGTTTTATATTTCTTAGCAGCAATATTTATTTTTGTTAGTTCAATAGGAAAAGTAAGAATTAGTCCTTATGGATTCCATACAATATGATAGACTACTCGGGACATTTATGATGCAAGAAATAGATAATTCTATCGGTAGTTCCAATATGTAAAAGTTTTAAAAAGATAATTTAGTAAAAAGTGTAGCACACTATACTTTGTAAGCAAAGTCGTGAGCTTTCGCGGAGCAATACAAAAGACTAACGAAAGGTGTTCGTTAGTCTTTTATATTGTCTAAAATCCCTTGAAGGGACTTAATAATAGCGTGTTTTTTAGTGGTATTTGACTA
>JAFWXO010000011.1 GCA_017545865.1 Clostridia bacterium | reverse complement strand
TACTGAAACGTTTAAGGCATTAACTATATTAAGCAACAATTTTATAAAAGCAATAGGAATTATTGAGTGGCTTTTAGCAAAAATTGATTATTCGGGTAGATATAAGTGGCAAGATTCTAACAAATCCATAAAAGAAAATTACAATGAAATTTTTAAGGATTTTTCTTATGAGGATTTTTTAAAACAATATGAAGGTAAATAGTTAATAATAACTAAGGAGAACTTGATGAACATAAACTTTTTCAAGATTGTAACAAAGAATTAAAAACTTTTACAAAAGCGGTCAGATGTACCTAAACTTGGACATTTGACCGTTGCTATTTTTAGCGAAATTTTGTATAATATATGACATAAATTGTCATATTTACTATGATATAATAAAGGCAGACACTAGAAGGACTAGGTAAAAATGGAACAAGGGTATAGAATTATTTCAATTGAAGCGGCGGATATTTATCGGCACGAGCAGGAAAACGGCGTTAGTGTCGGGTATAAAATGCCCGAAAGTAAAAGCGACGCCTATTTTCGCTTATTCAAAATCTATTTAGATAATTCGCTCGACTCTGTTGAACTTGAAAAGGCGTATAAGCGCGTTTGTCGTAAAAAGTTTTCTTTTCAAGATAAGAGTGAAAACGAATATACCCTTGCTGTAATTAACTTAAAGTTTAATTATACCTATAAACCCCAAGAGGAGAAGCCTATAAAAATTAAAGAGTTACGTGAACATTTCTATCAAAACGGTTTTTATTTAGATGGTATTCACTACGTAAGATATAAGAGAAGCGCAGGTAGTTCGAGAGAAGGTAAATGCCTTTTTATCGACGAGCGCTTATATAAGGCGATGGATAAATGGAGCAGTTGTGGATTAAAAGCTCAAACTGACCTTGCTTCGTGGGAATCATATAAAGCGTTATCATTAAGTAGCATCAAGGGGACAGTGAATATTCCACTTCATGGAATACTTTTCGTTCCCGATTATAAAAGCGTATTTACGGAAGAAGTAATATCCGTAGAACTTAGGGATAGCAAACTTGTAGCCGAGCAAAAGCAAACGGAAATCACAAACGATATTTGGGACGGCGAAAGTCTTTTAGACGAAAGCGTGTTTGAAAGCGGCTATGCGGACAAACATATGTTACTGCTTCGTAACAAGTTCTTTAAGTCTTGTGCGTTTAGAACGAAACTCCAAAAGTGGATAAAAGATAAAAATATTACACTTGACGACATAAAGAAAAGGGGATTTACGCTTGCAACCGACGTAAGTCAAATCGTAATGGTAACGACGCCCAACAGTTTGAAGTATCTTAAATTCGCAGGCGGTCTTTCCGAGAAGAATATTCGCAAGTGGATAGAAAGCGTAGATAATACTTTCGGTGTGGTGAAATGGGATAAAGGCACGAGATTTTTTCACGGCGATATGGTGCAAAGCAGTTATCAACTACTTAATACGTTGGGGTTTGATAAAGCACAAGCGGAAGAATTATTAAAACCGAGTTTTGATTATATCTCGCTTGTCCGTAACGATGCAGAGTTTATGCGCTATCATTTTACTGATGCTTACGTGAGGGAAAAGGACGGGGAAGAAAAGAAAATCCCCGACGGACTTGCCGAACGTGCGGAAGTCATTTTCCGATTACTGATGAGTTTTACAACCTTTAATTGTACGGCTTTATACGCTAATTTTAGAGATGACGTAGTAAGCGGACTCAAAACCAATTTACGCCGTGGACATATTCTTTTGAACGGCACGAACGCAACGTTGTTTGGTAACGGTCCGGAACTGTTAAAATACATAGCCGGCGAAAATATAACAAGTGAGTTGAAGAAAGGACAAATACACTCTAAACGCTTTGCAAATGGTGCAAAACTTCTTTGTGCGCGCTCACCACATATCACGATGGGCAATCTTTATTGCGTGGAAAATAATCTTGACGGCGATATTTGGAACTACTTTGATTTGGGTAAAAATATCGTGTGCGTAAACGCTATTGGTGAGAATATACAACAGCGTCTAAACGGTTGCGATTACGATTCGGACGCTATGCTCATAACCGATGATAAGTTATTAGTAGAAGCCGCCGAGAAGCATAAAGAGTATTTCAAAGTGCCCGTTTGTGGTATCCCATCTATGAGTAAAAACGGTCAAACTCTTGCCGAGCTTGACCACGATACGAGCGAAAATAAAATAGGTGAGATAGTAAACCTTTCGCAAAAGTTAAACAGTATTATATGGAACGAAATCCATCACGGCGCGCCCATAGAGGAAATCTTAGAGATTTATAACGACGTTTGCAAACTTGCCGTTTTATCGGGATTGGAAATAGATAAAGCAAAGCGCGCTTACGATAACGTAAACGTTGGAAAAGAACTTTCCGCTTTGCGCAAAAAGTATAATCGACCTGCGCCTATTTTCTTTAAGGAGATAGACGAGAAGGGAAAGGAAAACGAGTACGAGTTTTACAATACGGCGATGGATTATATTTACCAAGCCGTTAAAAAGTTCAACTTTCAAAAAGGAAAACAAAAAAAGGTATTTTACGCTCCCATATCTTGGACGATAGTTGAAAAGACAACTTCGGACAACGCGACCGATTATCGACATAGGGACAAAATCATTGAGATTTGCGATGAGTGTAAGGCAAGAATTAGTCGTTTGTATATGGAACTTCGTATAGCGGACGACCAAGAAAAGGAACTTATTTACGATAAGATAGCAGGGACAAAATCTGAAAGAGATAGATTAGTTTCAAAATGGCTAACGAATGAAAACGTGCTTATATTAGTGCTTAGACATTACGAAAAAAATAGTCCTTCCGATTGGCGAATCTATGCCCCCATTGTAAACACTCCACACTTTAAGAACTTTTCTCGTTACACGGCGCTTCCTATTGGTTGTGTGGAAGAAAAGGAGGATGGGGAGTTCACTGTATATGGCAAGAAATTCGCAAGAAAATGGTAAAAAGTGAAAAAATTATTTTTAATCGCAAAGTAAATCAAATTAGAAATTAGCGTTTTTCCTTTCGTAGAAAGGAAAGGACTTGCCAAAAATTAAAAATGAGTAATCGGCGTAATAGAACCCGTTTTTCAAAAGCGTGGGAATTAAGGCTCGACAGTGATAAACTGTCGGGCTTTTTCTACGTCCAAAATACAATTTAATATGACATGGGTATGGTTGGTTTCGTCGATATAGCGAGGAACGTATTTGTCTTGCCAAATACACGATTTTTCAAATCGCCTCGTTAGGGGAAACCCCTAATACCCCAAACAACAAAAAAATAAAAGGAGGAGAAATTATAGGAAGGAG
>JAFWXO010000010.1 GCA_017545865.1 Clostridia bacterium | reverse complement strand
TATGCTCTGCATTTACGAAGGGGAATCGGGGGTGGATAGAATTACCATTGAGCCTGTTTCAAACTTAAACTTACTTGTGGGTGCAGTTAGAACTACGTCGGTTAAAACTTGGGGCGCGCACGTTCCTACCGATTGGTATTTTGGCGTACCCGTGGACGTTGTTAAGTCTAATAAGTATAGGCTTGCAATGCAATATTTATATCTTAACGGCGCAAAATATCTTTATGCTGAAAATTCACTCTTTAAGACCAACGCTTTTGAGCGTTGCGACTGGGAAAGTGAGTTCTGCACAGTAAATAGAAAATATCATAGAGAGTTTTATGAATATGCCTTAACTCATCAAAGAAAGGGCAAACTTTTGGTAGACAAGGCGTTTATCTATGGCAGGAACGAATTTTTTATGTGGAAACTCAATGATAGAATTGCAGAACTTAAAGAAAAAGACTGGGATAGCAACGTTTGGGGCAAGTGGAATAACGATTATCAAATAGCGTGGAACGCAACTGAAGAGTGGTTGCCACCTTCTGATAAGCAAAACGTTTTTGAAAGTCCCTTAAACAAAAATTTATTTTCAGGCACGCCTTATGGAAACGTGGATATAGTTAGTGCAGACGGCGATTTTTCTAAATATAAACAACTATCTCTTCTTGGTTGGAACACGATGGATGAAGATTTGCTTTCAAAACTTAAAGACTTCGTTCAAAATGGTGGCGAACTTATGATATCTTACGCGCACTTTAACCAAGTTGACCGCAACGATTTGCCTTTTGAATTTGTTGACGGCGAAAAGATTAAAGATTTTATCGGGGTGGATATCAAAGGTGCTGAAAAGATTGCAAAAAATATTAGTTTTGTTGACGGAAAAGAGTTTAGGATTGAACAAGATTTAGAAATTGCCGTTGGTAACGTGTTAGGGGCAAAGGTGCTTTGTTCTGACCAAAACGGAAAGGGCGTTGTATATTTAAATAATTACGGAAAAGGCAAGGTTTATTTTACCGCATTTAAAGATTATCCTTGCAGAGAAAACGATATTGAAGTTTACAAGTACGTTCTTAAACTTATGGGCGAAAATAGTTTATCACAGTGCAATAATAATAACGTATCGTTTACGATAAGAGAAACCCAAGACAATTATTATATACACGCGCTAAATATGAATTGTTTAGAGAATGCAAGCGAAGAGTTTACTATCAAGTTTAACGGAAAAGAGTTAAGCGCAACGATAGCCGTTGGCGAAATTAAAGAGTTCATTATTGACAAAGATTAAACAAAACCCCCTAACGGAATTTTGAAACGCCGTTAGGGGGTTTTTATATTTCTATTCTTCAGTCAGTTTTTTAACTGCGTCAAGCACTTTTTCTTTTAACGCCGTTTTGTCGCCGTCGTTCATAATAACCGTGTAAGGGGAAAGGTCAATTTGTTCGTAATTTACTTGCGCATTGATGCGTGCTTTAATTTGCTCTTCAGTTAAATTAGAGCGGGTTTTAACGCTGTCAATTCTATCTTTTAAGGGGCGAGTAATTACTAAAACGTTATCAAACTTATTTTCATATTTGCGTTCAAACAACAAGGGAACTTCAACAAACACCGTTTGATTTA
>JAFWXO010000009.1 GCA_017545865.1 Clostridia bacterium | reverse complement strand
GTGTTTGTTTACGACGACCAAATCGTAACGTTTTTGAATTTTGGCGTTGACAAGTCAATATCAAAAATACGTCTTGCGGAAACAAACGCGGTATTGAACGGCTTGCAAGGTGTTCAAACTCAATCCCCAATAGCCCACCAACAAAACGGATGTGTTTTTGCGCATCCGTTTTGTTGTGGGTTCGAGAGTGGATTATACGAACCACTTGTGGTTCGGCCGTCATATGACGGGCTTACTTTGACGGACTAAGGTCAGCCAGGGTGTCCCTACGAAGTAGGGTGTGGTTGTATCCACCTCTCCCCACCAAAATAGTATAATACGAACCACTTGTGGTTCGGTTGTATCCACCTCTAACAACTAAAAAAGACCTAAGTTAATTAGCTTGGGTCTTTTTTATTAAACGTAAAAGTTTGGTATTGCATTACGGCTTGCCGTGTTGTAATTTTGCAAGTAGACGGGTGATTACGTAGCGCTATTTTAAATTTTGTTTAGTAAATATTTGTAAAAATCTTCCGCATAAGCAGATTTTGGTAATCGACTATGAAGTTCTATTATTAAATCTCTTTGGCAAACAGGATAAGAGATAGGAATTAAGGCAACGTTTTTGTTATTTATTTTACCCCAAGAATATTCCGGCCAAAAGGCTATGCCTGCGCCCATACTAATTATATTTTGAACGGCAACGGGCGAATCTGATTCAAATAAAATTTTTGGTAAAAAGCCAGCAATAGAGCAATATTTGTTGCATATCACACCAAATAAACGAGTATTTGAAAGCATTATAAAACTTTCATCTTTTACCTTTGTTAAATCTATAGAAGCGTACGAAGCGTAAGTGGAAGTTTTTGGTACGGCAAGATATATTTTTTCTTCTCTTATGCATCGCTTTAAGTAATTTTTAGAATTGTCATTATTTAGACCGTTTGTAGTAATAACAATATCACAATTATATTTTTGCTCATTTTGTTCAAATTCAAAAATTGCGTCGGGATTTTTCTTTTTATAAGACATAATTGTGTTTATGACGAAAGATGATGCCGCTAAAATGTTTAATTTGATAGTTCTATTTACAGAATTCTTTAACTGCTCTATTTCGTTTGGGATATTATCAAACTGTGGTAATAAAGAATCTAAACGTTCTTTTAAATATTTTCCGAATTGAGTTAAAATAATTCTTCTACCTTGACGTTCAAACAATAAAACGCCCAACTCAAATTCCAACGAATGTATTGCTTGCGTTAACGATGGTTGCGAAATATGCAATATTTCCGAAGCTCGAGTGATATGTTCTAATTGTGCTGTAGTATAAAAATACTTCAATTTTTGTATATCCATATAAACTCCTTAATAGGTATAGCCTATCATTTCAATAAAAATTATATATTTTACTTTTACTTTTGTCAAATATAAAATATAGGAAAAACAAAAAGGAGAAAGTCAAATGCAAATTTTTGAGTTTATTATGCTTATTTGTTTTGGGTTATCGTGGCCTATATCCGTATACAAAAGCATAAAATCAAAGAGCACGAAAGGAAAGAGCTCTGTTTTTATTGTTGCTATTATCGTAGGCTATATTTCGGGCATCATAGGCAAAATTATGAACAATCAACTATCTTACGTGTTAATTATGTATTGTTTTAATTTGATTATCGTTTCAGTTGATTTGGTTTTATTTTATATCAATCGTAAGCATGAAAAGGAGATAAAATTATGAAAGAGAGTGTAAAAGTAACGGCAAATGCAATGATAGGGTTAAATGATATTACGCTTAAAGGAGAGATTGCAGTATTTGGATCTACTTATATGGCAGATTTTCCTTTGTATGAATTGATTAACAGATATCACTTTGAAAATGCTATCTACAATCGAAGCATTAAAGGACTAACGACGAGCGAAGCGCTTGAAATCGTTCAAGACTGCATTATATCTATACGCCCTGCAACAATTTTTATAGCGTTGGGAGAAGAAGATGAAAACAACGTTGACGCTATAAAGCAATATAATCAAATCATAAGACTAATTCAATCCGCGCTACCAAAAAGCAAAATTTACTTAATATGTTTACAGGGAAGCACGCCTTACATTGAGAAATTTAATGCAAATATTCTTTCTTTGTGTGATAATAAAAAAATATTGAATATACGTTTTATCACTTCTTCATCTACAGGGATAGACGCATATAAGGCGCAATTTAAACAGTTAAGTTGTTTTTTTCGCGGTAAGCAACTGAATATGGTAGAAGCGTTTACAATGGCTAATTAACAATAAATTATACAGTTTTAAAAGAAAAATTAAAGGCGTAATAGAGTTTCTCTCATGCGCCTTTTTACTTTTATTCCATAAACAAAACGGATGTGTTTTTGCGCATCCGTTTTGTTGTGGGTTCGAGAGTGGATAATACGAACAACTTGTGGTTCGGTTGTCCGCTTTAGCGGTATGCGTTTCCATAAAAATCTTGTGCAAAAACGTTACATGTGTAATTTATGTGATATTTTTTGAATAAAATTGACATTAAAACTTTAAAGATTTATAATGTTAAAGTAAAAAGTACGCTAAGGAGTAAAAATGAGCAAGAAAAACCGCAAACAAAAGTGGATAAAATTCCGCCATAAAGTAATAACGTTTTTGGCGTATTATCCCATGTTTATTTATACTCGCTTGGCGTACGGTATAAAAATCAAACGCTATAAGGACAAGCAAAAGCGCCCTTATATCATACTTTTAAACCATCAAACCCCGCTTGACCAGTTTTTCGTTGGCTTATCTTTCAAGCGCCCTATATACTATATGGCAACTGAAGATATATTCTCGCTCGGTTGGGTTTCAAAACTCATTAAATACTTAATCGCGCCTATTCCCATTAAAAAGCAGACGACTGACGCAAGAGCGGTTTTAAACTTAATGAGAGTTGTCAGCGAAGGTGGATCGGTTTGTATTGCGCCTGAAGGTAATAGAACTTATAGTGGCAAAACGGAATATATCAATCCGACTATTGCAGGGCTTATCAAGAAACTTAAACTGCCCGTAGCGTTTTTCAAGATTGAGGGCGGTTACGGTGTTGAGCCAAGGTGGAGTGACGTTAAGCGCAAAGGCAAGATGGTGGGTTACGTTTCAAAGGTTTTAGAGCCGAGCGAATATGAAAATCTTTCGGCAAATGATATTTACGATTTAATCGTAAAAGAAACGTTTGTTGACGAAACTAAGATTATCGGCGAGTTTAAGCACAAAAAACGCGCGGAATATCTTGAAAGATGCGTTTACGTTTGCCCTAAATGCGGGCTTAGTGAATTTCACTCTAACGGCGCTTTCGTTACTTGCAAAAAGTGTGGGTTACAAGCCGAATATACGGTGGACAAAGAGTTTAAAGGCGTTGACTGTGAGTTTCCGTTTAAAACGGTTAACGACTGGTATGAATATCAAAAGTCTTTCATAAATAAGTTAGATATTGATAAGTTTTACGATGCGCCTGCCTATATAGACCAAGCCACTGTTAAGCTAGTTATCCCTTATAAAAAGAAAGAGAGCCTTTACGATAGCGCTGAAATTAAACTTTACGGCGATAAGATAATTTTTATTTCAAACGAAAACTCTTTGGCGCTTGATTTTGATTCGGTTTCGGCAATTTCCGTTCTTGGAAGAAATAAGTTAAACGTTTATCACGGCGATAAGATTTATCAAGTTAAAGGCGATAAGCGTTTTAACGCTTTAAAATACGTTAACTTCTATTTCCGATACAAAAACGTTAAAAAAGGAGACGAAAATGAACAATTTTTGGGACTATAACGTATGGGGATTTATAATGATTCTTTCGGTGTTACTCGGCAGTTTATTAGTCGCTAACATTTTGAAAAAGAATATACCGTTTCTTAACAAATCTCTAATTCCAACTTCCGTTTTAGGTGGGTTAATTCTTTTAATCATATCTTCCGTGTATAACGCGATAACGGATAAGGTGTTGTTCGATAGCGCAATTTTCGGTGGAAACGGCATGAGTTCGCTTGAAATTATAACTTATCACACGTTGGCGCTTGGCTTTATTGCTTCTTCGCTTAAAACTAACGGCGGTAAACTCAACAAAAAACGTTCCGTTGAAATTTTAAACACGGGTATGACAACCGTTGCAACTTACCTTTTGCAAGCGTTCGTTGGCATGGGAATTACCATTATCGTTGCCCTTATCATTAAAGATTTCTTCCCGGCAGCGGGAGCGCTTTTACCGTTTGGTTACGGGCAAGGCACGGGGCAAGCGCTTAACTACGGCTCTATTTACGAATCTCAGTTTGGCTTCGTTGGCGGTAAGGCTTTCGGGCTTACGGTTGCCGCTCTCGGCTTTTTATCGGCGGCGCTTGGCGGAGTTATTTTCTTAAACGTTCAAAAGCGTAGGGGTAAACTCGTTTTATCTTCAAGGACTGACGGCAGTTTGCACACCGATACCGTTGAAAATATCGACGAGATTCCCATGCAAGAAAGTATTGATAAGTTTACCGTTCAAATAGCGCTTATTATGGTTGCTTACGTTTTTGCTTTCCTTATTATGTTTGGGCTTGGAAAGTTGCTCCCCGGCATGAAAGCGCTTATTTACGGCTTTAACTTCCTTTTAGGCGTTTTAACTGCAACGCTTTTAAAGGTTTTATTAAATTTCTTATACAAGAAAGGCATTTCCAAGAAAAAGTATACGAACAACTTCCTTATGACGAGAGCAAGTAATTTATTCTTTGACATAATGGTTGTTGCGGGTATTGCGGCGATTAGGCTTGACCTTTTGCAAAACTACTGGGGAATAATATTGATAATGGGCGTTGTTGGCGCTATCGTTACTTACGTTTACAACTTGTTCGTTGCAAAAAAACTTTTTCCCGATTACGCTCAAGAACAGTTTTTAACGATGTACGGTATGCTCACGGGTACTGCAAGCACGGGCATAATCTTGCTTAGGGAAGTTGACGGTGATTTTAGAACACCTGCGTCTGACAACTTGGTTTATCAAAATTTCCCTGCAATCGTTTTAGGTTTTCCGATGATGTTCCTTGCAACGCTTGCTCCCGTTCAGCCGTATCTTTGCTTAGCGATATTCGGCGTTGCGTTTATAGTTTTGAACGTTGCTTTGTTTAGAAGGCAAATATTTTTTAGAAACAAAAAATAATAAATATAATCGCCGTTGACTTATTGTTACGGCGATTTTGACTTTATTTGAGTTTTATATTGAAATATTTTAATTTTCATAATAAAATTAAATAAAGGAGATTTTTATGGATAAATTAAAACTTTTAGATATACAAAAAGAAGTTAAGCGCCAACTTTTAGAGTGCTCGGAATTTTGGCTTAAAAACGGCATGGATAAAATAAACGGTGGTGTTTACACTTGCTTAGATAGAACGGGCAAGGTTTATTCTACCGATAAAAGCGTTTGGATGCAAGGCAGATGCGCTTGGACTTTTGCTTGGCTTTCAGCTAATTACGGCGTTAAAAAAGAGTGGCTTGAAGCGAGCAAATCTTGTTTAGATTTCTTAGAAAACTACTGCATTAACCGTGAAAAAGGGGATAGATTATATTTCACCGTAACGGGTGACGGCAAGCCCCTTCGCCAACGCCGTTATTTTTATTCGGAAACCTTTTATTCTATGGCTAACGCCGAATATTACGGGGTTACGGGCGAAAAGGTTTATTTAGAACGAGCAAAAAAGGCTTATAACGTTTACTGGGATTTATGGCACGGTGGGGTTGATCCAACGGGGCTTGGCTCTAAAACGATTAGCGAAACCCGTTCGGGTAGAGCGTTCGGCTATCCGATGATTTATCTTAACATGACTTTAGTTATGCTTAGGGTTGATCCTGAAAATAAAGATTTATATCTTGAAAGGGCAAAAACTTGCGTTGACGATATTTTTACCTATCACGTAAAGGACGACCTTAAGTGCTTGCTTGAAAACGTTGGCGTAAACGGCGAGGCAAACCTTGGTTATACTGACGGTAGAATTGTAAACCCCGGGCACGATATCGAGGGCGTTTGGTTCTTGCTTGAATACGCGAAAGTGGTTGGCGACGATAGTTTGATTGAAAAGTGCGAAAAGGTGTTTAACAACGCCTTTAACGCCGGCTGGGATAACGAATACGGCGGTCTTTTGTATTTCGTTGACGCTTTAGGTCTTCCGCCCGAAGCGTACGAGCACGATATGAAACTTTGGTGGCCACACAACGAAACGATAATTTCTTCACTTATGCTTTATAGAGATACGGGTAAAGAAGAATATCTTGAAAAGTTCTATAAAACTTACGACTACGCTATCGAGCATTTTTACGATGCAGAGTACGGCGAGTGGTACGGATATTTGCGCCGTGACGGAAAGCCAACGATGCCGTCAACCAAAGGCTCAACGTTCAAAGGCCCGTTCCATTTACCAAGGATGCTTTGCATGGTTGATAAGCTTATTAGTGAAATTACAAAGTAATTTAAAACCGCTCGGAAAGAGCGGTTTTTTTATTATTGTTTTTTATCTTTAACTTTGTAATAAATAATAAACGGCAAAAAGAATATTAAAAGTAGCAATACAGCAACGCCCATATAGGATAAGAAATAGCAAAGGTAACCGTTGTTCATATTGAGAACGGGCAAGCCTTCCATCGGCGGAGCAGATACGTATAAGAAATTAGTATTTTGGGTTAAACCGTTAATATAAATTGCGAATATTGCCGCCACGAAAAGCCCGATTATAACCTTGAAAAACGCTTTTATATCAAGCCTTTCTTTCTTTTTGAAAATCAAAACGATAGATATCCAAACGAGCCCTGCGTGATACAAAACGTATTGATAAGTTCTAACGTTAGTAAACACGGTTGGAACGGTTATGATAAAGAGGGCGGCAATAGCTCCTATAAGCCCCGTTGGGATCATAAACGTTATGCAAAAGTTTTTAACCTTTTCGCTCTTTGTAAATCTTGCGATAAACGAAAAGATAATTTGCATTGAGCAAAGATGGAAAGGAAGGTCTGTTTCTTTGATATAAGCACCTAAAAATTCGCCGTTATCTTTGAATAAAAAACGTTCTTTTCTAATCAAAACGTAGAAGATTTTAACAACTTCTGAAAGCACGCATATAACGCAAAAAATAGTGAGCGCTCCGTTTAACGATAAGTTCTTTTTTACCGCCAAAATAACGCCAACGGTTATTAAAACGGCTGAGATTGCAAGCCAAACGAAATGTAAAGGTTCAAACATAACTTTCTCCTTAAGTGGTACTATGAAATTATATTAACATATCCTTTTTAATTTTACAATAGTTATTGTAAAACAGTTTAAATTATGATAAAATGGTTTTAACGTAAATAAGGAGCGTTTTATGGAAAATAAAAGTATAAAATATATAACTGCAAACGTTGATAGACTTCGCGATCCTTTCGTTTTAGTTGAAGATAACGCCTACTATATGTACGGTTCTGAGTGGAAAGTTTTTAAAAATACGAGCGGTAGGCTTGACGGCGAGTGGAAACTGCTTGATAAAAAGGTTGTTGTTAATCCGCCTAAGTTTGCTCACGAAATAAGATGGGCGCCTGAAGTTTATAAGTATAACGGCGCGTATTATATGTTTACCACCTATTTGTCGCTTGAAACGGGTTTTAGGGGTTGTACTTCGCTTAGGGCGGAAAGTCCTGAAGGTCCGTTTATCGAGGTTTCTAACGGAACTTTCACACCTAAAGAAAAGTCGAGTATCGACGCGAGTTTATACGTTGACGAGGACGGTCAACCTTGGGTTGTTTACGTTGACGAGCACGTTACCGCTCCCGATCATATAGGGCGCATGTGCGTTGCTAAAATGGATAAAGATTTAACTAAAATGATTTCCGAGCCTAAGGAAATTTTTAGGGCGGATAGCCCCGAATTCCCGTTATTAAACGTTACTGACGGGTGCTATTTGTATAGGACTAAAAAGGGCAGTTTACTAATGCTATGGTCAAACTATCAAACGGTTTCCAAATACTGCGTTATGGTTGCAAGAAGTGATAACGGCAAGATGGACGGCAACTGGATTCAACCTGAAAAGCCGTTATTTACAAGGGATATGAGCCCCGAAGATTTAGACGGTGGGCACGGCATGATTTTTACCGATCACGACGGGCAAATGTATCTTTCTATTCACTCGCCGAATTTTTACAGGCGTGATAAAAATAGATGGGAAAAGCCTATCTTTATAAAGATTAAAGAAGAAAACGACGATTTGGTTTTAGACTGGTGATTTATGAAACTAACTGTTCTTGGAAAATTCGGTCCGTTCGCTCCTGACGGTGGGGCAACGTCTGGGTATTTATTGCAAAGCGATAAGTCGAACGTTTTACTTGATTTAGGTTCAGGTGTTTTGGCTCGCTACAAAAAGTATAAAAAAGTTGAAGATTTATCATTTTTAATTTTATCACACCTTCATTTTGATCATACGGCTGACGTTGGCGTTTTATCGTATGCTCTCGCATTTTCGGGGAGAAAAGAAAAGTTGAACGTTTATCTTCCTAGCTTTAATTGCCCATTGCTTGAAACGATAAAATCTATTAAGGAGTTTAACCTTATTTTTATTGAAGAAGGCAAACTTTATCGCGAAAACGACCTTGAGTTTTCTTTTTATAAAATGACGCACCCCGTTCTAAGCTTTGGTGTTAAAATAAAAAGCGATAGGGCGGTTTTTGCCTATACTGGCGATACTACCGAAAACGAAAATTTAAAAGAACTAGTTAAAAATTCTAACCTTTCGCTGTGTGACGGGGCCTTTATTGAAAGTGATTATATGCAAGGGAAACCCCACATGAGCATAAAGCAAGCGTGCGCTCTTTCAAACTACTTTGAAGGCAGAGTTTTAGTAACTCATTTAAACGAAAAGTACACGAGTGAGCAGTTGCAAGAAGAAATACGAGAATTTAAAAACGCGGAAATCGCGGTTGAAGGAAAATCTTACGAATTTTAATCATGCTAATGACGAAAAAACTTATGAATTTCCGCCCTGCCGTAATATTAACGGCGGGGCTTATTTTAGGAATTTTAATAGGATATTTAAAAACTTTTATATCAAGCGGTTTAGCGGTGGCAATATTTATAATGATTGCAACCGTTATTTTGGCGTTTGCAATTTTCTTTATAGTTAAAAAGCGAAAGTTGAAATTTGTTTTTTGCATTTTGATAATCGCCGCTACGCTCCTTGGTATGATTTTGATGGGCGCTAAACTTAAATTCCCAACTAAAACAATAAACGGCGAAAAGTTTGAAGGTAGCGTTAAAGAAATTTATTTTGAATACTTAACCGATAGCGGTTATGATTATTCCGTGCTTATAAAGGGAGATATTGAAAGCGATACTAGCGCCGTGATTTACGCTAAGCTGTCAACCAAAACGAGAATTTATCAAGGAACGAAAATTTCCTTTATCGCTAGCTTTAAGCCGATAAATGAAGGCGATTATTCATTTTCTTCAGGGGCAAAATTCGCCGCTACCGATATATCAAACGTTCAGGTTTTAGGTTTAAACGGTCTTATTCCCGAAATGAAGTTTAAACTTTTAAAATCCCTTGAACAAAGTTTGCCGAAAACCTTTTATTTAACTTACGCGCTATTAACTGGCGAAACCGTTTATATTCCTAATAGCAAGATTATAAATTATCAAAACGTTGGCGTTGCTCACTTGTTTGCAGTTTCGGGCTTGCATATAGGGTTACTGTACGGCGTTTTAGCGGTTGTTTTTTCACTACTTAAAGTAAAGGCTAAAATATCGTTTCCGATAATTGAACTATTATTATTTTGTTACGCTGGGTTTTGCGGGTTTTCCGCATCAACGCTAAGGGCGTTTATAATAATTTCCGTTCGCCAGTCTGCAAGTTTATTAGGGGTTAAGAGTGATAAGTCAACCAACTTATTTTTAAGCGCTTTTATCGTTTTAGCGATAAATCCAACCGATCTATTCACGCTTGGATTTTTGCTTCCCTTCTCAGTTTACGCGGGGCTTATATTTTTAGCAAACCCACTTGAAAAAAGGCTAAGTAAATTTCTTCCCAAATTCTTTGCTAAAATTTTAGCGCCGTGTTTAATTTCAGAGATCGTTTCAATGCCGATACTTATCGATATGGTGGGCTATTGCTCGGCGTTTGGCTTTTTGTTCAATATGGTTATAATTCCGTTTATAACGCTATTATATCCGTTGATTTTGTTTTCAACGATACTTCTTGCGGTAACGGGTTTTGAAATTTTTGCAATAATTCCAAATCTTTCGTTTGCGGTTATCGATAGGGGTTTATCTCTTGCAAGCACTGAAATTTTTATGCTTAGAAATTTTAGGTTTTTAATATCGGCAATATTTTATTACTTAACGTTATATACTTTTAGTGGCAAACTAAATTTAAGTGGAAAATCTTTAAATATTTTGCGTATAATAATCTTATTAGCCTTTATTTTAACCTTTTGCGCGGTAAACTTGCCATATTGTATTGATTTTTTTAACTTAAAATGTTAAAATATATCCGTGAAATTCAAAGACCTTAAAAAAAGTTTGAGTGAAACGCTCGAACGCATATATTTGGTTGAAGGGGAAGACGCGTTCTTAAGAGATACCGCCGTTAGGCTTATCAAGCAAAAAGCGCTCCAAGAACCCGACCTTAACCTTACCAACCTTTACGGGCAAGATATTAAGGCTGACCCTGAGCAACTTTTAACCGCAACGGAGAGTTATCCGTTTTTAAGTGAAAGGCGTTACGTTGTTTTGAGAGATTATTATCCAAACGCTACTGAACTTAAAAACAAGGCGATAAAAAAAGTTTTCTTAGATCCGTCGGATACGACCGTTTTGATTATCGTTAACGAGCAAAAGTGTGAAAACCTTAAAAAACTCGATACGGTTACTTTCGTTGATTGTTACAAGGCGGAAGAAGAAGTTATCGTTAGTTATTTAAAAAGGCGCGCTCTTGACGAGGGGGTTTTGATAACTAACGGCGCTATAAAACTCGTTTTAGAGTATTCTAATATGGATATGACGAGAATTAGCGGTGAGATTGAAAAACTTATAACTTTCGTTGGTAAAAACGCTGAGATAACTGAAGAAACGGTTGATCTTTTAGTTTCCAAATCGCAAGATTTTCAAGTTTACGAACTAACGGAGTCAATCGGCAAGCGTGATTACGGCAAGTCGTTTGAAATTTTATCTGAACTTCTTAACAAAAACCAAGATAAGCAAAGGTTGTTTATATCCGTTTATTATCACTTTAGAAGGCTTCTTCACGTTGCAGTTTCTGGCGCAACTAATCAAGAACTTGCAACTGCGCTTGAAACGAAAGATTTCGTTATAAAAAAGGCAAGGGAGCAAGCAAAGCGCTTTACTCCTAAACGCTTAAAGCAAATTTGCGATAAACTTAGCTATTACGACGGGGCTTTTAAGAGTGGAGAGTTGAGCGTTGATACGGCGCTTTGGAATTCAATTTTAAACACAATGGTTAACGAATAGGTAGTATATGAAAGAATTGATTTTAAATTTTATACAAAAAGCCTCTACGGTTATAAAGTCGTTCGGCGTGTACGACGGAGTGCTTTTATTTTTACTTCTCGTCTTAAACGTATTTATTTTTAGTTTGTTAAGGCGCAATAACGCAACGAAGATTTCAATAGTTTATTTCTTCTACGTTTTGTTTTTAGGTTTTATCACGATAATTTCCGACCTTAGCCGAACTGAGTTTATTATTTTTTACGCAGTGTTCGTGCTTTGTATTATCCTATTATTTGCGACGGAAATCAAAAGAGCGGTGTGGAACGTTAAGAACAAAACTCACCAACCGAAAGACGTTTCAAACATTGTTAAGTCTTCTGCTAAACTCGTTACTCAATGCATCAACGAGATTATCAAGGCTTTGCAAAATATGTCTAAAAACGATATCGGCGCAATTATCGTTTTATCAAACACTAAAATCCCGGATAACGTTGTATCGAGTGGCGTAAGGCTTAACGCTAATATTTCAAGCGCAGTAATCGAGAGTTGCTTCTTCCCCAAAACCCCCCTTCACGACGGGGCTATGATTATCCAAAACGATACGATTTTGGCGGCGGGTTGCTTCCTTCCCTTATCGCAAGAAACTGACCTTCCCAAAGAACTTGGCACTCGCCATAGAGCAGGCATAGGCATAACCGAAATGATTAACGTAACGAGTATTATCGTTTCTGAAGAAACGGGTATTATATCTATTGCTCAAGGCGGTAAACTTACAAGGTATGCCGATTCCGAAATGCTTAGAAAAACTTTAAAAGATTTCTACTGGCAAGATTTAATCGGTAATAAATAAGGAGAAATAACTATGAACGATAACAATAATCAAAGTCGCGCGTCAAAAGTGTGGAGCGCAATCGCATCGGTATTTTTCACAATCGCCGTAACGGCAGTGGTATTTTTAATATTTAGAACAATGCAATAAAACGATAAAAGAGCGGATTAACTTCCGCTCTTTTTTTATGTATAAAATTAGAAACCGCATAATAAAATATGATATAACTGTGAAATGTTTTAGACTAAAATTTCCAAAATTTGTCAAATTTAGTCAATATATTATCACAAGCGATTGATATAATGGAGAAGTGATTTGAAAGCGTTTAAAAAGCCTATTGCTTATTTTTCAGTAATTTCGATAGCCTTAATCTTAGTTTTATGCCTTGCCGTTTCAAAAACGGGAGCGTTTGCAGTATACTCGGGCGGAACGGTTAGAAAAACGCCTATTTACTCAGTTGAGAGAAACGACAATAAAATTGCCATATCGTTTGACTGCGCTTACGGCGCGGATTATACCTATAAGATTTTAGACGCGCTCGATGAGTACGGAGTAAAATGCACTTTCTTTTGCGTTGAGTTTTGGGTTAATAAATATCCTGAAGTCGCTCGAGAAATAGTTAAACGTGGGCACGAAATCGGCACGCACTCAAAAACTCACCCTCAAATGAGTAAGTTAAACAAAGCGCAAATAGAAGAAGAATTATCTTCTTCCGTTAAAGCGATTGAAGATTTGACTGGGCAAAAAGTGGAACTTTTCCGCGCTCCGTTTGGCGATTACGATAACGAACTTTTAGAAGTTGCAACCGCTTATAATCTTTTCACTATTCAATGGGACGTTGACAGTATCGACTGGAAGGATATTTCTGCCAAAGAGATAACTAATAGGGTGCTATCTAAAACGAAAAGCGGATCTATAATCTTATGCCACAACAACGCCCTTCACACTCACGAAGCGTTGCCGTATATTCTTTCAAATTTAAAAGAAAAGGGATATGAGTTCGTTAAAATAAGCGAACTAATCTATAAAGAAAACTATAAAATAAATTCTTTTGGAGTACAAGTAAAAAATGAACAGTCTTGAAAAACAAAACAACAAAGTGTATATCAAAGGAGAAATAGTAACCGAAGCCAAATTTTCTCACGAAGTTTACGGCGAAGGTTTTTACGAGATGGAAGTTATGGTTAAAAGATTGTCTGGCGAAGCAGACGTTTTGCCCGTTACGATTTCCGAGCGCCTTATTGAAGCAAATAAATTAAAAATCGGCTCGGTTATCTCGGCGGTCGGGCAGTTTAGAAGTTACAATAAGCAAGTTGACGGCAAGTCAAAGTTGATGCTCACCGTTTTTGTTAGGGAACTTATGAGTGAAAATTACGGCAAAAACCCAAACAATATCGTGCTTTGCGGGTATATTTGTAAACAACCAGTTTATAGAACAACCCCTTTCAATCGTGAAATTGCAGATATTTTAGTAGCCGTTAACCGCGCTTACAATAAAAGCGACTATATTCCGTGCATTGCTTGGGGTAGAAACGCAAGGTTTGCAAAGAACTTAGCCGTTGGCGAAAAGATAGCGATATCAGGTAGAATTCAGTCGAGAGAATACCAAAAGAAAATAAATGAAAACGAAACTAAACTGTTAACGGCGTATGAAGTATCGGTATCTAAACTTGCCGCGTTTGATAGCGCTTCCACTTTTGATTTGGAAAAAGAATTTGAACTCGAAGTTACGGCAATGGAAGGTATTGACAATAAGGTGTTTGGATGATATAATAAAATGCGGATATAATTATCCGTATTTTTTTATTTTTTTAGGTTGTAATGAGCAAAAAATATTTAATTGCAGGTATGGTTACCGATATTGCTTATAAATTTCCATACACGGCAAATATGCTTAAAAATTACGAATATTTTGGAGATAACCCCGTTGAAATTTCGGCGCGAATAACCGTTGAAGATTTTTTAGCCGAAGCAAAACTTTTAAAAGGCGAAAGTGATGATTTTATTGAAAATTCGGCAATTCTTCGCAAACTTTCAAACGTTTTGCTTGACTATGGCGCTATGCTTTTTCACGGCTCAACGGTAAAATATAACGGCAACGCTTTCGTGTTCACAGCCCCAAGTGGAACGGGAAAATCAACCCATACGGCGCTTTTGAAACAATTGTTAGGCGATAAACTTTGTTATATTAACGACGATAAGCCCATTTTGAAAGTTGAAAACGGCAAAGTTATTGCTTACGGCTCGCCTTGGAACGGCAAGCATAATCTCGGCGAGAACGTGTCCGCTCCGCTTAAAGCTATATGCGTTGTAACAAGGGCTAATGAAAACTCTATTTCAAAAGTTTCGCCTAAAGATTTTTTAAAGGTGTTATTTGAGCAATCAGTTGGGTTTGATAACGCTATTACCGCAAACAAAGTGTTAGACGTGTTAGACGTTATCTCTAAGACTTGCAAGTTCTATTTATTAAAGTGCAATATGGATATTTCCGCTGCAAAATGCTCTTTAGAAGGTATGTTATATGAAGATTAAAAACGGTTTTATTTTAAGAGAAATTTCGGGTGTTAACGTTGTTATCGGCGTTGGCGCTAATGCTGAAAAGATTAAAAATTCAATGGTTAAACTCAACGAGAGCGGAGCGTTTATTTGGAAGGTTTTAGAAAAGGGCGCAACCGTTGACGAAGTTGTGAGCGCCTTATTAAACGAGTACGACGCGCCAGAGGAAGTTATCCGTTTAGACGTTGAAAATATTATTAAAACGCTTAAAGAAATAGGTGCGATTGATGATTGATAGTTCTTTTGAACAAACTCTAAAAAGCGTTGGGGTTATAGTTTCTGATTTTAAAGGAACGAGCATGAACCCTCTTTTAAACTCTTTGCGAGATAAGGTTGTGATTGAAACGCCTAAGTCAAGGCTTAACCGTGGTGACGTTGCTTTATATAAGCGCGTTAGCGGAACTTACGTTTTGCATAGGGTTTATAAGGTTATGCCGTCGTCTTACGTTTTTTGGGGAGATAACCAAACCGTGCTTGAATACGGTGTTGAAGATAGTATGATTCTCGGCGTTATGGCTGGGTATTATAAAGGCGAAAAGTATATTGACGTTAAAAAGAGTTTTAGATATAAACTTTATAAAGCGTTTTGGTGCAAGTGGGTGTGGCTTAGAAAGGTTTTAAGGCTACCTAAGCGAGTTTTATCAAAAATAAAAAGATTATTTTCAAAGAAAAGTTGAAAAACCCTTAAAAAATACTTGCAAAAAAAGCAAATTGATGTTATAGTAATAGGGCACTTGTGATTAGCGTGCCTTTTTGGGAGTTTAGCTCAGCTGGGAGAGCATCTGCCTTACAAGCAGAGGGTCATAGGTTCGAGCCCTATAACTCCCACCAAAAAGTAATACCATCGCAAGGTGGTATTTATTTTTATAACCTATGTATTTTTCGGGAACAAATTGGCTTGTTCGGTTTGTTTTCGAAAATGCGGGAGTAGCTCAGTTGGTAGAGCACTGCCTTGCCAAGGCAGTTGTCGCGGGTTCGAGTCCCGTTTCCCGCTCCACTCAAAAACACCGCTTTATGCGGTGTTTTTTCGTTTCGCGGGAAACGGCACTCTCACCTACGGTTCGCCCCCTAGCGTGGCGCAACCCCTTTATCCTTGCGGATATTTCCCCTAACAGGGGAATCCCACTCGCCGTGGACGGCAACCCTTTTGTCCTTGCGGACATTTCCCCTAGTAGGGGAATCCCCCGTTTCCCTTTTTTATTTTAGTGTTTTTTCGTTTCGCGGAAAACGGCACTCTCACCTTATTTAAAGTGTTTTTTTTGACTAATTATTGACTATAAAAATTATAAATGTTAAACTATAATGGTTAGTGGAGAAAGGTATGATTATAGATGGAAATAACAAAGAACTCAATGAAATAACAAGTTTTTTAATGATAGGTCAATCTAATATGGCGGGTAGGGGCGATTTTGAAGACGTTGATCCGATAGATAACCCCTTATGCTATATGATAAGGATGGGTAGATGGCAAAAAATGTCTGAGCCGATAAACCCCGATAGGGCGATTTTTAACGTTCTTTTCCATAGCGGTGTATGTTTAACCGCAAGTTTTGCCGATAGTTACGCTAAGCATTTCAATAAAAAAGTTGGGCTTATCCCTTGCGCTGACGGTGGAACTTCCGTTCTTGAGTGGCAACCGGGTGAAGTTTTGTTTGAACACGCCGTTTTCATGGCTAAACTTGCTATGAAATCTTCAAACTTTGGCGGTATTTTATGGCATCAAGGCGAGCAAGATTGTAACGATAATAATTTTGGGCTTTACAAAGAACGCCTTATCAATATGATAACTGCGTTTAGAAAGGAATTGAACGCCGAAAACTTGCCGTTTATTATAGGCGAGCTTGCGGAAGATATGAATCCTGATTATGATTTCAAAGACTATCCTAAAAAAATGAATTTATTGCTTCATGAAATTGAAAAAGAAGTTCCAAATTGCAAGGTTGTCTCTTCAAAAGGGCTTTCGCTTAAACCTGACGGTATTCATTTTAATTCCCTTTCGCTTAGAGAGTTTGGTAATAGATATTTTAACGCTTATTTAGAATTGTTAAACGAATAATTGCTTAAAAGGAGTTTATATGGGCTTTATTAAAGATTTTACTTGGGGTGTTGCAACCGCTTCCTATCAAATAGAAGGGGCGTGGAACGTTGACGAAAAAGAACTTAGCGTTTGGGACGAGTTTGCCCACACTGAAGGCGCGATTGAAGACGGGCAAACTGGTGACGTGGCTTGCGATTTTTATAACCGCTACGAAGAAGATATTTTACTTATGAAAAACCTAGGAGTTAACGCATATAGGTTTTCTATTTCGCCAACCCGTATTTTGAGTTTAGACGGTAGCGTTAATCTAAAAGGCGTTGAGTTTTATAACAAAGTTATAAACTTGTGTTTAAAGTATAAAATAGAGCCGTACGTAACGCTTTATCACTGGGATTTACCCGTGTCTATTCAAAAAGGCGGTGGGTTTTTAAATAGGGAACTTATCGTAGGGTTTTTTGAAAATTACGCAAGCGTTGTTGCCAAGTATTTTGGCGATAGAGTTAAGAATTTTATCACGTTTAACGAGCCGTTCTCGTTTATAAGTAACGGGCACGTTTACGGTAGGCACGCGCCTGGGCTTAAACTTGATAAAAAGGATACTTTAAACGTTATTCATAACTTCTTGTTATCTCACGGAACGATAGTAAAAGTTTTGAGGAAAAGGGTTAGAAACGCTAAAATCGGCATTTCAACGTCGAGTTGGGTTGCTTGCCCCGTAACTGAAGATTTAGCGGACGTAGAAGTTGCGAGAAAGGATTATTTTTCGCTTAACGTTGAAAGCCCGTCCGAGTGTGTTTCTATTTATTGCGATCCCATTTATCTTGGCGATTATCCAAAGGAATATTATCAAGAATTTAAAGATATTTTGCCCGAGATTAAACGTGGCGATATGCAACTAATTTCTCAAAAAACCGACTTTTTGGGGCATAATATTTACACGGGTTACAAGATAGGAAAGGCAGGTAAAGTTAACGTGTTTCCAAACGCCTTAGGAAACGCCGTAACCGATATCGGTTGGGAATTTATGCCTGAAAGTTTATACTGGGGCGTTAAGTTCTTGTTCGAGCGTTACAACCTTCCCGTGTTTGTAACGGAAAACGGCGTTTCAATGGCAAGCGTAATAAGCAAAAACGGCAAGGTTAGAGATGACGCAAGAATTGACTATATGACGCCTTATTTAAAAGAACTTATGCGCGCAAGTGATAACGGGGTTGACGTTCGTGGTTATTTCTACTGGTCGTTCTGCGATAATTTCGAGTGGGCTTGCGGGTATAGAGCAAGGTTTGGACTTGTCTATATTGACTATAAAACGCAACAACGTATACCCAAAAATTCGTATTTTTGGTACAAAAAGGTTATAAAAACTAACGGTAAAAGTTTATAAACGGTAGGCAAAGCGTGGCTTTGCCTATTTTTTACGTCATTTTCGCATAAAAAACGCCAAAACGTCTGTCAATTTTGTTAAAATTTCGCCAAACCCCTTGAAAAATCTTCAATATAAGTATATACTATAATAAGTATTATTATATTTTAATGCGCGCATAAGGTTTTAGGTTAGGTATTATATGAAGATTTACAAAAGTTTTTTTAAAAGGGTTTTTGATATACTCTTTTCATTTATTGCAATTTTTGCATTTTTACCTTTTTTCTTAATAATTGCTATAGCAATTAAGATAGATAGTCGCGGTCCTGTGTTTTTCAAGCAAAAGCGTTATGGTAGAAACAAAAAGCCCTTTAATATTTTAAAGTTTAGGTCGATGAGTGTTGAAGCGCCTAAAAGCGTTCCCACTTACGGGCTTGTAAATTCTGATAAATACATTACGAAGCTTGGTAAATTTTTACGCAAAACCTCGCTTGATGAATTGCCTCAATTATTCAATATTTTCGTAGGGCAAATGTCCTTTATAGGTCCACGCCCTGTAATACTTGAAGAAGTTGATTTGATTGAAGAAAGGGACAAGTACGGAGCGAACGCTCTCCGCCCCGGCATTAGCGGTTGGGCGCAGATCAACGGGCGTGATGAGCTTGGTTACGTTGTGAAAGCAAAATACGACGGCGAATACGCTGAAAAGATAAGTTTATGGTTTGATATCAAATGTTTATTCGGCACTGTCTTTAAAGTTCTCAAGAGGGACGGTGTTGTTGAAGGCGATAAAGTTGAATTAAAAACGGAAAAGGTGGAAGAAGAAAATGGCTAATATTAAAGTTTCAGTTATAGTTCCTTCATATAAACGAACGGTTGAAATTTTAAATTATATAAGCTGTTTTAAATAAAACAATCACAAGGCGTACTAGTTTATGGAAAAATTAAGAGTTTTACATATGATTGGCGGACTTAACGTTGGTGGTTCACAATCGGTAGTTTTAAATTTATATAAAAACGTAGATAGAGAAAAAATTCAGTTTGACTTTATCATTGACGAGCCAAATCAAATTCGCTATAAAGAAATGGTTGAAGAAATGGGCGCTAAGGTTTTCGTTTTGCCTAAACTCAAAGGTTTCAACGTTTTCAAGGTAAAAAAAGCGTGGCGCAAGTTTTTTAAAGACCACCCAGAATATAAAATACTTCACTCACACGTTAGAAGTTACGCATCGATTTACATTTCTATTGCTAAAAAGTTTGGAGTTAAAACTATTATTCACAGTCACTCTACTTCAAACGGAAAGGGCATAACTGCAATCATTAAAAAAATATTGCAGCGCCCACTTAGGCGAAAAGCAGATTACTTAATGGCTTGTTCAACTGAGGCTGGGAAATGGCTTTACGGCGAAAAGGCTTGCAAAAAGGCTAATTATATATTCTTACCAAATGCAATCGACGTTTCTTCATACGTTTTTAACGAAGAAATTAGAAAAGATTATCGCGCAAAACTCGGTGTTGAAGATAAGTTCGTTATAGGCCACGCTGGAAATTTTCGCGAGCCTAAAAACCACTTATTCTTACTTGAAGTGTTTAGTGAAGTTTTAAAGGTAAGAAAAAACGCCGTGTTACTTCTTGCTGGTGACGGTGAGTTAAGAGAGCAAATTGAAAGCAAAATTAAAGAACTTAAGATATCTTCTTCGGTAATATTACTCGGCTCTAGAGATGACCTTGATAAACTTTATAACGCGATGGACGTTTTTGCTTTCCCGTCCTTATGGGAAGGTTTACCCGTTGCGATAGTAGAGGCGCAAGTTTCGGGGCTTACGTGTTTTATGTCGGATAGAGTTACCAAGGACGTTGATTTGACTAGTTTGGTTAAAAGACTTTCCGTTGACGACAAAAAAGCGTGGGTTGACAGTTTAGTTAATTTTAACGCTGAAAGGTTAGACGTTGTTAGCGAAATTGAAAAGCGTGGATTTGATATTAAATACACCGCAAATAAAATTACAAATTTCTATTTTGAGATATTAAAGTAAAATTATGAAAATTATGTTTTACATAAACTCTATTCATCACGGTGGTGCTGAAAGAGTTATAACAAACCTTGCAAACGAGTTCTCCGTTGCTGGTAACGAAGTGATTTTAGTTACTTCGTTTAAAAGTGAAAAGGAATACGTGCTATTAGATACGGTTAAAAGAGTTTCCTTGTTTGATAGTTATATTAAAGGCGCTTTAAAGAGAAATCTTCGCCTTGTAAAGGGATTGAGAAAGACTATGAAAGCGGAAAATCCCGACGTTATAGTTTCCTTTATGGCAGAGCCTAATTTTAGAACTATAATTGCAAGTAGGAGATTAAAAGCCAAAGTCTTTTTATCCGTTAGAAACGACCCGAATAGAGAGTATGGAAATTTCTTGTTTAGGTTTTTAGCGAAAAGGCTTTTTAAGCGCGCGGACGGGGTGATTTTCCAAACGGAAGACGCTAAGGCGTGGTTTCCTAAAAAAATTCAAGATAAATCAAGAGTTATTTTTAATCAAGTTGATAAAAAGTTTTTTGACGTTCAAAAGATTGAAGATGCGAAAGATATAATTACCGTTGGAAGGCTTGTTCCTCAAAAACGCCACGACGTATTAATAAAGGCATTTAGTAAAATTTGTGATAAAGTTGACGGCAACTTGGTTATATACGGCGAAGGCAATCAAAGGGCTGAACTTGAAGGTTTAATAAAATCTTTAAATCTTGAAGAAAGGGTAAAATTGCCAGGTTTAACTAGTGACGTTCCTCGTGTGTTATCACAGGCAAAAATGTTCGTTTTATCTTCCGATTACGAGGGTATGCCAAACGCTTTAATGGAAGCAATGGCAGTTGGGCTTCCTTGTATTTCAACCGATTGCCCGTGTGGTGGGCCAAGAGAACTTTTTGACGGTGACGGCGGTATTTTAGTTCCAACTGGGGATATTGATTGCTTGGCAACTACTATGCTTGAATTCTATAGAGATGAAAAGCGCATGGGGGAAATTTCAGTTAACGCAAAAGAAAAGGCAAAAGAGTTTTATCCTACTAGCGTTTTTAAACGGTGGGAAGATTATTTGTTTAATTGTTAATTTTTAGGATTTGGTTTTATGAAAAAACTTTTGTCAAACGTAAAAAAACTATTAAAATACTGTTTTAGTAGTAAATATAGGTTTTTAATAAATTCGTCACGATTTGGGTGTAAAAAACTTGATGATGAAACTTTTATCAAAAAGAAATATAAATTTTCTATCGGTAAGTCGTTAGATTTAGAAAACCCAAAAACTTATAACGAAAAGTTACAATGGCTAAAACTTTATGATAGAAAACCACTTTACACAACGCTCGTTGATAAGTATAAAGTTCGTGAGTGGGTGGCGGAAAAGATAGGCGAAGAGCATTTAATACCACTTTTAGGTGTTTGGGATAACGTTAACGATATTGATTTTGACTCACTACCTAACGAATTCGTTTTAAAATGCAATCATAACTCTGGATTAGGGATGTGCATCTGTAAAGATAAGGCTAAACTCGACGTTGAAAAGGTTAAATCAAACCTTCAAAAAGGACTTAATCAAGATTATTATTTAAGTGGTAGAGAGTGGCCGTATAAAGACGTTCCAAGAAAGATTATCGCTGAAAAATTTATGGTTGACGAGAGCGGTTACGAGCTTAAAGACTATAAATTTTTCTGTTTTAACGGCAAGGTTAAACTTTTATTCGTTGCTAAAGATAGAAATAAAATAGGTGAAGAAACGAAGTTTGATTTCTTTAACGAGAAATTTGAGCACTTGCCGTTTACGAACGGTCACCCAAATTCTGAACCGCCGTACGTTAAGCCTGAAAATTTTGAAGAAATGAAACGCTTGGCGGAGATTTTATCTGCAAAAATTCCGCAAGTTAGAGTTGATTTTTATAATATTAACGGAAAAATCTATTTTGGGGAAATGACGTTCTTCCATTGGAGTGGTTTCGTTCCGTTCGATCCCGAAGAGTGGGATATGATTTTGGGTGATTATATAAAACTGCCCATCATTTAAAGTAAGAAGAGTAAACAATTATTAGGAGAAAAATGAAGATAGTATTTTTAGTTTCGAATTTTGGCAGTGGTGGAGCTGAAAGAACTGTTGCTTATCTATCAAATTATATATCTAACAAAAAAGATGCGGACGTGACGGTTTTATCCCTTGGAAGCGACTCTTTTTATTCGTTAGATGAAAACGTAGAATTAGTTAAATTCGGAATACCCTCAAATTGCAATTCAAGTTTTCAAAAAATTAGGAACTCTTTTTTTAGATTTATAAAAGTTAGAAATTATTTAAGAAAACATAAGCCTGACGTTGTATTTTGCATGATGGCAATGAGTGCAAGATTTTTACCAAAACGAAACAAAAAATTTAAATTGATTTGTTCTGAGCGGTCAAACCCAAATTATACAATTGATGCTAAAAGAAATAAAGAAAAAAATAAAATATTAAAGTGTAGTGACGGGATAATCTTCCAAACAGAAAGGGCAAAAAACTGTTTCCCCAAAGAAATCGCTGACAAAGGTGTTGTAATTCAAAATGCGGTTGGAAATCCATACGTTTATCAAGTGTCGGAAAGTCCAAATAGGCGCATGGTTATATCAACGATGGGAAGACTTTCTAAAGAAAAAGACCACGTTACGTTGTTAACGGCGTTCAAGATAGTTTTAGAACGTTACCCCGATTTTATTTTGGAAATTTATGGTGACGGACCGTATAAACAAGTGATTATGGACTATTCTCGTGAATTAGGTGTTGAAGATAACGTTAAGTTTATGGGTGCAAGAGAAGATGCTATTGTTAAAATCTCAGATTCTTCTTGTTTTGTCCTAAGTTCAATTTTCGAAGGTATGCCAAATGCTTTAATGGAAGCAATGGCGGTTGGGATTCCTTGCGTTTCAACAGATTGTCCGTTTGGGCCTAAGGAGTTAATTGAAGATGGAGTTAACGGGCTGTTAGTTCCCGTTAAAGATGCAACTTCGCTTGCAAACGCAATTATTAAAATGATTTCGGATAAAGAATTTTCTCAAAAATGTTCGTTGAACGCAAAGAAGATTCTTCAAACTAACAGTATTGACAATATTGCCGAACAATATTTTGATTTTATATCTAAAATTGTGAATAGGTAAGTCGTAAATTATAAAGGAGTCGTATGGACAAGACACAGGAAAATGCAAAAAAATATTCTCTTTTGACAAAAGGATATTTCTATCTAGTGATATTAACGCTACTAGGTATTATTTGCTTGAACAATTTTTCAAATATCAAATTTCCTCCGTCAATGTTTTTAGTGGTATTTTTTGTTTCTGCCATGCTTTGCGATAGGAACGAACTTTTTGCTTTAATAGTATGCTGTATCCCCCTTTCCGTTGGCTTTCAGTATAAATTTGGTATACTTATCTGTATGGCGGTTTACTTTGTAAAGTTTTACAAAGATTTTGAGTTTAAATTGCCGATAATTTTTTCTTTTGGATTTTTAATTGCTTGGGAAGGGTTACACGTAGTAATTAACAATGAGTCTTTATATTTTTATTTAAGAGATTTATTTGGGTTGATTTTATGTGCGTTCGTTGTTTTAACGTCACTCAAATATATTGATTATCCGTTTATCGTTAGAGTTTTCGTTCTTGCAACTATTGGCATATTGCTTATAATGCTTTTTGAGCAATTAGACCAACACTCTTTTAATTTTAAAGAAATATTCCTTAAAGGTTTTCGTTTTGGTGTGAATAAACAAGCATCGCAAGAATATGCTTTGGCTTTTAATCCTAATATGCTAGGGTTTATTTGTAACTTTGGTATAGCAGGGCTAATGCAACTAATTTTAACGAAGAAATTTAAGGTAATTGATTTTCTATGTTTAATAATTTTAATTTTCTTCGGTGTAATGACGCAATCAAGAGCGTTCTTATTATGTTTTAGTTTGCTTGTAGCAATTTTCTTAGTTGCGGGTAAAACATCTATAAAGAGAAAATTAATAAGATGCGGAGTTGCAGTTGTTGCACTTGCGCTTATAGTGTTACTCGTATTTATCGTTATGCCTACGGTTGTGGAAAACTTTATAAAGCGTTTCCAAGTTGAAGACATTTCTAACCATAGAATCGAATTATTGATATATTATACTAAACAAATTTTTTCATCGTTTAAAAACGCGATGTTTGGTATAGGGCTTCAAAACATAGGTCAAAAATTATTATCTGCATATAAAGAAGTGGAATACGTTACTCACAACGGATTGCAGCAAATCGTAATTGCTTGGGGCTTGCCAGGTTTAGTAATGTTTTCGGTGTTTATGTTCTGCGTCATACGCAGTGCTTTAAAGCGAGTTAAGTTTTCGCTTGTAAACTTTATGCCGATGATACTAATTTTTGTTGATATACAATTCGACCAATTTTTATCAGAGGGAACAACTCTTATAATGTTGGCGGCTTCAATTATTAGTATCAATTATGATTTTTATTCTAATAAAAATGAAACTCCGCCTAAATATAAAAACTTGATATTTGCAATATTTGGTGCGATTAAAAATCCTAAGGAAAGGTTTTCGTTTTTTGGAGAATCAAAGTTAAGTCGGTTTATATCTGCGGAAACGTATTACAAATTATCGTATCGCGCAAGGTTTAATAAAAAACTCAACCTTAAAAACCCTAAAACTTATAACGAAAAACTTCAATGGCTTAAAATTTACGATAGGGATACAATTAACACGGTTTTAGTTGACGAGTGCAAAGCAAGAGATTACGTTGCTAAAAAAATAGGCGAAGAATATTTATCTACGCAACTTGGGGTTTGGAATAGGGTTGAAGATATTGATTTTGACTCACTTCCTAACGAATTCGTTTTAAAATCAAATTTCGGCGCTAATATTATTTGCAACGATAAATTAGCGTTAGACGTTAAAACTTTTAAAGAAAATTTTAAGAATTTACTTAACAAAGAAAAAACTTTAGCAAATAAGGACTGGCTATATAACAACGTTGACAAGAAGATTATTGCTGAAAGTTTAAACGCTTACGAAAATGAACAAAAAACTAACAAGTTAGTTTCGTATAGAGTTATTCTTTTGAACGGAAAGCCTAACGTTATTCAGGTGATAAGTGATAACTTTAATGGTGATAGGTCGGTTAGTTATTATAACACTAGTTGGAAACGCTTAGACGTTAATAAGAATAATAATCTTAACGTTGCAAAGCCAAGCAATCTTTCAAAAATGTTAGATCTTTCGCAAAAATTATCTTGCGATAAGCCTATATTGATTGTTGAGTGGCGTTTGGTAGGCGATGAGATTAAATTTTCTAAATTTGACTTATATTCAAGCGATGCGTTTATCGACTTTAAAACCAACTCTTTAGATTTAAAACTTGGCGAAAATATTGATATAAGCAAAGTTAAAACTGAAGAATCTAGCAATACTAAAAAAATCGTTTCGTCTTTAAGTTTTAAATTTTTTGAACAGTTGGCTGTTAAGGGGTTAGGGCTTATTATAAGCATAATCTTAGCAAGGCTTTTATCTCCAGATAACTTTGGCCAACTCGCAATAATGGCTGTATTTATAAATTTATCTTTAAGCCTTATTCAAAGTGGTTTCGGTACTGCGCTAATTCAAACGAAAGACCTTTCAAGGAAAGATTATTCTACAGCGTTTTATATCAACTTATTGCTCTCCATAACGATGGTAGCAATTATATTCGTAACTGCACCTTTTATAGGGAAATTTTACAATTCAACGGCAATAGTTGCTCCGCTTAGATTTTATTCGCTTTCGTTATTGTTTGGCGCGTTCAATTCTATTCAAACGGCAAAACTGCAACGAGAAATGCGTTTTAAGGCTTCTATGTATGCAAGGCTTTTCGCTACGATTGCGTCTGGAATATTAGGTATCGTTTTCGCTTATCTTGGTTATGGAATATGGGCGTTAGTAGTATATAACTTCTCATATATCGTAATATCAAGTTTCACTATGCTTTGCGCGTCAAGGTGGTTGCCTAAATTTGAATTTTCAAAAGATAGAGCGAAAGTTTTGTGGGGTTTTGGTTGGAAAATGTTCGTTTCTAGCCTTCTTTGTTCTCTTTACGATGACGTTAGGTCGTTAGTTGTTGGTAAGAAATATTCGACTGATGATTTGGGTTATTATAATAGGGGAGCGCAATTCCCGATGATAATATCAACTACTACTGAATCTGCAATTCAGTCTGTAATGTTTCCAGTCTTTTCAAAAGAGCAAGATAAAAAAGAGCGCCTTATCGCTATGCTTGAAAGGTCGTTATCGCTCAGTTGTTTAATCATTTTCCCGATAATGATAGGAATTGCTATCGTTGCAAAACCGCTTGTAGTAATTTTATTAACTGAAAAATGGTTGCCAGCCGTTGACTACGTTTATATATTCTGTATTGCATATATGACCAAGAGTTTAACAACGCCAAATTTAACGGCAATTAAAGCAATTGGCAGAAGCGATATATATATGAAACTGGAAGTCATTAGGCGTGTTACAATGATGGTTATTTTATTGCTTTCGGTATTTTGTTTTAATTCAGTTTTGGCAATCGTAATAGGCTTTGCAATTAGCTTGTGGGTTGACGTTATTATAATTTCAATTCCGATGAAAAAATTGTTTAATTTTGGAATTTTAAAACAGTTTAAATTGATTTGGAAAATACTTCTTGCAACGCTAATAATGGCAATATTTGTATATTTGGTAGGAATATTAAATATCAATATATATTTATCGTTTACTTTGCAAATTCTTTGTGGAATTGTTGTTTATTCTGCCGTTTGCTTATTGATAAAAGAGCAGAATTTCTTATATTTAGCAAAAATGGTTAAAAAATTTATTAAAAAGTGATTAAAATGAACAACGTTAAATTATTTAAACAAATTTATAAAAAAGAGCCGAGTGACGTTTCGTACTGCTCGTATAGGGTTTGCCCGTTGGGAGCGCACGTTGATCACCAGCACGGCAAAGTTTTGGGTATCGCTATAGATAAAGGTGTTTCAATCGCCTATGCGCCAAAGCAAAACGGAGTAGTGGAACTAACTTCAATGCAGTTTGAAAAACGCGCTCAGTTCCACGTTAACGCCGTGCCAAAACAAAAAGAGTGCGATTGGGCGGATTATCTTCGTGGCGCAACTTTAATTCTTAGTGAAAAATATAGATTAAGCGTTGGCGTTTGCGGGGTTATTGAAGGAACGCTACCTATAGGTGGGCTTTCTTCTTCCGCTGCCGTTACAATTTCGTTTTTGCAAGCGCTTTGCAAGGTTAACAACCTTAAAATTTCCCAAAAGGAACTCGTTTGTTTTGCCGTGAGAGCGGAAAACGAATACGTTGGCGTTTCAACGGGAAAACTTGACCAAAGCACCGAAGTTTATGCTAAAAAGGACTGCCTTTTATATCTTGACACGCTTAACGATACCTACGAGTTAATTGCAAAAAACGAGAATATGAAACCTTTTAAGATAGCGGTTTTCTTCTCGGGGCTTGAAAGAAATCTTACGGCAAGTAATTACAACTTGCGAAAAGACGAGTGCGTTTCCGCAGCATACGCTTTAAAGGCGTATGAAGGGGTTGAAAACGGCAAGTTTAAAGAAACTAATCTCCGCCAAGTTCCTTATGAAATCTATCTTAAACACAAAGATAAACTGCCAACCAGTTGGCAAAAACGCGCAGAGCACTATTATACCGAAGAAATTAGAGTTGAAAAGGGCGTTGAAGCATTTAAAAAAGGCGATTTAATAGAGTTTGGTAAACTTTGCTTTGAAAGTGGGCTTTCTTCTATTGAAAATTACGAAGTTGGCTCTCCTGAACTTATAACCTTATATAATATTATGAAAAACACTAACGGTATTTACGGCGGTAGGTTTAGTGGAGCAGGGTTTAAAGGTTGTTGTATGGCGCTTATTGACCCGTTGCTTGAAAGTGAGATTTTAAGTAAAGTGGAAGAAGAGTATTTAAAAGTTTATCCTGAGTTTAAGGGTAAATTTTCCGCTCATATTTGCGAGAGCGCGGATGGTATTTCTTTATGAAATGTTTAATCTTATGCGCGGGATATGCAACGAGATTATATCCGCTAACTGAAAACTTCCCAAAACCGCTACTCAAAATAAAGGATAAAACTATACTTGACTGGCTTGTTGACGATATTGATACGAGCAAAAAAGTTGACGAATACGTTGTTATTTCAAACGCTAAATATTTTTCTCACTTTGAAGTTTGGGCTAAAACTAAAAGCCAAAATATCACCGTGATTAGCGACGGAACAACGAGTAATGAAACTCGCTTAGGCGCGGTTAAAGATATTGATTTTGCAATAAAAACGCTCAATATTAGAGATGACATTTTGGTGATTGCAGGCGATAACGTTTTAGATTTTTCACTCGTTGATTTTATAAACTATGCGGAAAGTAAGGGCTCGTCGGCTGTAATGAGATATTACGAAAGTGACGTTCAAAAACTAAGCAAAAGCGGTGTTTTAACTATTAACGATAGCGATTTAGTGCTTGAAATGCAAGAAAAACCGCTTAAACCTAATAGCAACTGGTGTTGCCCGCCCTTTTACTTTTATAAAAGTAAAGACGCTTTGCTTATTGATACCGCTATTAAAAACGGTTGCGGTGTTGACGCGCCCGGTAGTTTTGTTTCTTGGCTTTGCAATATAAGCAAAGTTTTCGCTATGGAAATGCCCGGGAAAAGATACGATATAGGCGATCTTCTTAGTTACGAAGACGTTAAAATAAATTTTAAAGGAATAAAAAAGGAGAATAAAAATGGAAACTAAATTCTTAATCTGTAAAACTTGTGGCAAAATATTATCTGTCGTTAAAGACAGCAAAGTTCCCGCTATGTGCTGCGGCGCTAAAATGGAAGAACTTATCGCCGGCACGACTGACGCATCCAAGGAAAAACACGTTCCCGTTTATACCGTTAGCGGTAATAGAGTAATCGTTAAAGTTGGCGCAGTTGAACACCCCATGACTCAAGAACATTTTATCGAGTGGGTAACTCTCGTTTGCAAAAAGAGCGTTCAAACCAAGGCTTTATCTCCCGACTCCAAGCCGTACGTTGAATTTGCTTTAACCGATGACGATGCCGTTTTAGAAGTATACGCATACTGTAACTTACATAGCCTTTGGAAGGCATAAAATAACAAAAAAGCGATAGGAGTTTCCTATCGCTTAATTTGGAGCTGGTGACTGGACTTGAACCTGCGACCTGCTGATTACGAATCAGCTGCTCTACCGACTGAGCCACACCAGCGCAATTATAAAGTTTTTAATCTCGCAGGTTCAAGTACCTGCGACCTGATGTAACCGAGCGAAGCGAACGTGTTGGCATTTTTGCCAAATTACGAATCAGCTGCTCTACCGACTGAGCCACACCAGCAAAATTATTACTTTTACAGTATATCAATGTTTTGAAAATTTTTCAAGTAAAATGTTACAATTTTAAAAAATAATTTAACAATTTGGGTGCTAATATGAAAACAAGCATATCTTCTTATAGTTTTAATAAGTATTTAACGGATACAAAATGCAGTTACCTTGGAATTTGCGATATGGCAAAGGAAATGGGCTTTGACGGCATTGAGTTTATTGACCTTTACAGCGAAAAGTGGGGTAAAACGGGCGATGAGTTCCAAATGGCAAGAGAAATCCATAAACATTGTAAAGAAATCGGCTTGGATATAGTTTCTTATACCGTTTCAAGTAAAGATTTTTTAGTTGACCCCCAAAAAGAACTTGAAAGATTGAAGACACGCGTTGATATTGCAAAAGAACTTGGCGTTCCCGTTATGCGCCACGATATTACTTTCGATCTTAAAAAAGAGCCGTTATATACCTATCGTGAAGCGATTGAAGAAACTTATAAATTCGTAGATGAACTTTCATCTTACGCAAAATCTAAAGGCATTAAAACTTGCACGGAAAACCACGGTTTTGAGTTTGGCTCGGCAAAAATCGTTGAAGAAATGATTAAAAGAGTTAACAACGAAAACTTCGGCGCGCTCGTTGATATCGGTAACTTTATGTGTGTTGACGACAATCCCGTTACCGCCGTTTCCCGCCTTGCAAAATACGCTTTTCACGTTCACGTTAAAGACTTTTTGTTTAAGAGTGGCGAAGGCTTAAAACCGGGTGGATATTGGATAACTACAACGGGCGGGAATTACCTTCGTGGAACTATTATCGGGCACGGCAACGTTCCCGTTAAAACGTGCATCAACGCCCTTAAAAAAGCGGGTTACAACGGTTACGTTTCACTTGAATATGAAGGCAGAGAAGAAAATATCCAAGCCATTAAAGACGGGCTTGAATATTTAAAAAAGGTTATAGAGATAGCCGATTAAATTTTTAACTATATGACTAACTTAGAAAAAAAGAAAAAAGTAAACGTAAAACTAACGATAGCGCTTTGTTTCGTTATGATATTTTGTGGGCTTGGCGCGTGGGCGCAAAGGTCGCTTTTTACCGTGCCTATAACGAAGGCGCTTGAAATTGACAGAACGGTATTTTCTTTTTCAAACACGATAAGATACGTTGCAACTGCAATAGTTAATATTTTCTTTGGGTACTTAGTTTCTAAATTCGGAGCAAAAAAACTTATTGTTTTAAGTTTTATCTTGCTCACGTTATCTCCGCTTTGTTACGCGTTTGCAAATACCATTTGGCTAATTTATCTTGGCGGACTGTTTCTTGGAATAGGTTTATCTTTTGCAAGCACGGCAATTATCGGTTACGTTGTAAATAAAGTTTGCAAGAAAAACAAGGGTACTATAATGGGGCTTGTTTTGTGCGCTAACGGAGTGACTGGCGCAATAATGGCAAACGTTTACACTCCGCTTATTACTGCAAGCGCTTTTGGTTATAAAAACGCCTTTTTCGTTATGGCGGTTATGGCTTTCGTTGCGCTTTTATTGATTTTGTTTTTATTTAGAGAGCCAACGGAAGAAATTTCTCAAAGCGAGTTAAAAACCGCTCAAGAAAAGAAGGAAAACTGGGTGGGCATTGAGTTTAGCGTTGCTAAAAAGAAAGCCTTTTTCTACCTTGCTTGCGCCTGCATACTCGTTACAGGTTTAACGCTTACCGCCGTTTCTTCTAATTCAAGACCGCACATGGAAGATAGGGGAGTTGCAATCAACGTTTTAACGATTATAGCAACCGTTTCTTCAATATGCTTGGCGCTCTTTAAGTTTTTAAGCGGTTTCCTTTACGATAGGTTTGGGCTTAGGTTAACGATTACAATTCAACTTATCGCAACGATAATTGCAACCGTAATACTAATAGTAATAACTCCAAAACTTGGTATGCTTGGCGTTGCTTACGCTGTTTTGCACGGCGTTGCTATGCCACTTGAAACGGTTATGCTCCCGATATACGCAAAAGATCTTTTCGGTCAAAAATCGTTTGCAAAAGTTTTAGGGATATTCGTTTCGCTAAACCAAATAGGTTACGCGTTTGGCGATCCGCTTATGAACGTTTTCTACACCATTTTCGGCTCGTACGATATAGGGCTTTTAGTAATGCTAATTGCAACGGCAATTTTGATAGTTGCGCTTCAATTCGTAATCTCGTCGTCTAATAAATTAAAGAGAAAAGACGGTATAATTTAAAATAAACGATAAAAAAACGGTTCAGTTTGTTTCTGAACCGTTTTTTGTTTGGATATTTATAATAAAGATTTCTTTTTATCTTCAAACTCGTCTTGAGTGATTACACCTTTATCTAAAAGTTCTTTGTATTTTTGCAAAAATTCAATATTTTGCAATTCGTTATTGCAGTCCACGTTAACTTTTTTAGGTTGTTCGATTGTGGTTTGCTCTATCTTTGGCATTGTGGTTGCTATTTCTTCTTTTCCGTAATATGAAAGTTCCTTTTCCTTAATCGGAACAAACTTTAATAACTTATTAAAGAAAATTTCTAACATACAATATACAACACAAAATAAAATTAGAATTAAAATAGGAGTGAAGTTTATTTTATAATCACTATATTTATTATAATTTAAAAATGAACGTTCAGATAATGAACTTAATATTAAAAAGTGAACAAGAATAAAAGTTAAAATAGTTATAATGCCGCTTAATTTAAGATAAAATTCTGAACTATATTTTTTAAATAACGTATCTGGAGATATTAAGGATATCATTACAAATATAAAAAATACAAGAATTGATAAAAATTTTGTACCATAAAAAATAAGGTAGATATCAAAATCTGATTGTATATCTAAACAAATTCTTTGATCTACTCCAATATATTTACCACTTATATAAAATAAATCTATAACGGGTAGAAAGTCGTAAGCAAGCAACGCGATGCAAATTAAAATTAAAAACGTGTAAAGTGTAATTCGTAAACCTAATAAAGTTTTCATAAAATTTCTCCTTAAGTGAATATGTTACAAATCGTAACATTTACATAGTAACATTTTGTTACAATTAAGTCAAGAATATTTTTATGAAATTAGGTGAGTTTGTGGAAGATAACAAGGGTTTAATTGGCTTAAAGGTAATTAGGAAAAGAAAACGTTACAGTCAATTAAAAGTTGCGATGGATTTAAATATAAGTAGAGAAGCCCTTTCTCATTATGAGAACGGTAAACGTAGCCCTGATATTCAAATGCTTAAAAAGATTTCGGAGTATTTTAAAGTTTCTATAGATTATTTGATTAACGGAAAAGAGTATGGCAATTAAAAAGCGGTTCAGTTTGTTTCTGAACCGTTTTTTTCGTTTGAGTTTTTATTATCCGTTTTAGATTTTCTAAATCTTATTTCGGCGATAGCGAGTGAACATAAGCCGAAAACGTTGTTAAACATACCCGCAAACGTAAGATAGAATAGGTCGTGAATAAGCCAGAATATAAGCGAAGGAAGGTTGAGCATTCTAAGTTTGTGCGGATCTTTTAACGCGTAAGCAATAGTTGTAAGGGTTTTTGCTAATATAGGTAAAACCGAAACGATTATTGCTGAAATCATAATTATTGCGCCGTTATTGAATATTTTATCCATAGCCGATAGAGCAACGTTCCAAGATAAAACTGCCGTCGTTATTCCTGTAGCGAGCGTTATTAGCATAAAAACGATTATCCACGGGGTTACGTTTTTGTTCTTCTTAACCGCATACACGAAGATTATATTTCTAAGTATTCCAACGAAGTTCATCGCCATACCCGTTATTGAGCCTAAAAAGAGTAGTTGCACTGCAAATAGAAGTTCGCTAAGCGTTTTAAAAAGCATTATTTTAAAGTGAGTATTAAATTGTAAGGCGATAATCGTGCAGGCAACCGCTATCCAGCCAAGCCCTTGAACGAATATATCAAAAAACATATTTTCTCCTATTTGTTAACAACGTTTACTGGTGTTCCTTTTAAAAACGCTTGAACGTTGCTTGCAACAACGCCCATAAGCCTTTGGCGTGATTCAACGGGAGCCCAAGCAATGTGCGGAGTAATGGTCACGTTTTTAGCGTTTAGGAGCGGGCAGTCGCTTGACATGGGTTCTACTTGCAAAACGTCTAAACAAGCGTGCGCGATATCGCCGTTATTTAAAGCAACCGCAAGGGCGTTCTCGTCAATAACAGGTCCGCGAGAAGTGTTGATTAAAACTGCAGACTTTTTCATAAGCGATAAAGTTTCGCTACTGATAAGCCCTTTTGTTTGCTCGTTGAGTGGGCAGTGTAAAGTTAAAAAGTCACTCTCTTTAAAAAGGGTTTGTTTATCAACTAAAGTATAAGGGCAGTTTTTAGGCGTTGTTCTCGTGTGAACGATAACTTTCATACCGAAAGCGTCTGCAATCTTAGCAACTTGCTTGCCGATATCTCCGTAACCGAAAATGCCGAGTGTTTTTCCGCTAAGTTCAGTTAACGGGCGGTAAAAATAGCAAAAGGTTTTGCTCTTAATCCACTCGCCGTCTTTAACCGTTTTATCGTATTCTGAAATGCGGTTGGCGTAATTTAAAATGAAGGCGAAAACGTGTTGAGCAACGTCAACAGTGGAATATCCAGGAACGTTAGTAACGGTAATCCCCCTTTCACTTGCAACTTTTAAATCAACGTTATTATAACCCGTTGCAGTTAAACCTATATATTTAAGGTTAGGGAGAGAGTTGATAGTTTCCCCGTCGAATAACGTTTTGTTGCATATAACGATTTGCGAATCGTAACACGCCTTTATAACTTCTTCACGGGGGAGAAGGTCTGCATAAGAAACGTCACCAAGATTATCGATTTCACTAAGGTCAATATCGCCTGTTGTAAAGGTGTTTTTATCTAAAACTGTAACTTTCATATTACTCTCCAAAATTATCAAGCATTAAGTCTAAGCAAATGTTTAAGCCTATAGGAAGGGAAGAAATTAAAAGTTTTTCTTCACGCCTGTGTTCGCCGCTACCGTCGTAAACGCCAACGCAAACGGCGGGAATTCCGAGTGATAACGGAATATTGCAGTCGGTTGACATCGTGGTTAACGTGCAAGGCTTTTTAGAGCGATTTTCGCAAACGGTGATAACCCTTTCCGTCATCGCATTGAGTTTATTTTCATCAACGTTATCGGCGCAAGGTCTAATACCAACGGTGTTAACGGTAAATTTAGCCTTTCCTTCTTGGTTAAACTTATCAATAGTTTGGTGGAAGAAATCTTCCATATACTTTAAACACTCAACGTCGTCCGAGCGGTATTCGTAAAGCATTTTTGCATTTTGAGCGATGGTGTTAACGCTCGTTCCGCCCTCGATAATGCCAACGTTAAAGGTTGTTTTAGCGTTTTGTTTAACGGGCACTTTAACGGCGTAAAGTTCAGTTATGAGTTTTGCTAAGTTGTGGATTGCGCTTTCTTTGCCAAAATTGCCAAAAGAGTGACCACCTTCCGCTTCGCAGTTAACTTCATACCTATGCGAGCCAACGCAACGGGGCGCAACGTGAGAGTAGTTTCCGTCAAACGTGTAAAACTCGGTAACTCTGCCTTTATAATCTTCCATAATCTTTTTAGTGCCTTTTAAGTTGCCAAGTCCTTCTTCGCAAGAGTTAGCAACGATTAAAACGCCACGTTTTGGGTTAAGTTTATTTTCAATAATAAACTTGGTTGCCATAAGCATCATGGTAAGAGAACTCGTATCGTCACAAACGCCGGGCGCGTAAAAATACTCGCCGTCACTTTTAAGTTCAAAGGGAGTAGTGTCGGGGAACACGGTGTCCGTATGCGCGCAAAAAACTACGATATCGTTAGAATTTTCGCAGTTGATAGGGTAAACGCAGTTTAAAGCATCGTCAATATAAACGCCCTTTGCTCCTTGGTTTTCAAGCCAAGATTTTATAAATTCCGCGCGCTTTTCTTCGTGGTGAGATGGCGCTGGAATTTCAACGAGCGCTTTTAAAAGTGAGTGAAGTTCTTCTATCGAATTGTCAATATAATTTTTAATCAAAGTTTCCATAGGGATATTGTAATACTTTATTTTATAAAAAGCAAGTAAAAGGTAAATTCAAAATTGATTAAATAAAAGTTAACAAAATTTTTTTGTTTGAATATAATTAAAATAGGCAATATTTTGCTTGACATTAAAGTTAAAGCATAGTAAAATAAATGAGTTGATTGGAAATGGCGCCATAGCCAAGCGGTAAGGCACGGGTCTGCAAAACCCTTACGCCCCGGTTCAAATCCGGGTGGCGCCTCCAAAACGAAAGCACTTCAATGGAAGTGCTTTTTTATTTTTGTACTCTTCACTTTTCTCTAAATCTCCCACGCGACTTTTCCAGAGAAGAGAGAAAAGAAAAGGTGGCTTTTCGCGGTGGCGAAAAGCATTTTTATTATAAAGCTTGAAAATCTAATTTTAGTGCAAATAAAAAGATGCCTTGAAAAAAATCTCAAAATAGCATCTTTACGCGCACTCTCTCGATTAAAAATATTTGTGGCTTTTATCAGGGTAGTTTTTATTCTTCAATTTGGATCGATTTTATATAATCCTTTGGGGGCATACCAACGCTTGCGGCAAATACCTTGGAAAAGTAGAGCGCATCGCGAAAGCCGGAAAGCAGAGCGATGTTTTTTACACTTTCGACTCCCTGCTCGATCAAGAATATCGCATGTTTGATCCTTTGCTCCCGCAGATATTGAGTGTAGGTGATACCTTTTTTCTTCTTAAAATGTGTGGACAGATACTTTTCGTTGTATCCAAGTATATCGGCAATTGCGGATACGGAAATATCGGGATCGGTGAAATTCTTTTGTGTCAACTCTATCACCTTCGAGACAACGTCACATTTTTCATTTTTTACGGGGCTTAGCTTAGCCATAGAGTAAAGAATGACTGACTCGCATACAATGTCGATGTTTGATTCCTCGGCAAGCGCTTGACATTCCTCCCAGAAGGGGATCATATCGCTATATCCGTGAAGGACGTTGTTATCAACGATATTAAATCGAAAAATCAGCTCATTCGCGCGTCTGCCGCGAAAGCAGATATAACAGTATTCAAGTGTTTCACCGTTGTGCGATTCAATGGAAAATTCGCTTCCCTCACATACGAAAAATAAGGTGCCTTTTTCTATTTTGTGTTCAATTCCATCGCAAACGAAGGTGCCGTTTCCGTTCAGCACAAGATGAATAGAAAAATGCTCGGCGGAACGCCTGTTATTTTGAGCATTGTTGCATTCCTTTATAAAATTGAAACATATAAGGTCGCTTGAGCGATACGGATTGAATTTACAAACATTGTTTCGTTCCATGTTGTCCTCCAGTGTTTATTGTGATCATATTATAAACATAACAAATGCAAGAATGCAACTTTTTTATATAAAAAAATGGAAATATTCCATTTACAAGAAGGGCGTTGCTTGTTATAATTAAATGCAAATGAGGGGTTAAATGTATTACGGGATCGTTATAATTTCCGTCCTTATGTTCGGGACTCAGTTTTACTTCGACGATAAGTATCAAAAGGAAAACGGGACGGGCGCGTCGTCGGTTTTTGTCAGCGCTTTTGTGGGCGCAGTTGTCGGTGTTCTGTTTCTTGCCGTTATCAACAGATTTGATTTTTCACTTACCCCTTTTGCACTTACTTGGTCATTTATTACTGCCATCAATTCTGTGCTTTGCAGTATATGTTCGCTCAAGGCGCTGGAGAAGGTCAATCTTTCCGTTTTTTCACTTTTTACTATGCTTGGCGGAATGATGCTTCCGTTTGTCGCAGGTATTGCATTTTATAGTGAAAGCATAACGGTTGCTAAAGCGATATGCGTGGTCTTCGTTACAGCCGCGCTACTTATCACGATAAAATGGAAGAAAAAAACGGGCGGAGAGTTGTACTATTTCGGAATATTTATTTTGAACGGAATGTCGGGTGTTCTATCCAAAATATATGAAAGTGCGGAGTTTTCCAAGGTGAGTTCAGGCGGTTATTCGCTTTGGGTATCGGTCATGTCGGCAGCCATAGGCCTTATTGCTTTGATCATAATCGGAAAGAGAGTTAAAACGCCGAGCTTTCGTGCAATTCTCTTCAGCGCAGGAGGAGGGATTCTTAATCGAGTTGCCAACCTTTTGCTCCTAATCTCGCTGGCGGTATTGCCTGTATCAGTGCAATATCCCTTTGTAACAGGAGGGGTTATCATCGTTTCAACCGCACTTGCGGCATTAACAAAGCAAAAACCTGCAAAAAAAGAAATATGGGCGGTCTGTCTATCCTTCATAGGCATTCTTGCGCTTGTGCTTATACCGATATAAATAACGAAAAGGAGAAAATATTATGTCTAAAAAAACGATTAAAATGGGCATCTTTGGCGGATACAGAGGCGCCGCCTTCTACAAGAGCGTGCTTGCCAACAACGCCGAGATCGTTGCCGTTTGCGATTTCAACGAAAAATATGCGAGCAAGGCAAAGGAAATGCTTGGCAATGACGTTGCCGTATATACCGCGTTTGACGACTTTATTGAGCACGAGGGGCTTGAAGCGGTGCTTCTCAGCAACTACTTTCATGAGCATGCGCCTTATGCTATCCGTTTGCTTGAGCGTGGCATACACGTTCTCAGCGAATGCACCTCAAACGCGACTATGGCGCAAGGAGTTGCGCTTGTAAGAGCGGCAGAGAAAAGCTCTGCAATCTATATGCTCTCCGAAAACTATCCCTTTATGAAATTCAATCAGGAAATGAGAAGGATCTATCGCGGTGGATCGCTTGGCAAAGTGCTGTTTGCCGAGGGCGAGTATAATCATCCTCTTGATCCTGCAGACAGTGACTATTCCATAGAGCTTTGCCCTACGTCAAAGCATTGGAGATACAATCTTCCTAGAACTTACTACATCACGCACTCGCTTGCGCCGCTGATGTATATAACGGGCGCCGCGCCCAAGCGTGTGACCGCAATGCCAGTTTACGACCCCATAAGGACCGATTTCAACGGAATCTCGAGAGGCGTTCCCGAGAGAGCGGCTATCGTTACCACCCTCAATGATGACGATTCGGTATTTCGTGTGACCGGTTGCGCAGCATTTGGCGCGCACGAGAATTCTTACCGCATCTGTGCCGAAAAAGGACAGGTGGAAAATCTTCGTGACGGTACGGACAGGGTGCTTCTGAACTACAACAAATGGGATCTTCCCGAAAATGTATCAAACGCCTCAAGCTGTTATGTACCCATTCTCAAAGATAAGGATGCTGCGCTTGCGGAGGCAGCAGGACACGGAGGCGGAGATTTCTTTGCTATTCGCGAGTTCCTAAACTGTATAAGAGAAAATAGGAGACCCGAATTTGATGTTTATTTCGGCACTACTATGGCGTCGGTGGCGATTCTCGGACACAGAAGCATGCTGGAGAGTGGCGTTCCATACGATATTCCCGATTTCAGAAAGGAAGAGGACAGAGTTAAATACGAAAACGATAATCTTTCACCCTTCTATGGAACCGACGGAACAGAACCCACGATCGCGGCTACCGCCCGCCCTGATTATTGGCTATCTGCCGAGGGAAGAGCTGAGTATGACAGAATGGTCGAGGAGTTCTTAAAAGCGAGACGCGACAACGAGGCTTGAGCACTATTTGGATCCGAAGCGGTTCATTTCACCCAGTTTAGCATCTTTTTTATCAACATACCTCAAAACGAAAAGCACTTCTGTTGAAGTGCTTTTTATTTTATGTTCGGATATTTTAATTTATTGACAAAAATATTTTAGCGTGGTATTATGTAAGAAAATGAGGGAGTAGCAAGCGCTAAAAAAGCGTTGCAAGTCAACATCCTGGCCGTTAGGTCTGGCTTGCTGTAAATTGCGAGACTCAGGTATGCAATCAGCCATACGTTGAGTCTATTACTCTGTTGCCAAGTATGGTTGAGCCGTGCTTGGATTTTTTATTTTTGGAGGATTCCATGGAATTTTTCGGATTTACTTTATTTTGCTCACTCGGTAGTGGGGCAATTATGGCGATAGCCGCAGGGCTTTTCGTTGTTGGGCTTGTTCTTATTATAAAAGGTGGCGACTGGTTCGTTGATTCGGCTTCTTGGTTTGCTGAAGCAACGGGTATTCCTAAGTTCGTTGTTGGCGCAACTGTCGTTTCGTTTGCAACAACTCTCCCTGAACTTTTAGTTTCCGTAAGAGCAGCTATGAACGGCTCTGCTCAACTTGCAATCGGTAACGCTATCGGCTCGGTTACTGCAAACACAACGCTTATAATGGGGCTTTCACTCGTTGCTATGGCTGGCGTTATTAGTAGAAAAAGTTTTTCTTTAAAGGGTGGGCTTTTACTTGGCGCAATCATTGGCTTAACCGTTCTTTCTTTAAGTGGCACGTTGCCCGTTTGGTCGGCTTTTGTTCTTTGGGCAATATTTATTGCGTTTATGATAAGCAATCTTGTCGAAGGCAAAAAGAGCGCAGGTATAGAAAAGAAACTCGTTGTTGAAAAGAAGGACGTTCCCGTTAAAATTATATTCTTCCTTTTAGGCACGCTTTCTATCGTTTTCGGCGCGGAATTCCTTGTTTCGTCTGGCAAAACGCTTGCGTTAGGCTTTGGCATTAGCGAAGCAATCATCGGCTTTACCGTTATTGCGCTTGGCACTTCTCTTCCCGAACTCGTTACCACTATCACGGCAATTAGAAAGAAGGAAAACTCCCTTTCAGTTGGTAATATTATCGGCGCAAATATCATCGATACAACTTTGATTTTACCTTTATGCGCGGTAATTAACGGCAGGCCTCTCCCCGTTGATAAAATAAATCTCGTGTTTGATTTCCCCGTTTGTATTGCGGTTTGCGCTATTGCGGTTATTCCCACTATTATTCAAGGAAAGTTCAAAAAATGGCAAGGCTTTGCTCTTCTTTCGTTATACGCGTTGTATTTGATCTTCTTAATTTTAAACGAAACGGGCGTTTTAGCTTTAGCGTAAAATTTATAGCAAATAAAAAAGCACTTCGGTTGAAGTGCTTTTTGTTTTATTTTAATCGTAAGAAATGCAATCTCTTGTTGAAACTCTTTTAACAACGTTGCCAAAATCATCATCACAATTATAGAACATTTCCGAGCAAAGCGCCATAGGAAGATAAATTCCACCGTCAAGCGTGCCTGCTAAACACATATTGATTTTGCCGAGTTTGTTTTGCTTGATAAACTTGAGCGTTTCCAAAACGTAATTGCCGTTTTTGAGCCATTGTGAAGAAATTTCTCTCCAAGCGTTTGCTCTAACTTGGCGGTCGTGCTTGGCAACTTTTGGGTGATTTTCGCCGATGAGATACGGGCCTTGTTGGTGAGCAAAATTGCTCCAGTCAAGCATCATAACGCCTTTGAAAACTAAACCAACCTTAGCCCCGTCACGAAGTTTTAAGAGTTTTTCGGTAAACTCGATAGTTTCCTTGAAGGCGTTTTTCTTCATATAGGGGTAGTAGTCGTAAGGGAATTCGCCACAGTCTTCCCATAAAATTTCAATATCCTTATGAACTTTTGCAATCTTATCAAGGTGGTTTTTAACAGACGTTGCGTGAAGACCGAATATAATTCTAAGATCGGGCGTGATTTCCCAAAGTTTTTGAGCAACTTCGTTTACCATTTCGGTAACGATTTCGGAAATAAGTTTACCGCCAACCATTTCTTCGTTTCTTTCGGTGAAGGTTTGGAAGTAAATACCGTCTGCGCCGATATCTTTATATTCGTTGATATATCTTGAAATTGCAAGGTTTTTAGTATCGATTATATTTTGCTCGGTAATCTCTTTGGTTTTATTGCCAACTTCGTACCAACCCCAACTATAACCTAAAATAACCTTTATGCCGAAAGAGTGAGCGTACTCGATAAGGTCGGGCATGTTAAGGGGAATATGCTCGTCCCAAATAACAACTTCGTTAAGGCGAAGCCTTGCCATATTTTCAATATATAAGCGGTAATCGTTAGTCGAGTGACCCCAAGTGAAAATCGAACGGGTTTCATTATCGGGCTCGTTTGTATAGCACGCTTCAAGCAAGGGATAATTAAACGTTAAATCAGGCATTAAGAAGGAATAATGTTGGGGCGCATATTTAGGAACGTAATCATCAAAAAACGAAACTGCTGCGTAATAAAGTTGCGCTTCTTCGTGAGCGGTGAGTATTACGGTGTTGCCGCCTTCTTCAGTTTTCATAACCTTAACTAAATAGCCTTTTTTAGGCACGTCTTCTTCCTTAACGAAAGATTGAATAACTTTGGAATTTTTGTAAAGGCTAATAAAAACGTTGTTTTTGAAAAGCTTTGCCCCTTCTTTTTCAACGGGCATAGTGTAGGGTTTGTAAACGCCTGCTTCTCTTAAAACGTACGCGCTTAATTCTTTAAATAAAAAGTTAATTGCTCTTTTTTGAATACCTTTATATTCGGTATAAATAATTTTCCAGTCGGTTTGTTTCATAGTAACCCTCCCTTTTCTTAAATTATATCTCGTTTTTTTGATTTAAGATATAATTTAACGATTTAAAAATATCGTTTTTCGAAACTAAATTCTTGACAGTTGGGCTTTTTGTTAATATAATATAGATATGAAGATTTTAACCGTTTCTGAACTTATAAATGAAAATTACGCTTTAACCTTTATAAACTCACTTAAACAGTTTTGGGTAACGACTAAGAGTTTTCAATGCATAAGCTCCCCAAAAAAAGAAAATTTGTTTCTTTTATTAGTTGGTTGCTCGGCGCGTTACGTTGAAAAGAGCGGGAAGATAACCCATTGTAAAAGCGGAGATTTAGTTTACGTTCCAAAGGGGAGCGAGTATAGGGTGGAACTATTTGATTTCGAAAGTGAAAAATCACACACTATCGGCATAAACTTTTTGCTTGGTAGCGAAAACGGTGAAGAGATTTTTTTAAGCGACGGCGTTTTCGTTATAGGTAGTTCAAAAACGAGCGCTCTTGAAAACTTGTTTATTGAAACGATAAAAAATAATTCCTTGAACGATAAAAAAATTGCGTTAATGCAAATATTTTCAGCGCTTAGCGAGATAAATTTAGTTAAAAACTTTCCAAAATATATTATTGATAGCGTTAATTATATGAGTGAGAATTTAGAATACTTGCCAACCGTTAAAGAACTTGCGGATAGGGCTTTGGTTAGCGAAGTTTATTTTAGAAAACAGTTTAAAGCTTGCTATCAAAAATCGCCCGTTGAGTATAGAAACGAATTACGGCTTGATAGGGCAAAATCATACCTTGAACACGGCGAGATTTCTATTCAAGAAATTTCCGACACTCTCGGTTATGCAACCGTTTCTCACTTTATAAAAGAGTTTAAAAAGCGTTACGGCTATTCGCCACTTAAATTTAGAAAATTATTAAAATAAAAAATCCCACGGAAAGCCGAGTCCCTACAAGGGATTCGGCAACTAAATAAATCCTTACGGATTTGTGATATTCGTCTAACGACGAGTGATATTGCTTTTCGGCAGTGATATTTGCCTACGGCAAGTTGTGGATTTATTTAATATCACTTTGGCTTCGCCAAAATATAACTGCTTGCGCAGTTGGGGCGCAAACAATATCACTTTTAGCCACACGGCTAAAAATATAACCTTTTTATTTTTATATTTTGTGGATAAAGAAAAGCCCACCATATTTCGCCTTAAAGCGAAGTATAGTGGGCTACACTTTTGTATTAAATTAAAAATCCATTATAGGAACAAGATTTTTATTTATCTTTGGCAAAAAGACTTGCAGTAGTGGGGAGCGTCCATAACCTTCATACCCGTTTGCTCGTGGCTTATCTCAATGGTGGATAAGTTACAGCGGTTACAATTATCGTTGTGAACGCACTCACATACGTTGCATTTTACTTGACAACATTTATTATCCATATATAATACCTCCTAAAATATTTTTTGCCAAAATTTAGAAAAAATATCCCTTTTATTTATAATAAAAAAATTTTGCAAAAAAACTGTCAAAAAGGGTTGACAAACGGTTATACTCGTTGTAAAATAAACTTGAAATTAGCAGTCAAGCATTAAGAGTGCTAACACTTTAAAGGGGAGTTTGCTAAAAGTTATGGAACTTTCAGAGAGAAAGAAAAAAATACTTCAAATAGTGGTTGACGATTATATTGACACCGCTGTTCCGGTATCGAGCAAAGTTATATCTGAAAAGTATATGCAAAACGTGAGTTCCGCAACGATAAGGAGCGAACTTTCGGCGCTTGAAGAACTTGGGTATTTAACACAACTGCACACGTCAAGCGGTAGAGTTCCGTCGGCGGAAGCGTATAAATTATACGTTAGCGACCTTATGGTTAAAGAACACCTTTCCAAAAAGGAACTTGACTATATTAAGGAAATTTTCCTTCAAAAAGCCGATAACATTGAAAACGTTTTCAAAAATGCGTTAAAGGTTATAAGCGAACTTTCGGGGTACACGTCGGTTGCGGTATCTCAAAGCGCGGTTGAAGATAAGATAAAGGAAATTAGGTTTTTCCGTTTTAGGGAAGACAAGGCGCTCGTTTTAATCGTTACCGAACTTAAACTTTTAAAGGATAACTACATTGAGATCCCCAAAGAGATGACCGACGCTGAGCTTGAAGAGGCAAACGCTTTTATCAATAAGTTATTCAAAGAAAAGTCGTTTGAAGAAATTTGCAATCTTGAAGTTGATTTTGACGAGAGTTTTTCTGGTTACAAAACGATATTTATAAACGTTATCGACGCTTTAAAGGCTTATTTTTCCGCCAAGGAAGACAGTAAGCTTATGATAGACGGGCAGGATAAAATTCTCCGCCATAAAGACTTTTTAGACGTTGATAGGATTAAGGAGTTTTTAGAAGTTGTAACGAGCAAAGATAAACTTTTGGATATTATGACTGAAGATAACCGCGAACTTAAAATCAACGTTAAAATCGGCTCTGAAGGTTATGAAAAGTTACCTAAAGACAGTTCGCTCGTAACGGCATCTTACTCGGTGCACGGCAAGAAGATTGGAACTTACGGTGTTATAGGCCCGTCGCGCATGGATTACCAAAAGGTTGTGGCGGTGCTTGAAAACGTGGGAAGAATAATCGAGAGTATTTTAGCAGACAAGGAATAAAATAAAATGGAACAAAACGAACAAGTAAAAAAACCAACGGTTAAAAGTTTAACCGCCGAGAACGAAGTTTTAAAGGCTGAACTTGAAAAGGCAAAGGCGGAAACGCTTTCAACTAAGGATAGTTGGCTTAGAACTGCCGCCGATTTTGAAAATTTTAAAAAGAGAAATCAAGATACGAGAATAAACGCGTATAAAGACGGCAAGATTGATATTATCAAGAAAATTTTAGTGGTTGGCGACACGCTTGATAGAGCGCTTTCAATGAGTTTAGATGAAAAGACTATGGAAGGCTTAAAAATGATAGCGCGCCAGTTTAGTGAAACGCTTCAAGCGGAAGGCGTTACGGAAATCAACCCCGTTGGCGAGCCTTTCGATCCGAATTTTCACGAAGCGGTTATGCAAGCCCCCAAAGGCGAAAACGAAATCCCAAACACAGTTAAACAAGTGTTTTTAAAAGGATATAAACTTAACGATAAGGTCATAAGATACGCACAAGTTGTGGTTATCGGTGACTGAGCAAAATATATTATAAGGAGTAAAAATTATGGGTAAAATTATTGGTATTGACTTAGGTACAACTAACTCTTGCGTTGCCGTTATGGAAGGCGGTGAACCGGTAGTTATTGCAAATGCGGAAGGCGCTAGAACAACTCCGTCTGTTGTAGGTTTTCAAAAAGACGGGGAAAGACTCGTTGGTCAAGTAGCAAAGCGTCAAGCGGTTGCTAACAGCGATAGAACGGTTATTTCTATCAAGCGCCACATGGGCTCTGATTATAAAGTGGAGATTGACGGAAAGAAATACTCTCCGCAAGAAATTTCCGCTATGATTCTTTCTAAACTTAAAAAGGATGCGGAAAGTTATCTTGGTGAAACGGTTAAAGACGCGGTTATCACTTGCCCCGCATACTTTAACGACGCGCAACGCCAAGCCACTAAAGACGCGGGCAAAATTGCAGGCTTAAACGTTCTTCGCGTTATCAACGAACCTACTGCCGCTGCGCTTGCTTACGGCTTGGATAAAGACACAACTTCTCACAAAGTTATGATTTACGACCTTGGCGGTGGTACTTTCGACGTTTCAATTTTGGATATTGGCGACGGCGTTTTCGAAGTTTTAGCAACGAGCGGTAACAATATGCTCGGCGGTGACGACTTTGATAAGAAGGTTATGGACTATCTTGTTGACGAGTTTAGAAAGAAAGAAGGCATTGACCTTTCTAAAGACAAAATGGCTATGCAACGTTTAAAAGAAGCGGCAGAAAAGGCTAAAATTGAACTTTCTTCTATGACTTCAACTAACGTTAACCTTCCGTTCATCACGGCGGATGCAACAGGACCTAAACACTTAGACGAAACTATTACAAGACAAAAATTCGATGCGCTCACTTCTGACTTAGTTGAAATGACTATCGAGCCTTTAACCAAAGCGCTTAAAGACGCTGGTCTTTCTTACGGCGACCTTGCAAAAGTTATTATGGTTGGTGGTTCTACTAGAATTCCGGCAGTCATTGAAAGAGTTAAACAAGTAACTGGCAAAGAACCGTTCAAGGGGATCAACCCCGACGAGTGCGTTGCTATCGGCGCGGCAATTCAAGGTGGCGTTTTAACCGGCGAAGTTAAAGACGTTTTACTTTTAGACGTTACTCCGCTTACCTTAGGTATTGAAACTTTAGGTGGAGTTTGCACTCCGCTTATTGAAAGAAATACTACTATCCCCGCAAAGAAATCTCAAGTGTTCTCGACCGCTGCGGATAACCAACCTGAAGTTACTATTCACGTTCTTCAAGGCGAAAGAAAGTTCGCTAAAGACAACAAGACTTTAGGTCAATTCAACCTTACGGGTATTGCTCCCGCTCCTCGTGGAATTCCTCAAATTGAAGTAACTTTCGATATTGACGCTAACGGTATCGTTCACGTAACCGCAAAAGACCTTGGCACTCAAAAATCTGCCGACATCACTATTACTTCTTCCACAAATCTTTCTGAAGACGAAATCAACAAGGCTGTAAAAGAAGCTGAACAATACGAAGAAGAAGACAAGAAGAGAAAAGAAGCCGTTGATAACAGAAACGCGCTTGACGGTATGATTTTCCAAATGGAAAAAGCCCTCAAAGAAAACGGCGATAAACTTCCCGAAGAAGACAAGGCTAAACTTGAAGAACTTATAAAGGAAGCAAAAACCGAACTTGAATCTAACGATAACGATAGAATTAAAGCGGCAACCGAAAAACTTTCAAACGAAGCGCAAGCAATCTTTGCTAAACTTTATCAACAAGCAGGCGGTCAACCAGGTGGCGCTGACGCTAACGCGGATGGCGATACTGAATTCCATCAATCCTAATCTATGAACAACTTACTTTCCATCGCCGATTTTTCATCGGCGATGGTACATAATTTACAATCAATCGGCGTTTGGTATTATATTATACTTAACGCCTTTGGCGTTATTGCAATACTTTTAAAAGTAACGGAATTTCAATTCAAAACGCGCTCAACGATACTTACCTTTGCGCTTCTTGCGTCAACTTGTTGGCTATGCTACTTTATTTTCTACGGCGATTTCGTTTCGGCGATAGTAAATTTAGTGTGCGTTATTCAAGGCGTTATCTTTTTAAATAGGGAAAAATACGCTTGGGCAAGGTCTAAATTTTGGCTTTTCTTTTTCCTAATCGTTCAAATCACTTTAGGCGTTATCTTCTTTAAAGTTTGGCACGATATATTTCCTATATTTGCAGGCGTGTTTAACGTTTTTTGCTATTTTGTTTTCGACAAGAGAAAGTATAGGTTACTCGGTTTTATAACCTTATCGTTTTGGGTGATGAACAGCGCGTTCAAGTTCTATCCCATCGCGCTTTTAAACGACGTGTTCGGTTGTATTTCCGCCTTTATATCTATCGTAAGATACGATAGGGGTTATTATATCAATCTTTTAAAAAAGGGAAATACTAATGCTTAACTTACTCTCAATCTCAACCGTTGCTACGAGTATGGTATCCGCTCTTTCCAAATTAGGAATTTGGTATTTGGTTTTATTTAACGCTTTCGGCGTTATGGCAACCATACTTAGAGTTATTGAATTCCAAATGAAAAAGAGAATTTTCTCTATCATTTTCGCAATGAGTTCGGTATCGTGTTGGGTGGTTTACTTTTTGTTGCAAGGCGATTTCGTAACGGCGCTTACTAACGGCGTTTGCGTTTTTCAAGCAATAGTATTTATGCAAAGGGAAAAGCACAGTTGGGCAAATAGCAAAATTTGGCTATTTATCTTTATTGCCTTCCAAATAGCAATAGGCATAATCTTTTGGCAAACTTGGAAGAATATTTTTCCGCTTATCGGTAGTATGCTTGAAGTTACGGCTTACTTTATCATTAGCCGTAAAGCGTATAGGCTACTCGGCGTTGTGTTCGCGCTCTTTTTCGTTTTAAACAGCGCGTTCAATCTCTATTACGTTTCGCTTATTAACGACGTTGCAGTGTGCATATCGTCACTTATTGCAATTATTCGCTACGATAGAAAAGACTATAAAGAAACTTTTAAAAAATTATTATCAAATCGTAAAAATATACAGGTATAATTATGGCTAACTATTACGAAATTTTGGGTGTGGATAAAAACGCCACGCAAGACCAAATTAAAACTCAATATAGAAAACTTGCCCGTCAATATCACCCAGATTTACACCCTGGGGACGAAAAGGCGGCGCAAAAATTTAAGGAAATCAACGAAGCGAACGAAACGCTTTCCGATCCCGAAAAGAGAAAAAAGTACGACTTTGAACTTGAAAACCCCGGCATGGGTGGTTTCAACTTTGGCGGTGACGGTGGCTTTGGTGGTTTCGGCGATATTTTCGGCGATATTTTCAGTTCCTTTACGGGCGGTGGATCAAACGCGAGAACGGAGCAAAATAAAAAAGGCTCTGACGTAACCTTGGAAGTTGAACTTTCATTTTTAGATGCGGCAAAGGGCTGTAAGCGTGAAATAAAGTATAATAGAAACGAGCCTTGTTCTCACTGCAAAGGCACGGGCGCGAAAAACGGAACGGCTTATACAACTTGTTCAACCTGCAAAGGCACTGGTCAAGTTCAATACGTTTCTGGCGGTGGTTTCTTCCGTTCAATCAGCGTTAAACCGTGTACTGATTGTAAGGGCACGGGTAAGAAGATAACGGAGAAGTGCGAGTATTGTCAAGGCAAGGGTTATAACCGCACGGCAACAACCGTAACGCTCGATATTCCCGCAGGCGCGGATAACAATTCGTATATGAGAAAGCGTGGGTTTGGTAACGCTTCAACCGTTGGTGGAGAAGCGGGCGACTTAATCGTTGTGTTCAAACTTTTACCGCACAAACTCTTTAAGCGCAAAAACTTTGATCTTTACGTTGAAGTTCCCATTTCTTATAAAACGGCGTGCCTTGGTGGAAAGGTGGATATTCCCACGCTTGACGATGCTTATGAACTCACTATCCCCGAAGGCACTCAAAGCGGAAAACTTATGGTCGTTCGCGGTAAGGGTATAAAGTCAAGGCAAGGTGTTGGCGACTTGTACGTTACGATAGTTGTGGAAGTTCCAACTAAGCTTAATAAAGCCGAGAAAAAGGCGCTTGAAGCCTTTGACGCGGAAGTTGACGTTAAGCAATACGATAAAATGAAAAAATACGTTGACGCTATGGACAGTTTGTTCGGTGTTGACGGTTAATGTAAATAAAAAACGACTGTGAAATTTCACAGTCGTTTTAATTTTTAATAAATTACATTAACGCTATGCAAGCCGTCATATAACAAAGCCCGCAAGTGAAGAAGGAAAGCGCTGCAAGTGAAGTTGCAACGATGTTCAAAATAAGCGCCGCGGTTGCCATAGCGCCGGGGTAGGCTTTACCAAACTTAATAGCAAAAACTAAACCAACGATTGCTGCGCCAACAGAAATTAAACTCGTTACGCCATACCAACACATAACGCAAGCAACGATGCCGAGAACTAAACTTGCAATTATAAAGCCTTTTGCGTTATTCACTTGTTGTTTCTCCTTTGTTATTTTCTATCGCTTGAGAATTTTCAAGCGCTTTTTTCTTTTTTTGATGATTGTAAATAATAATTATAGCAATCAAGCCCGCAACGAGCAAGATAGATATCCATTGAGAAGTGGAAACACCTAAGAAACCACCGCGTTCTTTATCTCCGCGCAAGAATTCAAGGCAAAATCTAAGTATACCGTAACCGATAATATAACCGATAGTAGTAGCATAACTATTAGGCTTTTTAAAGAAGATATACAAAAGAATTGCAAATAAAATAAGCAAACAGCACGCCTCGAGTAATTGAACGGGGAATCTTGGAACGCCAAGCAAACCTTCGGTTGGATTATCGGCATGAGTGTAGGTGTGGGAAAGCCATCCGTCATATGGTATACCGTAGCAACAACCTGCAAAGAAACAACCAACTCTACCAAACGCGTGCCCTAAGGGGAGCGCTGCCGCTGCAACGGAAATGTAAGGGCGTATACTTACTTTACAAACTTTACAGTAGAGTATAAGGGCAATTATACCGCCTATTAAACCGCCGTAGAAAACGAAACCGCCTTGCATAATAATCATAAAGCCTTCAAAGAACGGGGGTTTAAGTTTAATAAATTCAATAATATCTTTTAATGCGGTTATAATAGATAAAAGTTTTGCGCCAACGAACGCGCCTATAATAATAAACGCAACGCAACACATAAAATCAAAAAATTCAAGATTTACCTTTTTAAGAAGGATTAGAGCAACGGATACGGATAAAACACCGCCGACCATAATCAAAAACCCGTAAACGGGAATATCTCTACCCAAAAAGGTGAAACATAAATTTTGCAAATAATTCATAAATAATAATTCCTAAGTGAAATTTTTTAAAGTATAAAAGCGGTTTAAAACTAAACCGCTTTTATCTTTAAAGGATTTTGTTTTGCTTACTTAATAGAAGCAGCGCCAGACTTGATGAGGTCAGCAACGTCAGACCAGCCCTTAGCGCCTAATTTCTTAGCTTCTACGCAAGTGCAAACTTTGCACATACCGCAAGAAAGCGCGAAAATAGCAGCGAAGCATACGCCGATGATACCAACGACTAAGCCTGCTTTAGCTAAACCACTTGCTTGACCAGCAGCTTTGAGTTTCTTGCCAGATACAGCAGAGAAAACAAGGCCAACGATAGCAAGAACGAGAGCTAAGAAGTTGAAGATGGGGTTAATAGTTGCAGAAAGACCTACAAAGCTAAGAACTAAACCAACAACCGAGCAAACGAAACCAACGATGGAAAATGCCTTCATGAAAGTTACCTCCTATGTATTTTTGTTTAATAATAAACTAATGCAATTATACACCTAACTTATGTTAAAGTCAACAAGAATATTACAAAATCTTAATAAAATTTTCACAAGTATTTCATTTTTAAACACCTGCCCAAAAATAGCAGGTGTTTTAACGTTAAAAGTTAATTTTTATTCCCGTCTTCCTTATCAAAAATAAGTTTCTTTTCGATAAAGAGCGCGGTTGCAGTTACGGTAAAGGCGATTATTAAAATCATCAAAACGGTGTTGAAGTGGCGCTTTCCGTCACCGCCAACAACGTTAGAAGTTTCGGTTTTAGTGGTAACGAGCGTTTGCGTTTCGCCGTTTAAATAGCCCGTTATCACGTAGCCGATAGGCTCGCCGTTTTCACTATCTGATATAAGCGTTAACGATGAGCCGTTAAACTCAACTTCTTTAATAGCGTAAACGATAGAGCCTTTTTCAAGGGTTGAAATTTTATATGCCGATGCAAATAACGGTTTTGAATAAACGCTCGTGTCGTTAGAGATTATATAAGAACCTTGTTTATTATTAACTTTAATATCAAATAAAGAGTAATCGCTTTCGCTTATGATTGCCGTTATAAACTTTTTGTCTTGCGAGAAAATAGTGTCCGTTTTTCTAACGAGAGCAACGAATTTTTCTTGGCAGGAAATCAAGTAGTAATTATCAATCTCGTCAACGATTAAAAACTCTTTGTTTGGATAGGGGTTTGTTACGGGGGTTATCGATTTAAAGTTTCCGTTTTGATCGTAATCGCCAAGCGAAACTTTAAAGAGTTTTGCGTTTTTATCGGCGGTTATAAACTTACCGTCAACGCTTGAAAGAATGGTTGAAAGCCCGTTTGCCTTGCCAACTTCCGATAAGTTTGCAATTTCAAGCGTATCGTCAGCCGTGTTTAAAATGCAAGCGGTAGAAAGCGCGTAACAAACGTTAGAGCGGTAATTTAAGTCAATATCTATAATTACAATTTCTGTATCGAGTGAATACGTTTTAAGGGTGGTAACTCCGTTTTGAGTGGAGTATTTGTAAATAACCCCGCCGTCGTAAAGCCCGTAAAGGTTGCCTGCAAAGTCAGTTTTAAAAGAGATAAACTTTTTATCCGTTTCTACTAAGGTTGTTATATCGCCGTTAGAGTATTTGATAATTTTTTCGGCGGGCGAATCAACCGATGCTCCTATTACTATATAGAAATTCCCAAACACGTCAACACACGCGTTGAGCGCAACGCCCTCAATCTCGTTATCGCCGTTAAGTTTGGTAACTTTAAATTCCGTTTCGCCGTTTTCTTCGGTGGGGATAGTGATTTTTTTAATATTAACCGCGTTGTAGCCAAAATTTAAAAGAGCATAGTCGGTATAATAAAACTCTCCGTCAAGATAAAATAGGCTCGTTACCGATTCGCTTTCAATTTGGTAAACAAGTTTTAAATCTCCGCTTTCAATATTATATAAAGAAATGGTTTTGCCTAAATATATCGCAACTAAATTATCTGAACAAGCAAAATACTTAACGTCAAGCCCTTCTTCGCCAACGTATAAACTTTCAAGGCTTATTGACTGGTGGCGGTTTTCACTCTCAGGAGATAACGCCGTTTTAACAATTCGCTTATACGTTACGCCGTTTCCGTTTTGATTGCCGTCGTCTAAAGTGTAAATAAAGTTTTCAGATAACGAAATTTTATCCGCTTTTGCGGTAAGCCTATAATCTGCGGTTGACTCGGTTGTTATTGCAAACGTTGTAAACTCGCCCGTAACGCTCAAGCCTTGAATTGATTTTAAAGTTGAGTCTGCAATCAAGAGTTCGCCGTTATAGGCGGAAATGCCTTGCGGGGAAGCAAGTTCGCCAAGCCCGCTTGCAGTAGCGCTCGTTGAACGGATAAGTTCAAGAGTTTTGTTTTTGCCTTTTGAAACTTTATAAACACCGCTTGAAGAAGTTAAGTAAACGTAACCGCCAAGTTCAGCCATGTAGTTAACGTCAACTAAAACGTCACAAACCGCGTAACTTGTGGAAGAAGCCGTTTCATAACAGTAAAGTTTTCCGCCGAAAAGATAGTAAATATCGTTTTCATTAGATATAAAGGCGTTTTTAGTTGTGAAGTTAAGGGTGGAAGTTTTTGTAAAAGTTAAATTGCTGTTTTCAACTGCAATTTTATAAATTTCAATGGTATTGTTGGTGTTGGTTAATAAAAACTCGCCTTTGATATGGAAGAAGTTTGAACTCGTTACGCCCGTATCTATCGGCGGAGCGGAAAGATCGCTCGTTGTTAAAGAGTAAAGTTTTGAACTTGATAAGTAGAATATATACCCGTTCCACTCACTTGCGTGGGTAACGTTGTAAATAGTTTGATGCTCGGGAATTTGAACGTATTTTTGAGAAGTTGGATCGTAAACGGAAATTCTATCAAAAAGTGAAGTGCCATCGTCATTTTTAACGTGCTCGGTAATAACTAAGTAACCGCTTTCAGAATAGCAAACGGAAAGGGGAGAAGTTAAATCGTAAAGTTCAAGCGCGGAAGACGGCAAGAACGTTTCAACCTTAACCTTTTCCACCGTATCTGCTTTAACGCGCAAAAAACCGCTCCCGAAACAAACGGCGAGCGAACAAAAGAGCACGGCTATTATCGATAAAGAGTAAATGAAAAACTTCTTCATAAGTACACCTTGTAATTACTATTACTAAGTATAACATTTAATATAAATTTTTTCAATATCTAAGCGGTAAAATTTTTTAAAAAAATTGCGGTCATAATGTCTTGAATTGTCACTATTTAAATTGTAAAATACAAATGAAAATACGAACAAATGTTCGCATTTATAAAAAACGAAGGGTGTTTTGACTTTTGAAAAACGAAGATAACCGTAATTCGTACAAAATAAAAAATAAAATCGTACAAATATGTCATAATTTGTTGATTTTTGTCAAAATACTCTTTAAAATCAAATCGAAGTAGCAAGAAAGGAGACGTTATATGCAACAATACGGCAAAACTATACTAACTGCGTATCCGTTACTTAGCGGTTACGTTACTCAAATCGAAAATTTGATACGAAAAAGAGCGAGAAATTCCTTTTATTTAAGGGTTGATACCGTTTCTTTTGCAGAACAACTTTTAAGGCTTGGCGAGATACGAAAGGACCTTTTGGAACTTAAAATCACCATTGAAGAAACGCTTGCGAGTATTCCTGAATACGATAGAATTTTAATTTCGTACAAATATTTCGGAATTATGCCAAAAGATGAGAATTTTGACCTTAAATCAAGGAATTATTTTAGAAAACAAATAAAAGCGCTTGAAAGATTTTCAAACGCGTTAGTTCAAAGTGGTTACGATAGCGAGTGGTTTAAAAACAAGTATTTAAAAATTGCGTTTATCTCTGGCATTTATCAAAGAACGTTGCTCGAAGAAGGCAAAAAGCACGTTAGGGAAAATTTTAGTTAAATTCCCCGTCTTCTTCGTCAGTTTTATTTTTGGTAGGCTTGAATAAAAAGTAAACTACTGAAATGGTTACTATTGAAATTCCAACGATGATTAAAATTTGCAGTTTTTCGCCAAGCGGGTTTTGGCTGGTTGGCGAAAACTCTTCTTCAAGCGTTTCTCCGCCAAAGGTTGGTTCGTTATTTTCTTCGCTTGGCAAGGAAAAGGGGTTTAGCGAACTTTTATCTATATAGCCGAGTTTTTTATTGTAGTAAACGTAGCACAAAACGCTTTCGCCTTTCTCAATCTCGCCGTAGTAATATAAAATCTCGTTTTTAGGGACGTTGAAATAGGGGTGGTTAAGGCTTATGTCGTTAAACAAAACGTCGCTTTTATCGGTGGAAACTTTGATAACGGCAAAGGGATTTTCGGGAATTGCGCTCACGCTTGACAGTTCGCTTTCCTTCATAAACCCGTAAATCGTTGGATATTCGCCAAGCCCGTAACTTATTTTTATCGCGGAATTTAGTTTTTGTTCAACTTTAACGAAAAAGCCTTTGGGAACTGCAAAGATAGGCTCGGTAAAATTTTGGTCGCTATAAATGTAGGTTAGGCTGCTCTTTACCTTTAAGTAGTTTTCACTTTGGGCGTTAACTTGAAATTTTGAAAGAGTTAAAACAGGCGTTAAAATAATTGCCGTTATTAAAATAAAAGTTTTTTTAATCATAAGGAAATTATAGCGTTACGGATAAGTAGAAAAAGGTAAAAACTTGTAGTATTTGGTGGGAAATAGTCAAATGGAAGAAAAAATCATAAGCGATATTATAAAAATTGAACGCGAGCAAAAGAGAAGATATGATAATAACTTAATCTTTCGCTATAATTCGGGCGGTAAAATTCACAAAAAACAAGTTGCCTTTCACAAGTGCAAAAAGCGAAATCGTTGGGTGTTTGGCGGTAATCGAAGCGGGAAAACGGAGTGTGGCGCGGTGGAAACGGTGTATTTTGCGCGCGGTATTCATCCGTATAGAAAAAATAGAGATAGGGTGTTTGGCTGGGTTGTTTCACTTTCGCAACAAGTCCAGCGTGACGTTGCTCAAGAAAAGATTTTAAAATACCTAAACCCCGACTGGATTGAAGAAATTTCAATGCTGTCTGGCAAGAAAGACAACCCAAGTTCAGGTGTTATCGATCAAATTAAGGTTAGAAACGTTTTCGGCGGAATTAGCGTTATAGGTTTTAAAAGTTGTGATCAAGGCAGAGAAAAATTTCAAGGAACGTCACTTGATTTCGTGTGGTTTGATGAAGAACCGCCTAAAGACGTTTACGACGAGTGCCGTATGCGTGTTCTCGATAAAAAGGGGGATATTTTCGGCACGATGACTCCGCTTAAAGGGTTAACCTTTATCTACGAAGAAATTTATCTTAACAAGTTTAACCAAAGCGAAGTGTGGTATGAGTTTATTGAGTGGGCGGATAATCCCTATCTTAGCAAAAGCGAGATAAAACTTTTAACCGATAGTATGAGCGAAAGCGAACTTAACTCTCGGCGATACGGTTTGTTTCAAAGCGACACGGGGCCCGTTTACACCGAATTTGATATTAACCGCCACGTTATAGAGCCGTTTACCGTTCCGTTTGAGTGGCAAGACTGTTTGTCAATTGACCCCGGGCTTAAAAATCCGCTGTCGTGCCATTTTTACGCCGTTGATTACGACGGGAATATTTACGTTTTAGCCGAACACTATGAAAGCGGTTTATCCGTTGAAGAGCATGCTAAAAAAATAAAAGATATAGCCGACAGAATCGGTTGGCGAAAGGGCTCTGACGGAAAACTAAAATCTTTAATAGACTCTGCCGCTAATCAAAAAACGCTTGCGGGAATTAAGAGCGTATCGGAACTCTTTTACGACAACGGAATTAACGTAAACTCAAACGTTGATAAAGATTTGTTCACGGGGATAAACAGGGTTAAATCTTATTTTAAAAACGATAGGCTTTTTATATTTAAAAATTGCGTTAACCTTATTCGTGAACTTAAAAGTTACCGTTGGGGTGACGGCGATTTGCCCGTTAAAAAGGACGATCACGCCTTGGACGAGCTTAGATATTACGTTATGACTAAACCAAAACTTACTCAAATAGCCCCTAAAAAAACTGACGTTTTAAAAAAGAAAGAACAACTAATAAGGCGGTTATCAAGAAAAAAGTATGGATAGTAAAAAGCAAAATAAACTAAAAAAAGCGTTAAAGCTAAGGGCGCTCGGGTATGACGTGGAAGAAGTTACCGAAGAATACCTTGGCGACGGGGAAGGCGGTGTTAAACTCGTTAAGAAAAAGGTGGTTAAAAAGAACGTTCCGCCTGACGTTACCGCCGTTAAACTCTTAATCGAACTTGACGGTGAGAGTGAAGATATAAAAGCGCTTTCGGATGAACAACTCGAAGCGGAAAAACAAAGGCTAATTAAAATGCTTATAAAGGAGAATTATGATAATTAAAGAAATCGACGTTCAAATTATGTGTGACGTTAACGGTTGTGGCAACGTTGCAAATTTCGTTATTAAAAAAACGGAAGAAGAAAGTGATTATTACGGGCTTAAACTTTGCAAAGATTGCGCCGTAAAAATTAAAAACCTACTCACAACGAAAGTGAGAAAAAAGGAGAATAAAAGTGAAAACTAAAACTGCTATTGATAATGAAAAATTTAAAGAAGATTTAGTAAAATCGGTTACCGAAGATTATTTAAAACGCCGTGAAGAGCGAAATAGTTTTGAAATGCAATGGAAACTCAATATGAATTACGTTGCAGGCAATCAATACTGCGAAGTTTTGCCAAGTGGGGAAGTTGCAACCGAAGAAAAGTATTACGCTTGGCAATCGAGAAGCGTTTTTAACCACATTTCGCCTATCATTGATACACGCCTTGCAAAACTTTCAAGGGTAAGACCTATTATGAGCGTAAGAGCGTCAAGCGGGGAAGACGGAGATTTGAAAACGGCGGCAGTTGCGTCGGACGTGTTAAAAGCAACGTCTGAAAGGATAGGTTTATCAAAAATCGTTCAGTCGGCAACGGAGTGGTCTGAAGTTTTAGGCACGGTTTTTTATAAAGTTATGTGGAACGAAAAAGCGGGCAAGGTTTTAGGCGAAAAAGACGGGGAAAAGGTTTACGAGGGCGACGTTGTCGTTTCCGTTGTAAGCCCGTTTGAAATATTCCCCGATTCTATCTTTTACGGCGACTTATCTTCAGTTAAAAGTTTAATTCACGCAAGGGCTGTTTCCGCCGAGGAGATTTATGAAAGATACGGTGTTACAGTTCAAGGCGAAGAGATAGATGCTTTTACCTTAGGTAGCGATAAAGTTACTAAAAACGGGGGCTATAAGGCGAAAAAGACTTCTTCAACACTTAAAAATCACGTTGTTTTGATAGAGAGATACGAGCGCCCAACCTTAGAATTTCCGCTCGGTAGATATATTGCCGTTGCAGGCGATAAGTTGTTAGAAATCGGCGAACTTCCTTACGAAAACGGGGTGAGCGGAAAGAGAGATTTTCCCTTTATCCGCCAAGTTTCAACGGCGCAAGTCGGCTCGTTTTTCGGCGTTAGTTTAGTTGAAAGGTTAATTCCGCTTCAAAGGGCGTATAACGCAGTTAAGAATAGAAAATACGAGTTTTTAAACAGGGTTTCAATGGGCGTTATTAACGTTGAAGACGGGTCTGTTGATACTGAAGAACTGGTTGACGAAGGCTTGTCGCCCGGCAAGGTTATAGTTTACCGCCAAGGTTCACGCCCACCGCAAATGATGAATTCCGGCTCAGTTCCGCTCGATTTTACTTACGAAGAAGATAGGCTCGTAAACGAGTTTGTAACACTTTCTGGAACGAGCGAAATTTCAAGAAGTTCGTCAATTTCAAAATCAACGATGAGCGGTGTTGCGCTTGAACTTTTAATCGAGCAAGACGAAACGAGATTGTCGGTTACCGCCGAGTCTGTAAGAAACGCCGTAAAAGAAATCGGCAAGCAAATTTTAAGGTTATTTAAGCAGTTTGCCGTGAGTGAAAGAATAATGCGCTCGGTTGGGGAAAACAAAAAGGTAAAACTTTTTTATTTTTCCGCAAGCGACCTCTCTTCTGACGACGTTGTTTTCGATACCGAAAACGAACTCACTCAAACGCCTGCTCAAAAGAAAACTGCGGTGCTTGAAATGTTAACGAGCGGGCTTCTCGGCGATGAAACGGGCGCGCTTTCTTCAAGAACTAAAGTTAAGATTTTAGAAATTTTAGGCTACGGCTCGCTTGCAAACGTTAAAGACGTGTCGAGCTTGCACACCGCAAAAGCCGAAAAGGAAAACATTGAACTTGAAAAGGGCGATTTACCGATAGACGAGTTTGACGATCACTCAGTTCACGTTGAAGAACATTTGAGAAAACTATTGTCGCTTGAAAATGAAAAACTTGGCGAAAGCGAGTATAAAACGGCGATAAAAAATCATTTAAATTTACATAAAAACGCTATCAGCAAAGGTGGCGTATAAGGAGAAATATGGAAAACAAAGCGGGAGAAATTAAGCAAGAAGAAAAGATTACTAACGGGGCTGATACGTCGCACACCGCAGTGGCGGAAGGGAGTTTTGGCGATAAGGACAGTTTGGCGCTCGGCAAGTTTTCAAGCGTTCAAGATTTGCTTAACGCTTACAATTCTTTGGAATCTGAATTTACCAGACGCAGTCAGAAACTCAAAGATTTGGTTAGGGAGAACGAGAGCCTTAAAAAGACCGAACAACCAAACAAGGATTCGGATAGTTTAAGTCAATCAAAGGGGAAACTTGCTTTCGTGGAGAAATACCCCGAAGCAAAAGAAATTTTACCGTCGCTCTACGATACAGCCGTGAGTAGTGGCGATGAAGCCGAAGGCTTTTTGGAACGAGCCTACGTCAAATATCTCAAAGACAAGTTAAATTCTCAAAAGGAATATTATCTTTCTAACGAGTATATTTTGGAAACTGCAAAAAATTCAAAAGCGTTGAAAGACGGGATAATTCGCGAATATCTCGGTGACGTTAGCGTTTCAAAACCAAAAGTCGGGCAGTACTTAGGAAACGGCGATGGTATTTACGCACCGCCGTCAAAACCTAAAACGATGCAAGAAGCAAACAACCTTGCATTAAAAATTTTTGAAAATTCTAAGGAGATACATTGATTATGACGGTTACTATGAAAACTGCCGACGTTGCGCTTAAAACCGCGTATTTGGACGTTGTTTCCGAATATCTTGATTTTGGCGTTAACCCGTTCTTGGCAAAAATTAAAAAGACTTCAGACAACGTTTGGGGTAAAGAAATTAAACAACTTGTAAATTTTGGTATTAGTGGTGGCGTTGGCGCAGGCACGGAAGACGGCGAACTTCCCACCGCATATAATAGTTTATTTAAAGAATTCGTTATCACTTTAAAAAACCTTTACGGCACTATTGAAATTACCGATAAAGCAATTAGAGCGAGCGAAAATAAATCGGGTGCGTTTACAAATTTATTAAATCAAGAATTAAACTCTTTGATGAAATCTGCAAACGTTAATTTTAGCCGTATGCTTTTTGGCGACGGCACGGGCTATCTTGGTAGCGTAAACCATGCAAGCGGGAATATGTTCACCGTTGATAATATTTACAACTTCATCGAAGGTATGGTTATTCAGTTTACATCTTTTGACGATGAACTTTTATTAAGCGGTAAAGTGTTTAGAATCGTTAAGGTTGATAGAAACAACAACGCCGTTTACGTTAACTCAACTTTTGATACCACTCAAATTATTGAAGGCGTTAAGGTTGTTTACGCTAACGCTAAGGGTAACGAACTTACCGGTCTTGGCGCAATCTTTAATAGAAATATCGATACGGTTTACGGTCTTTCTAAAAGCACTTACGAGCACTTATTCCCACAAGTTTTAAACGAAGCGGGCAATATTACTGAAAATATGATTCAAGCGCAAATCGATAAGGTTGAAGACGCTTGCGGTGGCAAGATTAACTTTATCTTATGTTCATCGGGCGTAAAGAGAGCGCTTATGAATCACTTGTCAACCTATAAGAGAAACGTTGAAACTATGGACTTAGCAGGTGGTTACAAAACTATGTCTTTCAACGGTATTCCAGTTGTTTCGGATAGATTCTGTCCTCCTGGCACTATGTACCTTTTAAATACCGATGATTTCGCTATTCACCAACTTTGCGATTGGGAGTGGATTGAAGGTGAAGACGGTAGAATTTTAAAACAACTTGAAAACAAGCCCGTTTATAGAGCGACCTTAGTTAAATACGCTGAACTTTTATGTTCAAGACCTTGGGCTCAAACGGCAATTTTCGGCATTAACGAAGCGTAATTATATCAAAAATTAAAGGTATCCGCCCGTTATTTCGGGCGGATATTATTAAAAGGAGAAAGTATGACGGTATTAGACGTTTTAAAAAAAGCAATTTTAATTTTACAAGACGACGAACTTTATAAAGGCGCTTTGGAAAATGATGAAGAATTTGAAAGCGAAAAAGAACTTTTACTCACCGCCTACAATCAAGCGGTAACTTCCGTTAGCACCTATTTCCCGTGTTCGTTCACTGAAAATTTCCAGCCGATAAACGGTGTTGTTTCCTACGAGAGATTTACTTATAATCCTTACAAAATAAAAGGCTATAAGGCGGAAAACAACAGTTCAAGCATTAAAATTTTGCCAACTGAGATAAGGTGCGAAGGGGATATTGAAGTAACGTATTACTACTTTGCAACGGCAAATAACGTAAATGAAAATTATCCTTTTGAAGGAGTGGTTTCGGTTGATAACCTTATTTATGGCGTTTTGGCGGAATATCTATTGTTTAAGGGTAGATATGAAGAAAGTTCAACTTATTTCGACTTGTTTTTAAAGGCGCTAAAAAATCTTTCGTATAGAGCTAAAAAACCAAAGATTCAAGCAAGGGAGTGGTATTGATATGATTAAGCCAAGCGTTATAACTAAAAAGATTACCGTCAATTCTTTTCAAGGTGGAACGCGCGGAACGACGGCTGAAAAATCACTTGATTTATCTCGCGCGGAGCGTTCGTTTAACTTTGATTTTTCAAGCGGAAATTTACAAACGGGTATAGGCGTTTCTATATTTAAAAACTACGATGAAGAAAACGTTTCAGATCTTACGTTTTTAAAAATTTACACCTATATTCGTTACGAGCCAACAAGGAACGCTTACGTTGAAAGCGTTATATATTACGCGAGTGATAATATGCTTTACGAAGTGAGCGTTAAGGGGCTTAGTTATAAAAAAATATCAAACGTAACGTTTTCAAGCGCTCCAAGCGTTATTCCGTATAACTATCTCGATAACGACGTTTTGTTGCTGAGTGAGAAAAACGGCTCGCTTTATATTTACGACGGGAAAACCCTTTCTATCGTTGACGGCGCTCCGCCTATAACGTCGCTTTGTATTCACAGTGAAAGAATTTTCGCTACCGGTGGGGTTGAAGGGCGTTCGCTTTGGTTTTCAGATGATTTTGATCCAACGAACTGGTCGGTATCGCTAACCGAAGGCGGTTTTATAAATTTTACGGGTGACGAGGGCAGGCTTTTAAAAGCCGTTAGTTTTTTAGGCTACGTTTACGTTTTTAGAGAGTACGGCATATTAAGAGTTATTGCAGACGGCGATCAACAAAACTTCTCCGTTGATAATCTTTACGGTATGCACGGCAAAATATACGGCGATAGCGTTACTTTATGCGGTGATTTTATCGTTATGGTAACTTCTTTAGGGATATACACCTTTAACGGTTTAAACGCAGTTAAAATTTTGAGCGAATACGATGAGCTATTAAACGACGTTTCAAATGAAGACTGCAAGGGCTGTTACGACGGGGCTAAACTATATTTAAGCCTAAATATGAATATCGACGGGCAAATTGAAAAGGTAATTTTAGTTTACGATTTAAAAAAGAAATCGTCGTATATCGCAAAAGGTTTAAACGTTTCCGACTTAACTTTTTTCGGCGGTAGCGTCAACAAAACGCTGTGCGTTTTAAATAACGGCGTTAAAACTTTATATTTTAGTAACGGCGGGAAAACGGTTGACGGAAAAGTTTTAAGCGTGTGGGAAAGCGCTTATCTTGATTTTTCCTTTTCGCAAAGGGTAAAGAACTTTAAAAAGATAGCGATAAATTCTCTAAAGACGGCAAAACTAACCGTTAAAACTCTGTCAAAATCACGAACTTATAAATTAAAGAGTGGTTTAAACGAGTTTTATCCGTGCATCCGTGGGGAAAAGTTTAAAATAATTATTTCTTCAAGTGAATTCGGGGCAAATATTTCAAATTTAACCGTTTGGATTGATGCCGTTAAGGAGAGTAAGTGATGGATTTAGATTATGGAAAGCGCGCGTATATAAAAGTGACTGAACTTGAAAAACGGCTTGATGACTTTATAAACTCGCTTGCAAAAAACACAGTTAAAACTTTAACGTTTAACCTATCAACGCCTGAGATAAAAGCAACTTACCAAAGGGTTTTTAAATTTAACGCGTTAGCGGACGGGGTTGTTAGTTTGAAAATTTCAATTCCTGCAACGAGTTCCAACTCTTTTTACGAACTTTCCCATAACGGTGTGGAGATTAAAACTGGTTCTACGGGTGGAAACGCCTTAAATATTGAACTTTCGTTAGACGGATATCATGGGGAGAACGAAATATTTTTAACGTTAAGGTGTGGTATGCCCGTTTCAACGAGCGGTTTAACCGCAACCGCAGTTGGCATGGTTGATTATATTAGCGCAAAGCGTAAACTATCCGTTACTTCAGTAAGCGGTGTTAGTTACGTTGCGTATCTCGATAGCGGTTATTACACCTTGTATTCGTATAGCGACGGGGTTATTGAGGAAATTACGCGCTCAAGGGCAACTGACGTTTGCGTTTTAGGGTGTATTTTAAACGAACTGTATATCGCAACGATAGAAGAAGATAACGGTTTAAGAATTACCTATTATGATTTAGATAGTAGCGTTTCGCTTACTACAACGCCTATCGCAAAGGGCGTTTCTTCCGTTTGCGGATATATATCTGACGGGGCGATAAAGGTTATTTTCGTAAAGACGGGCGAAGTTTTTATGGGCGAATATATAAAGAACGAGCCTTTTTCTTACCACTCTACGTATAGGCGTGGTAGCGAGGTTTACGCCGATGCAGACTCGCCAAACGCTTACGTTATCTTCGATGGGTTTAAACCAACGAAGTTCGTGGATTTTTCCGCAACTTACGTTTTGCAAAAAGGCGAAAATTATCACATTTCAAAAATTAACGGCGGTTATAACGTAACGTTTAGTCAAAACGGAAAACAATATATGCAAACGATTTACGATAGAGTTTTAAAGGCTGAAAGTTTAGGCTTTTTTGACGAGTTCGTTACGCTTGCCGACGGAAAAACGATTAAACGTGTGAGAGAAAATCTTACAATAGGGGAGTAAAATGGTAAATATAAGTGAAAAATTGATTCAATACTTAAAAAAACAAAAGGATAAAGGCGTTGTTACTTTAACGGGTTATGAAGAAAAGGAAAGCGATGATAACACCGCTAATAAAGATAGAGAAGCGTTTAAAACTGAACTATTAAAACTCAAAGCGGAACTTGAAGGCGCTGGGGCGGACGTTAAACTTCAAAAAATGGAGTACACCCCGCTCACTGAAGAAGAAATTAACAAAAAAGCAACTTCAGCCGTTGATGAAAAATACGCGCTCAAAAAGAACGCTTTAACAGATAGTTACGAAAACGATTTAAAACAAACCGAGCAAAAGGCTAAGGATATTAAAGAAAATAGCCAAGTTAAAAAGCAAGAGCTTGACGGGTTGTATTCGGCGCTTGAAGAGAAACTATCAAACAACGCTGTTAAAAGGGGAATTTCTCGTTCTTCAATAATTGCCGAGCAAATCAAAAACTTAGGGCTTGAAAAGGTTAAAGACGTTTTAAATATTGATAACGAAACTGCAAGCGCTATTGAAAAGAACGCTCAGATGATTGACGAGTTAACGGATAAATATCAAAAAGCGGTTTCAAACCTTGATTTAGAAAAGGCGATAGAAATAAACGAAAATATTGAAAAGATTAAAAAGGAACAAGAATCTAAGCTTGAAGAAGTTTTAAAGTATAACAACCTTGTAACTCGCCAAGGGGCAGAACTTAAACAAGAAGTTGGCGAGCCGAGTAAACTTGAAATTTCCAAGATTAAGAGCCAAATGATCAAGCAAGCGGTTGATTATTATTCTAAACTTCCAAAAGAAAGCAGGCTTGAAGCCTTCCTTGCCGATGAGGAAATTTTGGAACTTTTAGGCGAAGATTCTTACGTTATCGGAAATTATATAAAAACTTTACCATAAGTTTTTCGGCGCGTAATTTCGCGCCGTTTTTTGATAGCGTTACAAACACTTTACAAAATTTTAATTATAGTGTATAATTACCTTGAAATTGTTTGACGTTTCAAATTTAATGCAAAATAAATTGTAGGTAGAGTATGAAAGTTTCAAACGGAATTAAAATTGCAATGGCTAATAAACCGCTTTGCTATAAAACGCTTTTATCAAGAACGCTCGTTTCGTTGATTTTAACAATCGCTTGTTTTTTAATAGCAAAAATCGTTGTTGATGACGTTACTCAAAGTGAAGCGTACAAGTCGCTTATAACCTTTTTAAGAACTTCTCTTAAAAACGTTATTGCCGTTAACGATGCGGCAAACGTTAACTTTGCGGCAGACTTTGCTTCCCATCTTCAACAAGTGTGGGTGGTTGTTCGTTCAACCGAATTAACTTTCGTTGTTGTCGGTATTGTTATCGTTATCCAAATCGCTAAGTTTGTAGTTGGCATTTGTGATTACGTTGTTGCCGTTAACGTTAACGAACATATGTCAAGCTTGCGCCACGCCAAGTTCTTCTCAACCCTTGCAGAACATTTTAAACATGCGTTAGGCTATGCAAGTTACTGCGTTGTTTCGCTTTTCTTCTATAATATATTAGTAATAGCGATCGTTTTCGGTTTATTCGTTCTTTTAATTGGTCCGCTTGGCATTTTAGCTATGCCTATTCTTCTTGCAGTTATTCTTATTGCAGATGCGTTTAGGCTTATGCTCGTTGGTATGATTCCTGCAAAAATGGTTTGCGAAGGTATTTCTGCAAGGCTTGCGTTCAAACAAGCGTTTAAAGGGCTTGATTTTAGAACTATGGCTGAAAGATTTATTTCTTACTTTACGATGAGATTATTGTCAATCGTTGTAACCGTGTGCGCATCTCTTGCAACGTTCGGTATATCCTTGTTTATAACCTTCCCCTTGTTTACCGTATCTTATATGGCTGTTCGCTTCGTTGATTATTATACCGTTAATATCAAGAAATATTACGTTACCTTTGATAACATAGTTATTCCTAAAGAACTTAGAACTAAAGGGGAACAACTTCTTAATCAGGTTGATATCGACGCATAGTCGCAACACGCTTATATTGTCATGCGTTAACCTAAAGGTAAACGCAAAGACTAAAAAGCGGTTGCGCCTATTTCCCAAAAATCTTTTGTTTCACAAAACATTTTCGGGAGTCCTGTAATATTATTTAATAATTAAAGCATAGGTTTTCCTATGCTTTTTTTAATTTTAAAATCTCACTAAAAAAAGGTAGGCGGTTGCCTACCTTTTAAATTATGCGATAATGTTAACGAGTCTGCCTTTTATAACGATAACTTTCTTAACGGGTTTTCCGTCAAGCGCCTTTACGATAGTTTCGTTTTCAAGGGCGGTTTTTTCAATCGCTTGATTGTCCGCATCGCTTGAAACGGTTATCTTTGCTTTTACTTTGCTGTTGATTTGAACTGCATATTCAATCTCGTCTTTAACAAGCGCTTTTTCATCAAACACAGGATACTCGCTTAAGAAGATTGATTTCTTGTTGCCAAGGATAGACCAAAGTTCTTCACTAAAGTGCGGAGCGAAAGGAGCGATAAGTAAGAGTAAATCTTTAATACAGTCTTTTAAGAAAGTAACGTTCTTCTTATCAAAGTCTAACGCGTCGTACTTATAAATTGCGGAAACGTATTCCATAAGCCTTGCAAGCGCAGTGTTGAAAGAGAAGAGTTCCATATCTCTATCAACTGATTTAATAGTGTAGTGGCGAACGTAGTTAAGTTCCTTTTCATCACGAGCAAAAGTGGTAACTTTGTTGTTTTTGTAATCGTTAACGGTAGTAACGATTTTTTCAACTCTATCTAAGAACTTAGCGATTGATTTAATACCACCGTCGTTCCAAGGACCGCCTTCGGTGTAAGAGAAACCGAACATAAGATACATTCTAAATATATCAGAGCCGTATTCTTGAACGTAATCGTCGGGCGAGATAACGTTTCCGCGTGATTTACTCATACGGTTGCCGTCAGGCCCTAAAATAACGCCTTGGTGAACGAGTGATTTGAACGGTTCGTCAAAGTTTAAATATCCCATATCGCGGAGCGCTTTAGTGATAAATCTCGAGTAGAGAAGGTGCATACAAGCGTGTTCCGCGCCGCCAACGTACTTGTCAACGGGGAGCATTTTATTGATATGTTCAATATCCCAAGGCTCTTTAGAGTTGTGCGCGTCAGGATATCTTAAGAAATACCAGCTTGAACATACGAAGGTGTCAAGCGTGTCTGGATCTCTATGCGCTTTGCCACCGCAAACGGGGCATTTAACGTTCATAAAGCTTTCGCATTTTGCAAGCGGAGATTTTCCGTCAGGCTTAAATTCAACGTCATAAGGAAGTTTAACGGGTAAATCTTCTTCGGGAACGGGAACTATACCGCATTTATCACAGTGGATAACGGGAATAGGCGCGCCCCAGTATCTTTGACGGGAAACGAGCCAGTCACGAAGTCTATAATTTATTTTGAAACCGCCTTGGTTTTTATTTGCAAGGTCTTTGAGTATCGCCTTTCTGCCTTCTTCACAGGTAAGCCCGTCGTAGTTAACGCTGTTAACTAAAACACCGTCGCCAACAAAGGGAAGGGTATCGTCAACGCCAGCACCACCTTTGATAACTCTGGTTATCGGAAGACCGTATTTGCCCGCGAAAGCGAAATCTCTTTCATCGTGCGCGGGAACACCCATAACGCAACCCGTGCCGTAAGAGTAGAGAACGTAATCTGAAATCCAAATAGGAACTTTCTTGCCGTTTACAGGGTTGATAGCGTAAGCGCCGGTGAACGCGCCAGTTTTCTCTCTATCGAGAGAAAGCCTTTCAATTTCTTTAGTCTTAGCGGTATCGTCAACGTACTTTTGAACGGCTTCTAATTGTTCAGCGGTAGTAATCTTTTTAACGAGGGGGTGTTCGGGCGCTAAAACAACGTAAGAAACGCCAAACGCCGTGTCCGCGCGAGTAGTGAATACTTTAAACTCTTCAGAGCCGTCTTCAAGTTTGAACGTGATTTCACCGCCGACTGACTTTCCTATCCAGTTCTTTTGCATAGCCTTGGTTTTTTCGGGCCAGTCTAAGCCTTCAAGACCGGTTAAAAGTTCTTCAGCGTAATCGGTGATTTTAAAGAACCATTGAGTAAGGTCTTTTTGAACTACGGTTGAGTGGCATCTTTCGCAAAGCCCTTGAACAACTTGTTCGTTTGCAAGAACGGTTTGGCAACTCGGACACCAGTTAACGGGCGCTTCCTTTCTATACGCCAAGCCTTTCTTGTAAAGTTGTAAAAAGAGCCATTGAGTCCACTTGTAGTAATCGGGCATGCAAGTTTTAATCTCGTTCGACCAGTCGAACATAGCGCCCATTTCCCTTAAAGTGTTTTCCATAAGTTCAATGTTCTTTTCAGTGCTATCTTGCGGATGAACGCCCGTCTTTATAGCGTAGTTTTCGGCGGGAAGACCGAACGCGTCGAATCCCATAGGTTGAAAGATTTCAAAACCCTTCATCTTCTTGTATCTTGCGTAACTATCAGTCGGACCGTAGTTATACCAGTGACCAACGTGGAGTTTCGCTGCTGAAGGGTAAGAGAACATTTCTAAAACGTAAAACTTTTTGTCAACGTTCTTTTTATCAAAAACGTTAAGTTTATCTTTTTCCCATTTAGCCTGCCACTTTTTTTCAATAGCCTTAATATCCATAAAAATCTCCTTGATTTTTCGTGTGCTTTTTATATTTTAACACAAACTAACCATAAAAGACAAGTTTTTTTAAAAACTTTAAAATAATATTTTAACGAGTATTGACAAAAAGCCGTTAAAACTTTAAAATATAGTCGTTAAAGGAGAAAATTTATGAGCAAAGTTATAACTATTTCAAACGACTACTTATCCGTTGATATATCAACCTTAGGCGCTGAAATTTTAAGCGTTAAGTTCTTAGGTAAAGAAAAGATTTGGCAAGGCTCGCCCGTATGGCAAGGCCACGCGCCTATCTTGTTTCCGATAAACGGTTGCGTTTATGACGGGTACTACGATATCGGTGGCGAAAAGTATGAAATGAAAGCTCACGGTTTTGCAAGAAAATCGGAGTATAAGGTGGTTAGCGAAGAAAAATCAACCGCAACTTTCTTGCTTGAAAGTTCTTTGGAAACCAAAAAAACCTATCCGTTTGACTTTAAGTTTAGGGTAATGTTCAAGGTGGCTTGCACAACCCTTCAAGTTTACTATATCATTGAAAACCACGGCGATAAAACGCTTTATTATAACGTTGGTTGCCACGAAGGTTACGCGCTTGACGGTAAGGTTAACGAATACTTTATTAAGTTTGACGGGGAAGAAACGGAAGTTAAAAACTCACTCTTAACCGAAAACTTTATCAACGAAAAATTTACCGATATTAAAATCGGCGAAAAAGGTTTATCGCTCGGGGAATTCTTCACGCCCGAAAACGACGGAGAGTCGATTATCGTTGAAAACATAATATCGAAACGCGCAACTCTTTGCCGTGGCGATAAAGAAGAACTCACCGTTTATTATAGCGATTTCCCCCACCTTGTTTTATGGACTGAAGGGGATGAAAACTTTATCGCAATCGAGCCGTGGACAGGGCTTCCTGACGTTCACGGTAGCGGTAGAAAAATTGAAGATAAAAAATCAATTTCAACGCTTGGCGGATATTCAAGCAAAACTTTCTATCACAGCATAACTTTCCACGAATAAACTTGAGAGCAACCGAAAAAATCGGTTGCTTTTTTTATACAAATAATACATTATTTTGTATAAACGACTTGTCAAATTGTACAATATGTGGTAGAATAAACGTGTATTTGATTTTTTGGAGGCATCGTTTTGGCTAAGAAAAGTTACAGTTCTGAAGATATTAAGATTTTAAAAGAACTTGAGGCGGTTAGAGTTCGCCCCGGTATGTATATCGGCTCAACGGGTTCTAAAGGTCTTCACCATATTTTATGGGAAATTATTGACAACGCGGTTGACGAAGCGGCAAACGGCTTTGCAACCACCGTTAGCGTTTTATTGCACCCCGACGGTAGCGCTTCCGTTGAAGATAACGGCAGAGGCATGCCCGTTGATATTCACCCGGACGCTGGCGTATCGGGTGTTGAAGTTATCTTTACTCAACTTCACGCGGGCGGTAAGTTCAATAATGATAACTACGATTATTCGGGTGGTCTTCACGGCGTTGGCGCATCGGTAACGAACGCTCTTTCAGAGTGGCTTCAAGTTGAAGTTTACAACAAAACCGTTTACAAAATGGAATTCCACTCTTACTTTGATAAAGCGCAAAACAAAGTTTTATCGGGCGTTGCGAAAGGTCCGCTCGTTGACACTAAGATTAGAACTATCAAAAAAGGCACGCTCGTTAGGTTTAAGCCTGACGCTACCGTGTTTGAAACGGTTGAATTTAACGCTGATACCGTTATCAATCGTTTAAGAGAAACTTCCTTCTTAAACAAGGGCGTTGAACTTAAATTTAAAGATTTGAGAAAGGGAAACGATTCGGAAGAATACGTGTTCAAATCTGAAGGCGGTATTAAAGATTACGTTTCCTATATAAATACGGGCAAGAACGTTCTTTACGGCGAACCTCTTTATTTCACCGATAAAAAGGACGATATTTTAATTGAGGCATCCTTCCAGCATACCGACGGGTATAGTGAAAGCGTATTTTCGTTCGTTAACAATATCCCAACCGTTGACGGTGGCACGCACGACGTTGGCTTTAAGTCGGGTTTAACTCGTTTTATGGGCGAATACGCAAAGAAGAACGTTACGGGCAAAAACAAAGATATTGCCTTTAACGGTGAAGATTTTAGAGTTGGTATAACCGCGGTTATCTCAGTTAAGGTTAAAAACGCTCAATTTGAAGGTCAAACTAAAGGTAAACTTGGCAACGTTGAAGTTCGCCCCGCCGTTGAAAGCGCCACGATTGACGCTTTAAACGAGATTGCAAAGAATAAAAAACTCGTTAAGTGTTTTGACGCTATTATTGAAAAGGCAACTTCCGCCGCAAAAGAGAGAGAGGCGGTTAGAAAAACCAAAGAACTCAACCGTGCAAAGTCGGGCGCGGACAGTACGAGATTGCTTGGCAAACTTGCAGCGTGCAGTAGTCGTGACGCGTCGCTTAACGAAATATTTATCGTAGAAGGCGATTCGGCGGGCGGTAGCGCAAAAGAGGGTAGAGATAGAAAGCACCAAGCGATATTACCGCTCCGCGGTAAACCGCTCAACACCGAGAAAAAATCCACGGTGGAAGTTTTAAAGAACGAAGAAATCAAAACGATAATTGCCGCTCTTGGAACTGGTATGGGCGATGACTTTAACATCGATAATCTTAACTACGATAAAGTTATCATTTTATCCGATGCCGATCAAGACGGTTATCATATTAGATGCATACTTTTAACTTTCTTCTATCGCTATATGCCAAAACTCATTACCGAAGGGCACGTTTATATCGGTATGCCACCCCTTTACAAAGTTTATAAGAAAGACGTTGTTGAGTATGCTTACGATGAAAACGAAAGAAAGTTAAAGCAAGAAAAGGTTGGCAGGGGTTATCAAATTCAACGCTATAAAGGTCTTGGTGAAATGAATCCTGAACAACTTTGGGATACCACTTTAAATCCCGAAAACAGGCTTTTAATGCAAGTTACCATTGAAGAAGCCGCAAACACCGAAAGGCTTATTACAACGCTTATGGGTGACGCGGTTGACGAGCGTAAAAAATATATTCAAAAACACGCAAACTTCAACAAAGAAGAAGATTTTGAAATAAAGGTTAAAGATAGGCAAGACGATACAATCTAAGCCTTGCATAAGGATTTAATATGGAACAAGAAAAGAGATCAAACGTAATACAAAGTAGCATAGAAGAAGTTTTACACTCTTCTATGATTCCTTACGCCGAATACGTTATACTCGATAGAGCGCTCCCAAGGGTTGAAGACGGGTTAAAGCCAGTTCAACGCAGAATTTTATATGCGATGCACGATCTTGGCTTAACGCCTGACAAGCCTTATAAAAAGAGCGCGAGAGTAGTAGGCGAGTGTTTGGCTAAATATCACCCGCACGGCGACACGTCGGTTTACGATGCTATGGTAAGGCTTGCGCAACCTTTCAATATGCGCATGAAACTCGTTGACGGTCAAGGTAACTTCGGTTCGGTTGACGGTGACGGGGCGGCGGCTATGCGTTACACCGAGGCGAAACTTAATACGTTAGCGCTTGAAATGCTTAGAGATTTGGATAAGGACACAGTTGACTGGGAAAACAACTTTGACGATACGTTAAAAGAACCCGTAACCCTTCCATGCCGTTATCCAAACGTTTTAGTAAACGGCGCTATGGGTATAGCGGTAGGTTTAGCAACCAACATCCCCCCGCATAACTTGGCAGAAGTTATCGACGGGGCTATTTCCGTTATTGAAAATCCAAGAATTTCGCTTGACGAGATTATGAAAACCGTTGTTGGCCCAGATTTCCCAACGGGCGGTTATATTATCGCGGGCGAAGATTTAAAAACCGCTTACGAAACGGGTAGGGGTAAAATTTTAATCCGTTCTAAGATTGACGTTGAAACGGAAAAATCGGGCAGACAAAACATAGTTGTAACTGAAATTCCATACCAAGTAAACAAGGCGGCGTTAATTGCTAAAATCGGTCAACTTATGGTTGATAGAAAGGAAGATTTCGGCTGTATTATGGACGTGGTTGACGAATCTGACCGCCACGGCATGCGCATCGTTATTAAACTTAGAAAGGATACCGACGTTGGCTTGATTTTGGAACTTTTATATAAAAACACCAACCTTCAAGTATCATACGGCATAAATATGGTTATGATTGCCGACGGCAAGCCCCAACAATTAGGCTTAATTCCCGTTTTGAAGTATTACACCGATTATCAAAAGCAAGTTGTTCTTCGCCGTACAAAATACGATTTGTCAAAGGCAAAGGCTCGCTACGAGATCGTTACGGGTTTAATCGTTGCGGTAACTAATATTGACAAGGTTATTCAAATTATCAAAAAATCTCCCGATACGCCTACTGCAAGGCAAAATTTAAGAAAGGAATTTGATTTGAGCGAAGTTCAAGCGCAAGCGATACTCGACTTGAAGCTTGCCCGTTTAACAAGGCTTGAAATTGATAATCTTAAAGACGAACTTGAAAGTTTAAAACAACTTATCGCATCGTTGCAAGAAATTATTGATAGCAAGAGAAAGTTAAACTCCTTAGTCGTTTCCGAACTTAAAGATATTAAAAAGCGTTATAAAGACGGAAGAAAGTCCGTTATCGTAAAGGACGGAAAGGAAATTGATCCCACTCCAAGCAAAGGCTCAAACGGTGAAAAGTCGGTAGAAACTTTTGCCTTAGGCGTTAGCGCGAAAGGCTTTGTTAAAAAGATTAAATACGGAGTATTTAAAAAGTCAAATAGCGGAGAACCTACGCCCGCTGAAATCTTCACAACGTACGCTAAGGTTAATTCCGATTGTTATGCTTACGCGTTCACGAACAAGGGTAACTTATTTAAAATCAATCCCGATATCGGTCCCGAAGGCAGGGGTTTAACGCAAGGCGGAATTACTTTCGACGGGCTTTTTAAAGACGCGCAAAAGGGCGAAAAGATAGTAAATATCTTCGCGTTTGACGGCGAGCCGCAAGGCAAGTTTATAGTGTTTACAAAATATGGTTTTGTAAAGGTTACCGAGTGGAGCGAGTGCGCTATAACAAGAACTTCTTGCCAAATGATGAAACTTAAAGACGGTGATGAAATTTTATCCGTCGAGCAAGACGTTGACGGTAAGATTATGTTCTTCGTAACCGCAAAAGGTATGTGCTTACGCGCGGATAAAGACGTTCCCGTTCAAGGTAGAATTGCCGGTGGCGTTAAGGGTATGGACGTTGCTGATGATGATTATTTAGTTTACGCTTCGCTTATTGACGACGATTTGACTACCGAGTGCGTTATCGCAACGAGTTTCGGCACGTTTAAAAAGGTTATAACTGGTATTATTACCAAAACTGCAAGAGCGAGAAAGGGCGTTAAGATTTGTGAACTTGGCGATCCCAAAATGAACGAGTGTGTGGTTTATGCAAATTGCGTAAGCCCCGATGATAAGTTGCTTCTTACGATAGTTGACAGAATAGGCGCTATTTATTACGCTTACACGTCAGATATACCGCAAGACGGCAGGACGACGAAGGGTAGAACTCTCCAAGGTATCGGAGCGTGTCAGCCGTTAGTCGTCTACTGTGTCAGGCGTTGACGGCGCTATAAAACTTAATAGTTTTAACGCGCCGAGCGTAAAAAACACCGGAACGGAAAAGAAGAAAAGATCCGTTTCGGCGTTTGCCGTTGAAAAAACCGTGGAAGAATTCGTTAAAGATCTAATGGAAATTCCCGTTGAAGAATTTATCGAAGAAGAAGCGGAATTACAAGAAGATCAAAAAGAAGAAACGCCAGAAGTGGTAATTGAAGAAACGGTTGAACCTGTGATAGAACAACCCGTGGAGTTAGAGCCTATAATTGAAATTCCAGTTGATTTAACGGTTCAAGAGAATAAAAAGTCTAAAAAACCAACAATAAAAACTGAGTTTAACAAAGTTAAAGATTATATATTAAGTATGTATCAAACTGCGTTTGTTTCAAAAGATTTTAAGCCAACTTTTGAGCAAACGGTTGGAGATTTACTGTTATATCTTAGCAAAAAATTATCGCTAAAAGGGGCGGAAAGCGCGTTCAATCAAGAACTTTCGCTAATAGGCGTTACTATTCCCGATAAGTATGCAAGCGGATATATTCCGCTATCTATAAAACTTGCAAAGTGGTGCGAGTCAAACGGGTTTAACTTTACTGCGGAAGAACTTTTATACTTAATTTCTTCTCTTTACTTAACGGCATCAAAACAATGTGGGGTTTTAATAACCGAACTTGATATTGCTAATGATTTTGACGCAGAAATAAATTATTCGTTATAAAACAACAAACGGGGATAGGTTACCTATCCCCGTTTTAATTTTAGATTATAAGATTTGGTGTCCTTGATACTTGCTTTTTCAGTAAACTTGTTTACGGGCGAAAAGAGAAGATTTGGTGTCCTTGACACTTGAGTTTTCGGCAATAATGATATCTATCAAAAAAAGAGAAGATTTGGTGTCCTTGACACTTGCTTTTTCAGTAAACTTGGTTACGGGCGAAAAAGCAAAACATCCGGCCGTAGGCTGGAAGTTCATGTTTCGCGCAAGCGAAACAAATAAAAAAGAGATAGCACTTTCGCTATCTCTTTTTATTTATCTGGTCTGAGTGAGAAGATTTGAACTTCCGGCCTCTTGAACCCCATTCAAGCGCGCTACCAAACTGCGCCACACCCAGATATTTAGGTTTGCAAGATTTTGCAAACCGTATGGAGCTGATAACCGGATTTGAACCGGTGACCTCGTCCTTACCAAGGACGTGCTCTACCTACTGAGCCATATCAGCAATCGCTTTAATATATTAACACAACTATTTTAATTTGTCTACCTTTTTTTAGGCTTAAAAGTGATTTTTTTTAATTTTATGATTTTGTTTGCTAAATTTTTAGTAATTTGGTTTATTGCCTATTGAAAAAGAGTTTTGTTTGTGTTATATTTATAACACAATAAGGAGAACTATTTTGAAAATTATTCATACAGCCGATATTCACTTAGGCTCAAAAATAAATAAATTCCCAAAAGATATATCAAACGAGAGAAAGCAGGAGATTAGAAACTCGTTTTTACGCATGGTCAACTATGCAAACGAGAACGGCGTTTCTTTAATTTTACTTTCGGGTGACGTTTTTGATAGCGATAAACCGTTTAAGAAAGATAAAGACTTTTTCTTAAGCGTTGTTAAAAACAATCCGTCTATCACCTTTTTCTACCTTCGCGGTAACCACGATGAAGCGGAAGAATACGAGTTTTTTGATAACTTGAAAACCTTTTCAAACGAGTGGAGTTCTTACGAGTATAACGGCGTTGTTATTTCGGGCATTGAACTAAGCGGTGAAAACTCAACGTCTTACTATTCAACTTGCGCTCTTGATAAGTCGCGAATAAATATAGTTATGCTCCACGGTGACGTTTCCGATTCAGTTGGTCTTAGAAAAATCAACCTATCAAAACTCAAAGGCAAGGGCATTGACTATCTTGCGCTTGGGCATTACCACTCGTATAAAGAAGAAGGTATTGACGATAGGGGCGTTGCAGTATACTCTGGTTGCTTAGAAGGCAGGGGCTATGATGAAACGGGCGAAAAAGGTTTCGTTTTAATTGATATTGAAGATAAAATTACTCACAAGTTTATTCCCTTTTCCGAAAGGGTTATTTCGCTTGTTAAAGTTGACGTTACTGGGCTTAAAGACGCTTATTCCATATATCTTCGCGCGCGTGAGATATGTGAGTTTTCTAAAAACGATTTATACCGTGTTGAACTCGTTGGCGAAGTTGACGCTACTTTAGAAGGGCTTGATAAAGACCTTCAAAAATACCTTTTAGAACACGCGCGTTTCGTTGACGTTAAAGATTTAACTAAAAAGACGCTTGACCTTGAAAAGTACGCGGGCGACACGTCAATTATAGGCGAGTTTGTTAGAAACGTTTCCGATAGTGATTTTTCCGAAGAAGAAAAGGCAAGAATTATCGCTTACGGTTTAAAGGCGCTTACGGGCAGGGAGATTGAAGAATAATGAAACTTATATCTTGTTATCTTGAAAATTTCGGTTGCTTTAAGCAAAAAGAGTTTTGTTTTGACGGTAATTTAACCGTTATCAACGAGCAAAACGGTTACGGCAAGTCCACTTTGGTTGCTTTTATCAAGGCTATTTTTTACGGGCTTGAAGGTTACCGTGATAATTATAATAAAGATGGCGAATTGCCAGAGCGCTTGCATTATTATCCCTTTGCAGGCGGAGAATTCGGCGGTAACCTTACCTTTGATTATGACGGTAAAGTTTATAAAATAGAAAGGTTTTTCGGCGCAAAAAGTGAAAAAGACGATACGCTTAAAGTTTATTTAAACGGCGCTTTAACCGATGAACTCGGCGATGAAATCGGCAAAACGGTGTTCGGTATAGACAAGCAGTCTTTCGAGCGTTTGGCGTTTATTTCAAGTGATGAAATTATAGTTAAGTCAACGTCTTCAATAACGTTAAAACTCAACGAGTTCTTAAACGGAACGGACGTTGATTTGAGTTTAGACGACGCTGTTTCTAAACTTGACGCAACTGCTAAAAAATACAAAAAGTCCCGCAAGGCGGAAGACGAAATAACCAAAAAAGAAAACGAACTGTTAGACGTTACAACCAAGATCGTTAACTTAAAAACGGTGCTTTCCGCTCTTCCTGAAAAGTCGGAGCGATTAAAGACTATAAAAAGCGAGTTAGACGGGGTTTCAAAAGAGATAAATTCGGCGCAAGAATTAAACGGCAAGATTAAAGATTACGAGCGCTATGAAGAACTTTTGTCGCTCGGCGCAAACTCCCATAAAAAAGCCGAAGAAATAAAGTCGCTTTACGGCGGTGAAATTCCCAAAATAGCGGAAGTAAAAGCCGTTTCCGAAGCGATTGTAAAAGAAAAGGAACTTTCGGCAAGCGTTAACTCTTTATCCGATTATGAAATAAAGGAATATTCATCGCTTAAAGAAAAGTTTGAAGGAAAATCTATATCAAACGAGGAGTTATTTAACGCTGAAAACGATATTGATTTACTTAACAAATTATCCGCAAGCGTTAACTACTCAACGGCTAAGAAGTTAACCGAAAGAGAAAAGGAACTCGATAGTAAATTCTCTAAAAATCTTCCGTCAAAAACTTTGATTGACGACGTTGACGGGTATTACGATAATTATCGCAACTTAAAAACTGAAATTGATAATTTAGTTCGCGCGCGTGACGTTGTTTTAACGGAAAACAAAAAGCCGTATAAGTTATATCTACCTTTAGCCGTATTATTTTTAGCAGGTTTAGGCGTTCTATTTTTTAGCCTTTTAATAGGTATAGTAATATCCGTGCTTTCTCTCGTTGGCGCGGTGGCGGTATCTATCTATTATTCTTCCCGTCAAAAATCGGTAAACGGCTCGGTTGATACTGCAAGTATAAGGTTAAAAGTTAGCGATCTTGAAAACAAACTTGGTTACGTTTTGGGTATGTACGGCTATTCGCTTACAGACGGGCTTACCTTTGCTTACACGTCTTTCAAGCGTGATTTAAGCGACTATCAAGCCGTTTTAACCGCTCGTAATGAAGAAAATAAAAACATATCTAATACTCAACTTGAAATTGACGGTATCGTTGCTCGCTTAACAAACTTTTTCGCTCTATACGGTATTACGGGTGAAAACTTCTTAACGTCGCTTTCGCTCCTTAAAAACCAAATCTCGTCGTTTATATCTTACGAGAAAAAGTTAGCCGAAATTAAACTTGCAAATGAAGTAGTTTCCGAAAAATTATCTGAGATTGAAAGTTTTAAACAGCAGTTTAAGCAAAAATATCAAATAAAATCTCTTGATTTAAACGAAATTATCGCAAACTTAAACGCGTTTGAAACTGAAAGTAAAAGGGCGGAAGAACTCTCAATAAAAGCTGAAGACTTTAAGGCGGAAAAGGGCATAACCGAGAAACCGAGCGAAGTTTTGGTTGACACTTACGCTCTTACTGAAAAGTTTAACAAAATCAATCAAAGTTACACCCTTTTATTAACTGAACTTACTGACGATGAAAACGCCGTTGAAAAACTTGACGGGTATTTAGCCGATAAGGAAACGCTTGAGTTAACCCTTAAACAGTATAAAAAGACTCACGAACTTTTATCCGCCACTAAAGACCTTTTGTTAAAGGCTGAACAAAACCTTAAAGACCGTTACGTTAAACCCGTTAAAGACGAGTTTATCAAATATTCTTCACTCATTGAAAAAACGCTTGGCGAAAAGGTTACGATGAGCAAGGATTTTGAAATAACTTTTGAAAGAAACGGCAAAGAACGAAGCGAAAAGCACCTTTCTTCGGGCGTAAAGAGCATTTGCGCGCTTTGTTTTAGGCTTGCGCTTATCAAGAATATGTATAAGGATAAATCGCCCTTTTTATTGCTTGACGATCCCTTTGTGTTCTTAGACGGCGAGCATTTTGAAAAGGTTAAATCGGTAATCGAAACCCTTTCAAAAGAAATGCAAATCGTTTACTTTACCTGTCACGAAAGTAGGGTAATATAGTTTTTAAAGATTAAATCAAACAAAAAAGCCTTGCAACTGCAAGGCTTTTAAATTATATATCGGCTTTTCCAAGAAGAAAGTCTATCGACACGTCAAAAAGTTCGGATAATTTGCATAATTGATCATAATTACACTCAAATTTCCCTTTTTCAAACCTACTATAAACGGGTTGAGCAACTCCAAGTTGTTCAGCAACTTGTCGTTGAGTTAGTCCGCAAGTTTTACGGCACTCGTATAATCTTTTTCCAACTTCTTCTTTCATATTTTTCACCTTGACACAATCATACATATAATGTATAATTATTTGTAAAATAATACACTAAGTGTATATAAAATAAGGTGTGTGATATGAGAAGAAATGAATTAGAAAAAACGTCTTTTGCACAATTAAAGGTGTACGCAAGAGCAATAGGGGTAAAATCGCCAACGATTTTTAAAAAGAGTGAATTAATTGATATGATTATAAAGGTTGAAAATGGAGAAATTCTTCCTATATTTAGTAATCGTGGGAGAAAGCCGTACTTATCAGAGTTGACTGCCCATAAATCAAACAATGAATACGAATATAAAGTCAAAAAATTAATAATTGAGTTAAATGAAGTTATGAATAAATTTAATGAAGCGATAATTAAAACTATTGAAAAATATTTCGTTAAAGATTAACGTAAACAAAAAAGCCTTGCAACTGCAAGGCTTTTAATTTTATTTTTCGTAAACGGAGCGAGATAAAATTCTAACGTCGGGCAAAGTTCTAAAATCTTCGTTGTAATCAAGGCCGTAGCCAACCACGAATTCGTCGGGTATTTCATAGCCAACGTAATCAACTTTAACTTCTCTAACGCGCCTGTCTGGTTTATCTAAGAAAGCGCAAATTTTAACGGAAGCGGGGTTTCTCGTTTGAAGAAGGTTTTTAAGGTTATAAAGGGTGTTGCCAGAGTCAATAATATCTTCAACGATAATAACGTGCTTATTTTCAATGTCAGTCGTTAAGTCTGTTTTTATCTTTAAAACGCCTGAAGATTCGGTGCTTGAACCGTAACTTGAAACGCACATAAAGTCAAGTTGAGCGGGCGTGGTAACGTTCCTTAAAAGGTCTGCAGTGAAGAACATGCTACCTTTCATTATACATATGAAAATAGGGTTAAGACCTTTATAATCTTCGCTGATTTTAGCGGAAATTTCTTTAACCTTTTTATCAATTTGTTCTTTTGTGATTAAAACTTTATCAAACATAACATTATCCCCACGTGAAATTAACAAAAAAGACCGCAATTTCCTACGGCCTTAGATGTTTTTAAACTCTTTCAACTTTTTTGCTTTTAAGACAACGCGCGCAAACGTATTCAGAAGAAACGACACCGTCGTTAACAACTCTTACCTTTTGAACGTTAGCGTTGTATAAGCGCGGAGTTTTACGGTTACTGTGGCTAACTTTGTTGCCGGATAATTTACCTTTACCGCAAACGCTACATACTTTTGACATAAATGCACCTCCGAAAAAAATGCTCAATAATTATTTTTTGCATATATACTTTATCATTATTCGCCAAAAAAAGCAACAATTTTAAAGATAAATAATAAATTATTTTTAGATATTTTTAAAAAATCTTAAAAACTTTCTTTTTTTGTTGCAAAATTGTTCGTAATATTGTAAAATGAGTATATATATTAGATTAAAGGAGAGAGTCATGGCAATAAAAACTCACAACTCGTGCGGTGTAATTTCTATCTCGGAAGACGCTATTGCTAAAATTACCGCCCACGCTACGCTTGATTGCTACGGTATCGTGGAACTTGTTTCACGCCATTTTACTGACTCTCTTTTCGTTTTGTTCGGTAAAGGTAAGGGCGCAAAGGGCGTTAAGGTTGAAATAAAGAATAACCGTATCTTTATCGAAGTGTCCGTTATTATCAAGTTCGGCGTGTCAATTTCCGCCGTGGCTGACAGTTTAAAGGAAACGATTAAATACCACGTTGGTAAATTTACCGGTATGGTCGTTGACACTGTTGACGTTAATATAACGGGTGTTAAGCTTTAACCACAGGAGTTTTATTTAATGAAGACCATTAACGGCGTAATGCTGTCAAAAATGATTACGAACGCGTCTAAACTTTTAGATATTCACAGGGATAAGATTGACGCGCTCAACGTTTTCCCTGTTCCCGATGGTGACACGGGTACTAACATGTCCTTAACCGTAAAATCGGCGGTAAAGGAATTAAAGACTGTTAAATCTAACACTATTTCCGAAGTGTGCGAAGCCACCACTAAGGGTGCTTTAAGGGGCGCAAGAGGTAACTCTGGCGTTATCACTTCACAAGTGTTTAGGGGTATTTGTTCAGTTCTTTCTAAGGCTCAAGAGATTGATATTAAAGTGTTCGTAAAATCACTTAAGACTGCAACTGAAGTTGCTTACGGCGCAGTTTCTAAGCCCAAGGAAGGCACTATGCTTAGCGTATGCAAGGCGATAAGCGAAGCGGGTAGTTCGTCGAAGGCAAAATGTTTTGAAGACTTGTTTTCAGATATTATCAAAAAGGGCGAAGAAGCGCTTGCTTTCACTCCCGAACAACTTCCCGTTCTTAAAAAAGCGGGCGTAGTTGACTCTGGCGGTATGGGTTTACTTACCATTTTCAAGGGTATGCACAAAGCCATTTTAGGCGAAGAAATCGAAGCCTTGGAAGAAGAAGTTGAACCGCAAGCGGAAGAAAAAGAGCGTGAACACGCTGAAATTTTCAGTCTTGGCGCTATTGAATTCGGCTATTGTACTGAATTTTTCATCATCAACATTAAAAAGAAGACTACCGTTGCCGCGATTGACCGTTTTAGAGAGTATTTAATGACGATAGGCGATTCGGTTATCGTTGTTGGCGATCTTGATTTCGTTAAAGTTCACGTTCACACCAACAACCCTGGTCGCGCGTTATCTCACGCGTTAGAACTTGGCGAAGTTGATAGGGTTAAGATTGAAAATATGCTCGAACAAAACCGTGAACTCGTTAAAAAGTACGAAGCGGAAAGAAAAGAAATGGGCATGCTTGCAATTTGCTCGGGTAAAGGCTTTGAAGAAATGTTCAAAGATATCGGGGTTGACGGTGTTGTTGAAGGCGGTCAAACTATGAACCCGTCGGCAAGCGATATTGCAGACGCGATTATGAGAATTAACGCTAAAAACGTTTTCGTGTTCCCCAACAATAAAAACATCACTTTGGCTGCGGAACAATCTAAACAACTCGTTGAAAATAGGAACGTTCACGTAATTCCCACTAAAAACGTGCCTCAAGGCATACTTGCAGCGCTTGAATTTAACCCTGAAGAATCTCCGTCAGTTAACAAAATCAATATGCTTCACGCTATTGATAACGTTGTTGCAGGTCAAGTAACTTATGCAGTTAGAAGTAGCAAAACGGATGGTTTTTCGCTTAGCAAAGGCGATATTATCGCTCTTAACGATAAAAAGATACTTGCAAAGAGCAAAACTATTGCAGATTGCGTAAAACAACTTATTTCTAAACTTGCAACGGACTCTCACTCGGTAATCAATATCTACTACGGGGAAGACGTTACTGAAGACGATGCAAATTCCGTATGTGAAATTCTTGCCGAAGCGTTTCCGTCGCTTGACGTTGAACTTTTCTACGGTGGCCAAGCGGTTTACTATTATATCGTATCACTCGAATAAGGAGAAATGGAACGGACTTATCCGTTCCATTTTTAAAATATGAAGTTAAAAGACGTAAAGTATATATCCGATAAAAGGATTCAAGACCTTAAAAAACTTAATATCTTAACGCCTTACGACCTTATAAATCACTTTCCAAAAAACTATCTCGATTTAACTAAGGTAACCCCTTTAAAAGACGCTTACAACAACGATTTCGTTTTAACGGTTGCAAAAGTTGAACTCGAGCCACGCCAATCGGCAGGTGGAAGGGTAAAATACGTTAAAGCATATTGTTCGCAAGGGGCGGACACTTTTAGCATCGTTTGGTTTAACCAACCATACGTTGTTGGAAAGCTTAAATGTGGCGAAGAATATTTCTTTTACGGAAGGGTTTCTATAAAATACGGCATGGTTTCAATGACTAATCCCGTTTTTGAACCTATCCAAAAGAACTATCGTTTAAAAGGCTTAATGCCCGTTTATCAAATAAAGGGAAATCTTACTCAAAGCGGTATGAAGACTTGTTGCGTAAGCGCGGTAAACGCCTTATCGCCGTCTTCCGCTATTCCCCTTTACCTTCAACAAAAATACGCTTTATCTCCGCTTAGCAAAGCCTACTTAGAAGTTCACTCTCCAACGAGTGAAAAGGCGCTTTCTAACGCCAGCGATAGAATCGCTCTCGACGAATATTTTAAACTCATTTCCGCTTTTAAAATTATAAAAGGGGATAAAAAACAGTTAAAACCCCGTAAATACACGGTAAATCAACAAGATTTTACGTCTTTTATATCACGTTTCCCTTACGAGTTTACAGACGGGCAAAAGCAAGCCGTTAACGAAATTATAAAGGACTTAAAGTCGCCATTTACTATGAATAGGCTACTTCAAGGTGACGTTGGCAGTGGTAAAACCGCAGTTTCCCTTTGCGCGTTATTTACTGCTTTAAAGTCAGATTACCAATGCGCTCTTTTATCGCCAACCGAAGTTTTAGCAAAGCAAAATTATAAGGTTGCAAAAACTTACCTTAGTGAGTTTGAAATAGGTTATTTATCAGGAAGTTTAACCGAAAAAGAAAAAAAGGCAGTTAAGGAAAAGTTAAAGGCGGGCGAGATAAAACTTTTAGTTGGAACTCACGCCGTTATTCAAGAAAACGTTGAATTTTCAAATTTAGCATTGTGCGTGTGTGACGAACAACAGCGCTTTGGCGTTGCCCAAAGAAGCGCCCTTGAAGACAAGGGTGTGCATACTGACGTTTTGGTTATGAGCGCAACGCCTATTCCTAGAACGTTATCCCTTATTTTTTACGGGGACTTAGATATTTCAACTATTGCCAATAAACCTAAGGGCAGGTGCGAAATTCAAACTAACGTCGTTCCGATGAAAAAGTATGAAGATATGCTTAGGTTTATAACCGAGCAAGCAAAAAAGGGTTTTCAAACTTATTTCGTGTGCCCAAAGATTGATTTTGACGACGAGAGTGACGTTTTGTCCGCTAAAGAGCTTTACGAAGAACTTTCAAACGTTTTAAGTGGCGTTAGCGTTGGGCTTTTGCACGGCAAGATGAAAGATAAAGAAAAGATTGCGGTTATGCAAGATTTTAAAGATAAAAAGTATAACGTTTTAGTTTCAACTACCGTTATCGAAGTTGGGGTTGACGTTCCAGATGCAACCGTTATGGTAATTATGAGCGCAGAGCGTTTCGGTCTTTCGCAACTTCATCAATTAAGGGGTAGAGTTGGAAGATCTGATAAAAAGAGTTATTGTTTCCTTTTATGTACGAAAGAGAGCGAAAAGGCGATTGAAAGATTATCAGCACTCAAAAACTGCTCGGACGGGTTTAAGATTAGCGAACTTGATTTTGAAATGCGCGGTGGTGGCGATTTGCTTGGCGAACGCCAGTCGGGTAGAATACTTACCACTCTTAACGGCTTAAAATATTCAAGTAAAACGGTGTTTACCGCCAAAGCGATTTCAGACGAAGCGTTTAAACTTGAATCAAACATCCCGTATCTTAAAAAGCACGCGTTAGCCTTGTATGAAAGGTTAAAAGACGTAACTTTAAATTAACAAAACCGCCGATAAATTCGGCGGTTTTTTATTAGAATTCAATTTTAAAAAGGTTTCCGTGATAGTCGCTATACAAACAGTCGTTACCGTAAAAGTCAATGAATTCAGGCTCGTTTGCGTATCCCATATCCATAATATCAAACTTTTCTTCCGTCTTATTTAAAAGGTTTATAACTCTTATCATTGGGCGGTTAATTTTATCGTTTGTAAAGCCTTCGGTAGAGTAGAGTTTGCCGTCTTTTATTATTCCGCCTTGAATAAAATATTGATAAGGTAAATCAAAACTTTCAATAATGTCGTTAGGGGTAAGGGTTGCTTTTTTAACGGATAAAACACCGTCTAACTCGCCGTCGCTAACAAGTGGCAATTTAAACTTAAAATGCCTAGTTCCAAGCGTTTCATCTCTCATAACGAAAGCGTGGTAATATTGGTTTTTAGCATCTACTAAAAAATTGCCGTAGGGGCGAACGCCGTGAGCGTCTTTTGATGCTTTCCAAAGTTCAAAATCTTCAGTGAAACCGATTTCAATTTGTTGAACGAGCGTTGTCACGATTTGGTTTTCAATTTTTTGTATGCGGTAAACTAAGCAAACGCCAAGCATTTTGTTATCTGAGCCGGCATAGTTGTTGTAAACGTTTGTGTAAAGTAGTGGGTAATAGTCGTTTTTATCGTAAAAATCCCCACCAAAACAAACGGCGTTACTGTGTGGGGCAATTATTGTAGCCTTGTCAAGTGTAAAAGTAAAGGTAGGGTTGAGGTTTGTAATTTCACCGTCAACTAAATCGTTTAAATCATAAACGGAACAGTTGCCTTTAGCGTCAAACCTAAAAAGTTCAGAACGGTAAATAGCCCCGTCTTGATTTCCGTTAATTTTAGCAATTTGTTTAATCTTCATAAAATTTCTCCATTACGAGAATTATTTTACCATTTCACTAAGTTTAAGTCAATATATGGTTTTTGTTTTATGGTGAGAGTTCCGTTTTTTGTAAAGGTGAGAGTTCCGTTTTCCGCGAAACGAAAAAACACTGCGAAACGCAGTGTTTTTGAGTGGAGCGGGAAACGGGACTCGAACCCGCGACAACTGCCTTGGCAAGGCAGTGCTCTACCAACTGAGCTACTCCCGCAATTTTCGAAAACAAACCGACGCCATATAGTCAACCCGTTCCCGAAATTGCCTTGTGGTGGGAGTTATAGGGCTCGAACCTATGACCCTCTGCTTGTAAGGCAGATGCTCTCCCAGCTGAGCTAAACTCCCACAAACGTTTTTCAAAACGCCTATTTAATATAACACCAAATTTTATTTTTTGCAACTGTTTTTAACGGCTTTTTTTAAAAATTTTAATTTTTTTGAAAATTTGGCTATATTTTATTTATTTTTTAATTTTAATTAAAAACGCTTTACTTTAAAATTTTTCAAGCGTATAATCATATTGTTTTTTTAGAGGTATTATATGTGTGATAAGGTAAAAAATACGACGAAAAGATATTCATACGTTTTGATTTTTTTATGTTGGCTTGCGTATACTTCATCTTATTTTGGAAAACTTAGTTATTCGGCAAACATAAATCAGATTGAAGATTTTTTTAACGTTTCGCACGGTCAATCTGGTTTAGTTGGAACTTTGCTTTTTGTATCTTACGGCGTTTTTCAAATCATTAACGGTTTTTTAGTTAAACGCTATAACATAAGGTTTGTGGTTGCGATGGGGCTTTTTTCATCGGGCGTTATCAATTTATTAGTTGGTATTTCAACAAACTTCGTAGTCGTAACGGTGCTTTGGTTTTTCAACGGAATTGCCCTTTCTTTTTTGTGGACTGCAGTTATTAGAGTTTTAGCCGAAACTTTAACGAAAGAGTATATGGCAAAATCAAGCGTTGTTATCGGAACAACCGTTCCTATGGGAACGCTGGTGGTTTACGGGCTTTCGGCGTTGTTCGTTGAACTTGGCGTTTTTAGAGCAATTTTCTATTTTTCGGGAATTGCAATGCCAGTCATCGCTATAATATGGTTTGTTTTTCTTCCTAAAATAACGTCAAAAATTCCAAAAGATGCCGAAGTTGAAACTAAGGCGGAAATGCTCAAAGTTAGCAAGGCGGAAATCAAGGGCGTTTACTTATCGGTATTTTGCTTCTTTGCAATAGCCGTTTGCGTTAATCTTATAAAAGACGGGCTTAACACTTGGGCGCCCGTAATATTCAAAAACGAATATGGAATTTCGGGTTCGTTATCAATAATTTTAACCTTAGCGTTGCCGTGCATTGCGGTGTTTGGCAACTTGTTTGCGGTAACGTTACATAAAAAGATACCCGATTTCGTAACGCAAGTTGCAATAATGTTTGTGTTATCGGGCGGGTTAGTCGGCGTTGTTTTATTAGCGCTTGACTTTAAGATTTTATTCTTAACGATAATTTGTTTCGTTTTAATTTTCCTTATGATTTCATCGTGCAACAGCGTTGTAACAAGCGTTTTCCCGCTGTTTATGAAGGCGAGAATAAACTCTGGCAAGATTGCAGGCTTAACTAACGGTTTTTGCTATTTAGGTAGCGCCCTTAGTTCTTACGTTTTAGGCGCTATTGCCGAAAATTTCGGCTGGTCTATCGTGTTCTACGTTATCTTAGGCGTTTGCGCTTTCGTTTTTATTATTTGGATGATTTACCTATTGATAAAAGCAAAAATTAAAAAACAATATTAAAATTAAAAGCCCCGAAAAAAATCGGGGTTTTTAATTTGTATTTTTCCTTGAAAAATAACAACGGGTGTGCTACAATATAACCATGCTTAATTCATATTTACAAAAACTTAATAGCGCGCAAATTCTTCCCGTTAAGGATACTGACGGGGCTGTCTTAGTAATTGCGGGCGCAGGTAGCGGTAAAACCCGTGTTTTAACAAGTAGAATTGCCTATCTCGTTCAAGAAAAGGCGGTAGATCCCTCTCGCATATTAGCCATAACTTTCACCAACAAGGCGGCGGATGAAATGAAACTCCGATTAGAAAAAATGGTTGGCGATCTTGGCGGTATGTGGGTTTCAACAATTCACTCAATGTGCGTTAAAATTTTGAGAAGCAACATTTCTTACTTAGGCTTTGAGAAAAACTTTTCAATCTATTCTGAAGACGATAAGGAAAGGGTTTTAAAGCGCATTATAACCGAAATGGATTTAGAGCCGGATAAGTTTTTGAAACTAGTAAAGATTGCAATTTCAAACGCTAAAAACGAAGATTTATCTCCAAAAGAGTATAAAGACGAGCATATTCGCTCGGCAAATATAGGCATAATAACGGAAATTTTCACCAAATATCAAGAAGAACTCAAAAAGAGCAACGCTCTTGATTTTGACGATTTGCTTATTAAAACCTTGCACCTTTTTGAAGACGAGCCTGACGTTTTATCCTATTATTCCGAAAGGTTTTTATACGTTCATATTGACGAGTTTCAAGATACTAACGTCGTTCAATACAAGATTGCAAAACTCTTATCTTCCTATCACGGCAATATCTTCGTGGTTGGTGACGATGATCAGTCTATTTACGGTTGGCGTGGCGCTAAAATCTCTAACATTTTAGGCTTTGAAGATGATTTTGATGGCGCAAAGGTTTATAAACTTGAACAAAACTATCGTTCAACAAAATCAATTCTCAACCTTGCAAACCTTATTATTCGCAACAACTCTTCAAGAAAAGATAAAGTTTTGTGGACGGAGAACGATAACGGTGAGAAGCCCGAATATTACCAAGCGTATGATGAAAGCACGGAAGCGGAATACGTTGCAACCAAGATAAAATCGCTTATCGGTAGCGGTAAACGCGCAAGCGACTTTGCCGTTTTAATGAGAGTTAACGCCATTTCCCGTTCGTTCGAACAAGAGTTTTTAAAATACAATATTCCCTATAAAGTATTCGGCGGATTTAAGTTCTTTGATAGAAAGGAAATCAAAGATTTAACGGCTTATTTAAGGGCGGTTGCAAACCCCCTTGATAACGAAGCGCTTTTAAGGGTTATCAACGTTCCAAGGCGCGGTATAGGCGATAAGTCTATTGAAACGCTTTCCACCTTTGCGGGCGAGAACGACTGTTCCGTTTACGAAGCGCTTAGATGCGTTAACGAATTACCGCTCAACGCTTCAGCTAAAAATAGAATTTCAGATTTTAAAGATTTGATTTACTCGTTAATGCTTGAAGTTCAAAACTATTCAGTTCCCGAGTTTATTAAACTCGTTATTGAAAAAACAAACTTCTTATCTCAATTCGTTGAAGATACCGAAGAGAACGAAAGCAAAAAGTTCAACGTTTCAGAACTTATAAACTCGGCGGAAGAGTTTTCAAAACTTAATAAAGACGCAACTTTAACCGACTATCTCGGCTCGATAACGCTTAGTTCCGATACCGACGAGCTTGATGAGGGTAACTTCGTTACCGTTGCAACTATTCACTCGGTAAAAGGTTTAGAGTTCGATACAGTTTTTGCAGTTGGGCTTGAAGAAGGCGTTTTCCCGATAAGTAGGGCTAGTGATAGCGAAGAAGAACTTGAAGAAGAAAGAAGGCTTATGTACGTTGCTATAACGAGAGCGAAAAAGGACTTGTTTATTTCAAGGTCAAAGAGCAGATACTTATACGGTAACCGCCAAATTTCGCTTGAAAGTAGGTTCGTTAAAGAAATTATCCCGCTTTTAAAGGAAAAGAGCGTTAGCGGTTATAACACGTCGCCTTTCGCTTCAAGAGAAGGTCGCACCTTAAACAGCTATCGCCGTGATACGGCTAACGATTACGGATATTATTCAGACGAGCCTTCGAGTAGAACTACGTTCGGCGGAACGTCAAAGAGCTTTCTCGCTGGCTTTAAGTCAAGCGTTGTTCCGCAAAAGAAGGTTCAACCCGTTCAAGAAGGTAAATACCGTTCGGGTATGAAAGTTAATCATAAAAAATTCGGTAACGGCACGATTATCGCCGTTAAAGACGGGGGAAAGGTTATAGACGTTGCCTTTTTAGGCGTGGGCATTAAGTCCTTAGCGTCGGAATACGCCCCTATTGAAATAGTTGATTGATATGGAAAAATTAAAAAGTTTAGTTGAACAACTGAATAAATACGCATACGAGTATTACGTTTTAGATAACCCCACCGTTTCCGACGGGGAGTACGATAAGCTTTACGATGAACTTGTTCGCTTAGAAAAGGAAACGGGTATTGTGCTTGAAAATTCGCCAACGAAAAGAGTTGGTGGCGAGCCTATTTCCAAGTTTAAAAAGCACGAGCATATAAAAAGGCTTTATAGTCTTGATAAAGCGGTTACTATTGACGAGATTAGAGCGTTTTCGCAAAGGGTTGAAAACTTAACGGGTAAATCTCCCGACTATACCGTTGAGTTTAAATACGACGGGTTAACCATTTGTTTAACTTACGATAACGGCGTTTTCGTTCGTGCCACAACGCGCGGTAACGGCATTACTGGGGAAGACGTTACTGCCCAAGTTTTAACGATAAAAACTTTCCCTTTAACGATAGATTATAAGGGGACTGTTGAAGTTCAAGGCGAGGCGGTTATCAAACTTTCAACGCTTAAAAAATATAACGAAACTGCAAGCGAACCGCTCAAAAACGCAAGAAACGCGGTGGCGGGCGCAATACGAAATTTAGACCCCAAAGAAACTGAAAAAAGAAAGCCCGAAATTTTATTTTACAACGTAAACTATCTTAGTGACGGGGAGTTTAAAACTCAAGTTGAACACTTCGATTTCTTAAGGAAAAACGGCTTTAAAGTATACGACTTTTTGCGCGTTGTTTCAAACGTTTCCGGCATTGAAAACGTTTTAAAAATCATTGAAGAAAAGCGCAAGAATATCGACTATCTTACCGACGGCGCAGTTATTAAGGTGAACGACGTTTCTTTGCGTGAAACTCTCGGTTTTACCGAGAAATTTCCACGTTGGGCAATTGCTTATAAGTTTGAGGCGGAAGAAGTTACCACCACCGTTTTAGACGTTACTTGGCAAGTTGGTAGAACTGGTAAATTAACCCCCTTAGGAATCGTTGAACCCGTTGATCTCGGCGGTGTTACCGTAAAAAAGGCAACGCTTAATAATTACGGCGATATTTTGAGAAAAAACGTTAAAATTGGCAGTCGCGTTTTAATTAGAAGAAGTAACGACGTTATTCCCGAAATTTTAGGCTCAACCTTTATTCCCGAAACGGCGAAAGAAGTTGAACTTCCAACCGTTTGCCCGTACTGCAAGCAACCGCTCGTGGAAGACGGCGCAAATATTTTCTGCGTTAATAAAGAGTGCAAACCAAGAGTGGTTGGCGCTCTCGTTCACTTTGCGCAAAAGGACGCTTTAAACGTTGACGGTTTTTCCGAAATGACCGCAAGCGTTTTATACGATAAATTCGGCGTTAAAAAATTCTCCGATTTATATAAACTTACGAAAAACGAACTTTTATCGCTTGACGGGTTTAAGGATAAAAAATCGCAAAACATTTTAACCTCTCTTGAAAATTCAAAAACTTGTTCGCTCCCGTCGTTTATCTTTGCTTTGGGGATTGACGGCGTTGGCAAAAAAACCGCTAAAGACTTAGTTAAGGCGTTTAAGAGTTTAGATGGGTTAAAGAGCGCAACCGCCTTAGAACTTTTCGCCGTTAAAGATATTGGCGAAGTTACCGCTCAAGCGGTTAGCGAGTATTTTGCAAGTGAAGAAAACTTGAGTGAAATTGATACTCTTCTTTCACTTGGAATAAAATTCACCGAAGAAAATTCAACCGCAAGCGATAAACTTTTAGGTCAAAAAATAGTGTTAACGGGAACGCTCCCAACGTTAAAACGAGCAGACGCTAGTAAACTTATCGAACAAAACGGCGGAGAAGTGATGAGTTCCGTTTCAAAACTCACAACTATGGTTTTAGCGGGTGAAGAAGCAGGCTCTAAACTTGATAAGGCAAAGGCGCTCGGTATAAAAATTATCGATGAAAACGAGTTTTTAAGTATGTTAAAGTAGTTTACTTTTGAAAAAAAATATGATATAATCATATTATTATGAAAAGTATGACTGGATACGGCAAGGCGGAATACAATAATAACGGTATAACGCTTACTGTCGAAATAAAAAGTGTAAACAATAGATTTTTAGACCTTTCTTACAAATGCCCCCGTTCTTTCACCGCGCTTTACGACGTTATGCGCGGTACTATCCAAAAGCATTTGTCAAGGGGAAAGGTTGACCTTTACGTTAACTACTATAAGCAAGCCGATAACGGCCGAGGTTTAGAAGTTGACTATAATTTAGCGTCATCGTTCGTAAGCGTTGCGAAAGAACTTAAAAAGAAGTTCCCCGCGTTAAAAAACGATTTTACGATTACTTCGCTTATGAAAACGCCTGACGTTTTGCACACCGCTCAAGAATCGGTTGATTTAGACGAGATTTCTCCGATTTTAACCGAAACGCTTGTTAAAGCACTTGAAAATTTAAACTCTATGCGTGAGTTTGAAGGCGCAAAGTTAAAAGCAGACATGCTTTCACGCGTTGCAACGATTGAAGAAACGGTCGGCGTTATTAAAGAACGCGCACCGCTCGTTCAAAAAGAATATCACGCTAAGATACTCGATAGAGTTAAAACCGTTCTTGAAGGAAATGACGTTGACGAGGCAAGGCTTTTGCAAGAAGTTGCTATTTTTGCCGATAAGTCAAACATTGATGAAGAGATAACAAGGCTTTACTCTCACATTTCACAATTTAGAAGCATTTGTGAACAAAAGGGCGAAGTTGGTAAGAAGCTTGACTTTTTAGTTCAAGAGTTCAACCGTGAGTCTAACACCGTTTGCAGTAAAGCGAACGACATAACGGTAACGGACAATGCTTTAAAGTTAAAGTGTGAGATAGAAAAAATTCGCGAACAAATTCAAAACGTTGAATAAGGAGATACATAATGATTAACGAACCGGCAATTGATACTTTAATTGAAAACTTAGGCGAAAAATACAACGGCTCTAAATACGTTTTATGCGTAGTAGCCGCAAAACGCGCAAGGCAACTTATTGATATTTCAAAAACACAAGGTAGCGCGGCAGTTTTAGATGGTAAAAAACCGCTCACCGCTGCTGCAATTGAAATTTTTAACGGCAAAATTACTACCGTTAACGGTTAATAATGCTCTCAATCGGCAATTTTTCGTAAATTGCCGATTATTTTTTTAATTATATTTTGCCTTATAAGGCAAAAATTTTAAGGTACGGTATGATAGCAAAAGTTATCGTTGATATTGCAACGAGTGAACTTGATAGAATTTTCGATTATAAAATAGGCTACTCGGGCGCAGTTCAGGGTAGCCGTGTTATCGTGCCGTTTGGTAAGTTTAAAACTGAAGGTTTCGTAATCGGCGTTAAAGAAACGAGCGATTACCCCGAAGAAAAGTTAAAGTCAATTATCCGTGTTGTTGATGAAGTTCCCGCGTTAACGAAAGAAAACTTGCGCCTTGCCGAGTTTATTAAAAACAAATATCACTCGTCAATGGCAAGCGTTTTAAGGTTGTTTTTGCCAAGCGAGATGAGAACGGGCAAAGTTCGCTCAAAAACGGCAACGTATATAACGCTAAGCGATACCGTTTCCGTTTCCGAAATGATTTCTTCGCTTAGAAAAGGTGCGGACAAGCAACTTGCCGTCTTAGAGTTTTTGCGCGATAACGGAAAAACTAAACAATCAATCTTAAACGAAACGTTTTCCGCTGGCGCGGTAACCGCGTTAAAGAACAAAGGCTTTTTAGTGGCGAGTGAAGAAAAGATTTTAAGAACTCCTTATAAAGACCTTTCGGGTGGCGGTGAAAGGGTTAAACTTACTAAAGAACAAGAATTAGCGGTAAACTCCATTGAAAACTCTGATAAACCCACCTTGCTTAAAGGCGTTACAGGTAGCGGTAAAACGGAAGTTTATCTCCAACTTATTGAAAGGGTTATAAAAGACGGTAAAACTGCAATAATGCTCGTTCCTGAAATTTCGCTAACCCCTCAAACTTTTTCAAGGCTTAGGTCAAGGTTTGGCGATAAATGCGCAATACTTCACAGCGGTTTATCGGCGGGCGAGAAGTTTGACGAGTGGTGGAGATTAAGAAGTGGCGAAGCGTTAATAGGGGTAGGCGCAAGAAGCGCGATATTTGCCCCGCTTGAAAATTTAGGGCTTATAATAATCGACGAAGAGCACGATCAAAGTTATGAGAGCGAGTCAAACCCCCGTTACGTTACTGAAGAAATTGCGTTAGAAAGAGCAAAACTATCGGGCGCAAAACTCGTTTTAGGTAGCGCAACGCCAAACGTTCACACCTACTTAAAGGCAACGACTGGCGAGTATAACCTTGCCGAAATGAAGGAAAGGGTTAACGGCAGACCTATGCCTGAAATTATTATCGCGGATATGAAGGAAGAAATAAGGCGCGGTAATATTTCACCATTTTCGGTAGCGTTAAAACAAGAACTTAAAAACACGCTTGATAAAGGCAATCAAGCAATAATATTTTTAAACCGCAGAGGGTACTCTCAAAAGGTTATTTGTAGAGAGTGCGGTTACGTTGCAAAATGTTTAAATTGTGACGTTGCTCTCCATTATCACAGAGCGGAAAGCGTTTTAAAATGCCACTTTTGTAATTCTCAATACCACATGTTAACGGCTTGCCCCGACTGTGGCTCGGTTAGTATAAACTATACTGGCACGGGTACTCAAAAGGTGGTTGATGAACTTCAACAGTTATTCCCAACCGCTAAAATCTTGCGTATGGATAACGATACCACTCAAAACAAAGAAGGGCATTTTAAAATCTTAAAAGAATTCGGCGAAAAGAAAGCGGATATTTTAGTCGGCACTCAAATGGTTGCCAAGGGGCATGACTTTCCGTCGGTAACCTTAGTTGGTATACTTGATGCGGATATGAGTTTGTATTTTTCCGATTATCGATCGGGGGAGAGAACTTTCCAACTCGTAACTCAGGTTGCAGGTAGAAGCGGTAGAGCGGATGAAAAGGGAAAGGTAGTACTTCAAACGTATTCCCCCAAAAACCCCGTGCTTTCAAGTTCTATAAGTTACGATTACGAAAACTTTTTTAAGCGCGAGTGCATGGTTAGAAAGGCTTCGTACTTCCCACCGTTTTCGCATATTTTAAGGCTTATGGTTGAAAGTGAAGATGAAGAAACGGCAATAAACACTTTAAAATCGGCTTTTGAAAAGGCAAGGGAAGTTTACGGCAACTATCACGGCTCTTTCATTTATTTTGACAAGATGAAAAGCCCCGTTAAAAAAATCAAAAACAAATATCGCTTCCAAATTTTAGCGAGAATTAAAGATAACTATCAAGCGATTGAAGACGAGTTTTACGATATAGCAAACCGCTTAACGAGTAAAAAGGTTTTATGCTATTTAGAAGTTAACCCTTCAAGCGTTTCATAATAATAAAAAGGTGTAGAGATGGCAGTTAGAAGAATTGTAGAACAAGGCGATGAAATACTTAGAAAAAGGTCTTTTGAAGTAACCGATTTCGGCGAAAAGACCCACCAACTTTTAGACGATATGTACGATACGTTGGTTAAAGCAGACGGGGCAGGTCTTGCCGCCGTTCAAGTGGGCGTTTTAAGGCGCATATTCTTAGTAATCAACGGTGAAAGCGTTAAAGACGGGGTTATTGAGTTTATCAATCCCGAAATTATTTCCGAAAGCGGTAGTCAAACGGGCGTTGAAGGTTGTTTATCCGTTCCCGGCGTTCAAGGTGACGTTACAAGACCGTATAAAGTTACCGTTAAGTATCAAGATAGGCACGGTGACTGGTATAAATTAAAAGCCGAAGGTTTTACCGCTAAGGCAATTTGCCACGAAAACGACCATTTAGACGGCGTTTTGTATATTGACAAAGCAAAAAACGTAAAGGCGAGCAGATAAATGAAACTTATTTTTTTAGGAACGCCCGATTTTGCCGTACCCGTGCTAAGGGCGATCAACAACTCAAAACACGAAATTTTAGCCGTGGTAACTCAACCCGATAGACCGGTTGGTAGAAAGGCTATAATCACGCCTTGCGCCGTTAAAAGCGAAGCCTTAAACTTAGGGCTTAAAGTTTTATCGTACGAAAAAATTAGACTTGAAGGAGTTGAAGATTTAAGGGCTTTAAATCCCGATATCATGGTAACTTGCGCCTTCGGTCAAATCTTATCGCAAGAAATTTTAGATATAGCAAAGCGCGGGGTTATCAACGTGCACGCGTCACTCCTTCCAAAATATCGTGGCTCTGCGCCTATTCAATATTCCGTTATAAACGGCGATAGCGAAACGGGCGTTACGATAATGCAAACGGGTTTAGAAGTTGATTCTGGCGATATTTTGCTCCAATCATCGCTTAAAATAGGCGAAGATGAAACTGCGGGCGAACTTTTCGATAGGCTTTCTATTTTAGGCGCTGATATGATAGTTGACGCTCTTGATAAGATTGAAAGGGGAGAGATAACTCCAATAAAACAAGACCACTCAAAAGCAACCCACGTTAAAATGCTTAGAAAAGAAGACGGGGTTATAGACTTTTCAAAACCTGCGATAGAGATTAAAAACCTTATTCGCGGTCTTAACCCATGGCCGATAGCGTTCACTCGTTATGAAGATAAAACGCTTAAAATCTTCAAGGCGAAAGTAGTTGACGGTAGCGGGGTGGCGGGAGAAGTTATATCGAGCGATAAAACGATAATCGTTGCAACGGGCGATAAGGCGCTTGAAATCGAAGAACTTCAACTTGAAGGCAGTAAGCGTATGTCCGCCAAAGAGTTTTTGCTCGGTAGAAAAATTCCAGTAGGGTATAGGTTCTAATATGCTCGTTACTTATTACGACTGTTACCAAGTTTTATCCAAGGTTTACCAAAAAGGCTCGTTTATAAAACAAGCGATTTCTTCAACCCAAATCGAACCGCTTGGCAAAGCAAGGGTAATAAAGATTTGTTACGGCGTTTTGGATAAAGACGTAACGCTTGATTATATCATTTCAAGCCTATGTAGCAAACCGCCTAAAACAACGGTAAAGATACTTATTAAGATAGGCTTATATTCTATAAAATACCTTGAAACCCCACCGCACTTGGTTACCGATAATCTCGTTAGTTTGTGCAAAAAACTCGGTAAAACGGGCGTTTCAGGCTTTCTAAACGCTATTTTAAGGCGTTTTTGCCGTGAAGGTATTGATTTGCCAAGTGGGAATAAGGTAAAAGACTTATCAGTTAGGTTTTCTTGCCCCGAATTTATCGTTAAAAAACTCGTTTTGGGTTACGGCTTAGAAACTGCAATCAAAATTTTATCCTACGATGAAGATAAAACTTTTATCCGCTTTAACGATAATCAAAATGGCGAAGAATATTTAAAATCAAACGCCGTAGAATATCAAAAAACGCCGTTTAGCGATACTTTTGAAGTTAAAAAATTTACTTTAAACGAAGATTTTTATAGTGGTGTTTATACCTTTCAATCGGTTGGTTCAAGGGCGATTTGCTCGGTGGTAACGGGCGGTGAAAAATTGCTTGACTGCTGTTCCGCTCCCGGTGGAAAGGCAGTTAAACTTTCCGAGATTTTTGATAGCGTTACCGCTTGCGATATTCACGAGCATAGGGTTGAACTTATCAAGTCATACGCTAAGCGTATGGGAAAATCTAACGTCACCGCAATTTTGCGTGATGCAACTGAAAGTTGTGAAGATTTTTTAAACTCTTTCGATACCGTTTTGTGTGACGCGCCGTGTTCTGGAACTGGCGTTATCAAAGATAACCCTGATATTAAACTCAATAGAACTGAAACCGCCGTTTCAGCGCTAAGCGAACTGCAGTTAAAGATTTTATCAAACGTTTCCTCTTACGTTAAAAATGGTGGAGAACTTATTTATTCAACCTGCTCCGTTTTAACCGAAGAAAACGACGGGGTTATTGAAAAGTTCTTATCAAAAAACGATAACTTTAAAGTCGTTGAAACCAAAAACGCTTTAAACCATTTAAAAACGGAATTTGGTTTGCAATTTTTACCGCATATATCTCAAGGGGCGGGATTTTACCTTTGCAAACTTAAAAAATTATGAAAATACTTCAAGATTTGTCCTATGAAAAGTTAAAAGAACTAATATCTTCTCTCGGTGAGAAGCCTTTTAGGGTTGGGCAAATTTTTAGGGCTTTGCACAGCGGAAGAAAGATTTCGGAAATAACTGAACTATCTTCTGCTTTCCGTGAAAAACTTTTAACCGAGTACGTGGACGAGCCCGTCAAAATTATCAAAAAACTCGTTTCCAAAGACGGAACTGAAAAATATCTTTTCGCCCTTCACGACGGCAACGTTGTTGAAGGCGTGTTTATGAAAAATTCTTACGGCAATACCGAGTGTTTATCAACTCAAGTAGGTTGCCGTATGGGTTGTAAATTTTGCGCGTCTGGAATAGGCGGTTTAGTTAGAAATTTAACCGCTGGCGAAATGGTGGCAACCGTTTCCGCCGTTAATAGAATAAACGGTGGCTCGCTTGATAAACGCGCTGTAACTAATATCGTTTTAATGGGCAGTGGCGAACCGTTTGACAACTATGATAACGTGGTTGAATTTTTGAAAATTTTAAACGATAAAAACGGGCTTAACGTGAGTATGAGAAATATAAGTTTATCTACTTGCGGTTTAGTCCCCCAAATGAAAAAGTTTGCAAGCGAAGGATTACCGCTTAACTTAACCGTTTCCCTTCACAACCCCTTCAACGACCAAAGAAGTGAACTTATGCCGATTGCAAAAGCCTACTCAATCGATGAGATTTTATCTGCATGCGACTACTATTTCGATAAAACGGGTAGGCGTTTTATATTCGAATACTCACTCGTTTTAGGTGTTAACGATAGCGATAAGCACGCAAACGAACTTATAAGGCTTTTAAAATCTCGCCCTTGCCACGTTAATATCATAAGGCTTAACGAAGTTAAGGAAAACGGCTTAAAGGCAACCGACGATAAGTCTGCTTATCGCTTTGCCGATAAACTTACTAAAGGCGGTGTTTCCGCAACGGTTAGAAGGCTTTTCGGCGCTGATATTGAAGGCGCTTGCGGTCAACTTAGAAGAACTTTTATTGAGAGTGAAAAATTATGAAAGTAGCAATATTTTCGGGCGGTCCGTTCGAAAACGTTCAAATTGAAGATTACACCCTTTTAGTGTGCGCCGACCAAGGCTATCTTTACGCGCGCAACTTAGGGCTAAAGCCAAACTTTGTTTTAGGCGATTTTGATAGTTTGGGTTTCGTGCCAGACGGGGCTGAAGTTTTCCCTTGCGATAAAGACCTTTCTGACTTAGAGATTGCGATTGACAAAGCAATTTCATTAAAAGCAAGCGAGATTGATATGTATTTTTGCTTGGGCGGTAGAGTAGATCACGAACTTTTCAATATCTCAATGCTAAAAAAATGCAAAGAAAAGGGCGTTAGGGCGAGAATTATCACTAAAACCCAAACGCTTGAACTTATAAACGATAAAGACAATTTCACCGTTTTTAAATGCAAATGCGGTGGTTACGTTTCACTTTTCCCAATTACTCAAGAAGTAAGTTTTATTTCGAGTGACGGGCTTAAATATTCCTTGAAAGGAATAGTTTCAAAACAAGGCGAAACTTTAACCTTATCAAACCAAGCGATAGGCGAAAGTTTCACGGTAGAGATAAAAGACGGTAACGCATTACTCGTTGCCGAAAGATAAAATAATAAAAGGAGAAAAATTATGGATTATCAACTTTACGAAAATTTAGGAATACAGAAAGCAGTTGTTGATTATGGTGGTGAAGTTGAAAAATCTTTAAAAGATAGATTTGAGCGCATTGACTCGCTTGCCGAATACAATCAAGCAAAGGTTTTATATGCTTTTCAAAAAAACAGGGTAGACGCTATGTGCTTGCAGTCTTCCACAGGCTACGGTTATGATGACGTTGGGCGCGATAAACTTGAAAGAGTTTATGCCGACGTGTTTAACACCGAATCGGCGCTCGTTCGCCCGCAAATTACGTGCGGTACTCACGCATTAACTATCGCGTTATCCGCAAACTTGCTCCCCGGTGACGAACTTTTAGCCCCTGCGGGCAAGCCTTACGATACCTTAGAAGAAGTTATCGGTATAAGAGATAGCAAATGTTCACTTAAAGAATACGGCGTTTCTTACCGCCAAGTTGATTTACTTGAAGATGGCGGTATCGACTACGAAAACGTTAAAAAAGCAATCAACGAAAAAACAAAACTCGTTGCTATTCAACGCTCTAAGGGTTATCAAACAAGACCAACCTTTTCCGTAAAACAAATCGGTGAACTTATTAAGTTCGTTAAAGAAATTAAACCAAGCGTTATCGTTATGGTTGATAACTGTTACGGCGAATTTACCGAAGCGATAGAGCCGAGCGAAGTTGGCGCTGATATGACGGTTGGCTCACTCATTAAAAACCCGGGTGGCGGTCTTGCGCCGATAGGCGGTTATATAGTTGGTAAACGCGAATATATCGATAGATGCGGTTACCGTTTAACTGCCCCGGGGCTTGGGCATGAAGTTGGCGCAACCCTCGGCGTTTTAACAAGAATTTATCAAGGTTTATTTTTAGCCCCCACCGTTACCGCAAGCGCGTTAAAAGGCGCAATCTTTGCCGCAAACCTTTACGAAAGGTTAGGTTACGAGGTCGTTCCGAACGGCAACGAAGAAAGATACGATATTATTCAAGCGGTTAAACTTAGGAGCGAAAAGGCTATGTGCGCTTTCTGTCGCGGTATTCAATACTCTGCGCCCGTTGATAGTTACGTTACGCCTATCCCGTCGGATATGCCGGGGTATGATAGCAAGGTAATTATGGCTGCGGGAGTGTTCGTTCAAGGCTCGTCAATCGAACTTTCGGCTGACGGTCCGATAAGAGAACCGTTCGCGGTTTATTTCCAAGGCGGGCTTACTTATCCGCACGCTAAAATCGGCATTTTAAGGTCGCTCCAAGAACTTATAAACGACGGTATCGTTAGTTTATAATCGCCTTATTGCCTAATTTTTAAAAAATTTAGATACACAGGAATTTGTTTATTATGGCATATTTTATATTCGCACTTATCGCTCTTTTATCATGGAGCGGATCTGACTTGTTCTCAAAAATGGGAACTGAACAAAAAGACAAACGTAGCCACTGGAGAGTAATTTTCTGGGTTGGCGCAATCATGGGTATTCACGCTATTATTTCAATAGTTTGCACCTTAATTTTCGGTGACGCGCTCGTTAACGCTCCCGATTTCGTTAAGAGTTTATTTTACACTGATATCGTTCCTATGGACTTTATCAAATATTTACCCGTTGCTTTCGTTTATTTGCTTGCAATGGTTATCGGTTACGTTGGTCTTAGATATATTGAACTTTCAATTTCAAGCCCTATTTGTAACGCGTCTGGCTCGCTTGCTCTCGTATTGATCGTTTTACTTGGCGCTTTCGGTGTGTTTAGCGAACCGGCAACTTTATCAATAATCGATATTATCGCAGTAGTATTTATTACTTTCGGTATTATTTGGCTCGGCGTCGTAGAGTATAGGGAAAGCGACGAAGTTAAAATGATAAGAACTCAAGGCAAAGGCTTTAAGTACACAAAGAGTTTTATCGCAATTTTAATTCCTATCTTATATTTAATTATCGACGCTATCGGAACGGTAGGCGATGAAATTATTTTCGATAAAGAAATTTTCGTTAGCGACTACGCTGCAAACACCGCTTTCGAACTCGTTTCCGTTTGCTTTGCAATCTTCGCGTTTATTTGGGTTAAATTCGTTAAGAAGGAAAATATGTTCTCAATTAAAACTGAAGAAGTTTTAGAAGACGGCACTACGGTAGTTGGCAAAATTCCGTTCAGCAAATTCTTAATTTACGGTGGTATTTGTGAAACCGTTGGTCAAATTTTCTACATGGCGGTAATGGCTTCCGATTTCGTTGCGGGTATTCCTATGATTTCAGCTTACTGTGTTCTTTCAGTAGTTTGGAGTAGGATTTTCCTTAAAGAAAAACTTTCGTTCCTTCACTATATTGCAATTTTCGCAACGCTTCTCGGCGTGGTTGCGCTCGGCGTTTCGGAAATGCTCGTGGAAATAGGAGTGTTATAATGGTAACAAAATCCGATATTATCAAATCTTTTAAAGAACTTGGAATTGAATCGACTGATATTTTGCTCGTTCACTCGTCGCTCAAAAGTTTTGGAAAGGTTGACGGTGGAGCTGAAACTGTAATTGAAGCGCTCAAAGAAGTCGTTTCGGACGGAACTTTAGTTATGCCTGCGCTTCGCCAAAGAAACTGGGAAAACGCTTATAAGGACTGGGATATTAACAACACCCCGTCTGACGTTGGGCTTATTACCGAAACTTTTAGAAAGTCGGCAGGCGTTTTAAGGAGTAATCAACAAACTCACTCCGTTTGCGCTTTTGGTAAACACGCTAAATATTTAACCGAAGCGCACTCAACGGGTAAACCGCGTTACGGCTCTTTCGGTCCTTACGCGTTTGGTTACAATTCTCCATGGGAAAGAATGTACGAACTTGGCGCAAAGGTTGTGTTTATAGGCGTCAATATGACTTATAACACTTTCAAGCATTACGTTGAGCAAAAAGTTGCCAACGATATTCTTGACAAATTGAGTGAAGAAGTTAGAGTGAAAGCGTTAGGCGAATTAGATCTTTTCTTTTCGGGTGGCTCTGTTTACTTTGGTCATAGCGGTTTTAAAGTTCAACAATTTTTAGAAGAAAAGGGATATATCCATTACGGTAAGTGTGGGGAAGCAACTTTAACAATGTATAAAATTAAAGAATACGTTCCCATAATGGAGAAAGAACTTTTTGAAAAACCAACTTTCTGGCTTAATGAAACGGGCGGAGAGTGGGTTGAAAGGTACAAAAAGCTTTTATAATTTTAATAAAAAAAGGGCTACCCAAAGTTTAGGGTAGCTTTTTTTAGTAGTAAAAACGAAGTTGTTTTATAACGTTTAACCTTTTGGGTTTAATTATAATGATAATAGTTAAATTAAATAATGGAGGACTTTATATGCAACAATTCACTATAACTAAACAAAATGTATTTAATTTTAAAACTTGGCTATTAGAAAACGAGCGAAGTGAACTCACGGTAGAAAAGTATATAAGAGACGTTAACTTTTTTATATCTTTTCTAAGCGGAAACTCGCTCACAAAACAATCGCTTATCGACTTTAAAAAGCGCTTGATAGAAAGTTATAAACCTGCAAGCGTTAACTCGATGATAGCGTCGGTAAACTCGTTTTTAAGATTTTCAAATCTTAATTCAATGTGTTTGAAACAACTCAAAATTCAGCGTAAAATCTACGTTTCTGAAGATAAAGAACTCACAAAAGCGGAGTTTTTGCGTTTGGTTGATACTGCAAACCGTGAAAAGAACGAGCGTTTGAGCCTAATTATTCAAACTATATGCGCAACGGGAATTAGAGTTAGCGAACTCAAATTTATCACGGTTGAAGGTGTAAAATCGGGCGAAACGACGGTTGATTTAAAGGGTAAACGCAGGGTGGTGTTCATCGTTCCAAAACTTAGAAACAAGCTTTTAGCGTATATTCAAAAAAAAGGAATAAAATACGGGGCGGTATTCGTAACGAAAAGTGGAGCGCCCGTATCAAGAAGCAACGTTTGGCGTGAAATGAAAGCCCTTTGCGAAGAATCGGGCGTTAATAAAAATAAAGTGTTTCCGCATAACCTTCGCCACTTGTTTGCCCGCACTTTTTACGGTATTGAAAAAGACATCGTTCGCCTTGCCGATATTTTGGGGCATTCAAGCGTTAACACCACCAGAATTTACGTTATGACAACTTCAAAAGAACACAGCAAGCAAATGCAAAATATGCGCCTAATCATTTAAAAAAATAAAAAAGCCGACTAAATAGCCGACCCACTGCAACATAATGGTTGTTATGTTGTCTTTATTTGAAACATAATGGTTGTTATGTTGTAAGTTTTATAGATTGCACAAATCAAAAACAATAATTTAATATAAAATAGGCATTAAGAATAAATTTTATGCACTACAAAATAGCCTTTGTGACACAAATATACTACTTTGTTTCTAGAAGGCAATTTTTTGGTGCTATTTTATTATATAAAATTTATTTTTTTTATTTATGTAGTAAAATTAGTTGATTTATACGTTTAAATGTGTTAAAGTTTAAGTACCTTTAAGGTGAATAATTAAGAAAAAATTACAACATAACAACCATTATGTTGCTATCTTTCGTTATAGTAACGTAAAAAAGTTAATTTGACGGGGAACGAAATGTCGTTTATTTGGGGGTTAATCGTAGGGTTAATAATCGGCGTCAATTTAGGTTTAATAATTGGCGCTTTTATTATTTTTGCGAAGAAAAATGATAAATTTTAAAATTTACGTTTGATTATGATTTAACGCATATTCAAAAATTTACTTGCGTAAAATAGTCGAGTTAAAATCAAAGGAGAAAAAAATGATTAAAAGTAAGAGTATATGGGTTTTGATTATTTCTTTCATAGTAGTCGCCTTTATATCCATCGCTATTATCTTTAATAATTTAGACGCTCGCTCTGAATTTACAAACTCCGTTAAGATTGACGGTAGTGGGTATGCGGAAAAAGAAATTGAAGTTCGCAATTTGCAACTTCACCCAAACGAAAGTAAGAGTTACACTATTGAAGTTGCGCCCGAGTTTGGTGGAGATTATGAAATTTCAATCAATTATCAAGAAATAAAAGACGGCGGGCTTAAAGAATTCGTAACGGTTTCGTTTTCAGTTGACGGAAAGCAAGTTCAATCGTCTTCTTTAAAAAACCTTTTAGATGGCAAGAGTTCAATAGTTATATTACAAAATTTCAGCGAAGATAAACCTCTCAAACTAACCGTAACTTACATTATGCCGTATGAGGTGGGCAACGAAGCGCAAGGCGCGTATGCGGACTTTGACGTAACGTTGATTTTCGATAAAAAGTAACGGTAGGTATGTATGAGTAAAAAAAGCGTTGTTAAAAAAACTTTTAAAATAATTTCAAACGTAGTTTTGTATCTTTTCATAGCGTTGTGCGTATTTGGCGTGTTGGTATCCGTTTCCGCTAAAAAGAACGGGGAAGACGCGGCTACGATATTTGGCTATCAAATGCGATTCGTTTTAACCGAATCAATGGAAAAGTGTGATCAAACCGACGTTAGCGATTATAAGATAAAGCAAATTAGGCAAAAGTCTTTAATTTTCGTTAAGACTATGCCGAAAGATAAAGCCGAGCAAGACGAGTGGTATAGGGACTTAAAAGTTGGTGACGTTTTGACGTTTAAATACGTTTACGCAAGTCAAGTTACCATAACTCACCGTATCGTTGAAATTTATGAAAAACCGACCGGTGGATTCATTATTCACTTAGAAGGTGACAATAAAAATTCCGACGGAAACACTTTAAAGCAAATGATAGATACTTCTATTCCCGAAAGCCCTAACTACGTTATAGGTAAGGTAACGGGCGTTTCGTATTTATTAGGATTATTCGTTTACGCGCTTAAAAGCCCCGTGGGTATAATTTGTATCGTAATTCTTCCTTGCGTAATAATAATGATTTTAGAAATCGTTAAGTTAATAACTTTCTTTGGCGCAGAGAAGAGAAAGAAACAGGAAGTTGCAATAGAAATTCAGCAATCTGAGATAGACAAACAGCAAGACGAGATTGAACTTTTGAAAAAGCAACTCGAAGAATTAAAGAAGTTAAATAAGGTTGACGTTCAAGTTGATGCGCAAGTCGATACTAAAGAAGAAAATTAAGTAATAATGGCTCACGCCAATGTTATAAAATAAAAAAAAGGAGGAAAATTATGGAAACTTTGTTTATGATATTTATGATATTCGTAACCTGCATGGTAATTTTTGCCGTTATGGTAGTTGTTCGCGATATCGTAAAAGAATCGTATGCAAACAAAAGGGCACAAACGGCTGAGGAAGTTAAAGTCGTTGAGAAGATCGTTGAGGTTGAAAAACCCGTCGTAGTTGAAGCGCCTGCTCAGGAAGAACCCGTAAAAGAACCCGTGATTGAAGAAGTTGCGGTGGCGGTTGAACCTGAAGTAGAAGCAGAAGACGATGGTAAGATTTCTTTCTCGGCAGGCAATCAACAAACTTTAGATGAAAAGTATCTTGAACTTTCCGCTCAAGCTAAATCGTGGTATGACGAACTCGTTAAGATTGCAAACCTTGTTGAAGGTAGCAAGCGTATTAAAAACGCTCGTTACGAAGAATACAAAGTTGGCAATAGTAGGGTTATCCGCTTAACAATCAAGCGCGGTATAATTCAAACTGAATTCGTTCTCCACAACAGCGATTTCAAGAATTTTGTTAACGAAAACAAAATTTCGGTTAAGCAATCTGCAACCGTAATTAAACTCGTTGACGAAGCAAGTTTTGAAGCAGCTAAAAACAGTATTTCCATAGTTCTTGAGCAAATTGCTGAAGAAAAGGAATACAAAAAGCAACTTGCCCGTGAAAAAAGGCGCGCAAAGAACAAAAAAGACTAATCAATTTAAAATTAGTAAATTTTAAAAGGAGATAAAAAGATGGGCTCAAGAATGAGAAGGTTAGTTTTGTCAATAGTAACCTTAGCGCTCACCGCAACGTTGATTGCAGGCGCAACCTTTGCGTTATTTACTGACGAAGTAACTTTTAAAAACCACCTTCAAGCGGGTACTTTAGATATTACCTTAGAAAGAACTTCTCTTTCATACTCCAAGTTAGATGCGGAAGGTTTTCAATATACTGAAACGATAACCACTCCCGCAGATTTCTCTAACACCAACCAAAGCGAAGCGAATATTTTCGAGATTAGCGATAGCACTCGTATCGTTCCCACTTCGTTCTTCAATGCGGAAATGAGAATATCTAACCACAGTACCGTTGCTTTCAATTATTGGATAAAACTTGATTTTATCGAAGGTGATGCAACTCTTGCCGAACAAATTAAGGTTACCGTAACGGCAGCGGGCGGTAAATCTCACTCTGGTATCGTATCTACCGATGCCGAAGTTGGTTCGAGCACTAATCCCGTAGGCACGTTGAAAATCGGCAGTCAAGAAACTTTCACTGTAAAAGTTGAATTTGTTGACGATAAAGATAACAACTTGGCTAAGGGCAAAAACGTTAAGTTTGACTTGATAGTATACGCAGTTCAAGCAACTAAATAATATAAATAATTACTACTAAAGATTTTTTCTAAAAGGATTTAAGATATAATACAATTTTCTTAAACACAATAAAGGAGACATAATGAAAAAGAAAATTTTTACTGCAATTGCAACTATTGCAACTTGCTTATCTTTATCGGTTGGCGCTACCTTCGCTTTGTTTACCGATGAGGCCAAAGTTAACGTAGCGGTTACTTCAGGTACTGTTGACGTTAACGCGACCGCAATCGCAACACAAACGGGTAGTGACCTTGGAACGGCAAACGCTAACTTCTCTGTTTCGGAAGATGGCAACGGCGGTTTCATTTTAGAAGGCATGGCTATCGGCGATTGGGCGGAATTTGAAATTAAAGTAGAAAATGACAGCGATATCGACGTTAAGTGGCAAATCGAAACCCTTTTAAACGGTGAACTTGCCCCTGCGTTGAACGTTGAGATAAAAGATTCAAATTCAAACGTGATTGCAAACAACTCTGCAACCAAATGGATTTATAGAACCGTTGGCGAAGGTGTTGACGTTGATACTTACACCGTTCACGTTGGTCTTCCCACCACGGGAACTGACGCGGGTGACAACGTTTATATGGGTAAGACCGCAAACTTATTATTCACCGTTAAGGCTGTTCAAGGCAACGCTACTACTTACGATCCTGTTAATAGCAAAGCTGAATTTGCAGGCGCGCTTGCAAGCGGTGGCAACGTTGAAATTAAAGAAGATTACGTTCTTAACGAATCTCTTCCTAGTGGCGGACTTGAAGAAGACGTTGCAATTTCTTTAAACGGTAACACCTTAGAAGCAACAACTTCTTACAAAGTAAGCGGTGATTTCTCAGTTGTTAACGGTACTTACGAAATGAATAAGACCTATGGTCACGCAGACGTAAGAAATGACAAAGCGGGCGCTGAAAATGCAAACACGGTCGTTTACGACGACGTTGATTTTGTTTCTACCTATAAAAATAGGACTTTTGGTACTTGTACTGACCGTTTAGTAACTGCGTTAGAAGTTTGTCCTTCAATTGACGGTGCTTACACTAACGTTATCTTCAAAAATTGTACTTTTGATAATGCAAGCGTATTATTTGAAGGTATGAGCGATAAAACCCTTTACGTTAACGCTACCTTTGAAAATTGTACTTTCAATGCGTTAACTAGTGGCGGACCTATTGAAGTTGCAAACTTCGTTCACGCTGAAATTACCATTAAAAATTGCACTTTCAATATCCAAGCAACTTCTAACTCTGCATGTGCAGTTGAAGTTTCGCCTAACACTAACACTAGTGCAAAATTAACGCTTATCGACAATACGATTAACGTTTCGGTTGCAACAGCGAAAACTTATGATCCTTCTGTAGGTGAAACTGAAGTTGATACTATTAAAGTATTAAGTAATACGAAAATAGAAAATGTTAAGTTTGCTTCCGTATATGGTAACACCACAGTTGTTGAACAAAGCGGTAATAAAAAAATCTCTATTATCAGCGAAACGAATAAGGTTGAAGAAGATATTACCATCTAATTAAAAAAATAAAATTATATTCTATATATAATAGGAGAAATTATATGAAAAAGAAATTACTTACAACACTTTTGACAATTGCATTGTGTTTAAGTTTGTCGGTAGGCGCAACTTTTGCATTGTTTACTGACGAAGCGAAAGTTAACGTAGCGGTTACTTCCGGTACAGTTGACGTTGAAGCAAACGTAAACACTCTTGCATACAAAACTTTGACTAAGGACTGGACGGCTTTTGACGACGGTTCTACAACCACTAATTTTGACAATCTTGGCGGTTCAGCAACCGTTCAAGATGGTACTGTTACACTTAGTAAAGTTGCTCCTGGTGACGGCGTTTCTTTCAATATTGACGTTGTTAACAAGAGTGATATTAAAGTTAAATATAGAACTACCATTACAAATGCCAACAATAGTGACGAAGCCTTATTTAAGGCTCTTCAAGTTTCGGTTGACGGCAACAAGTTCTTTGGTAAAACTTCAAGCGCTTGGGCTTTACTTGACGAATCTACCAACGGTAGCGTTGTAAAGACCATTTCGGTAAAAGTTGAACTTCCTGCTGACGCAGAAGGCGCTGAACTTATGGGTAAAACTTGTGAGTTCGTTGTTTCCGTTGATGCAATTCAAGCAAACGCTGAAACTTTTGACGAAGTTATCACTACTGAAGAAGTTAACGTAAACGCTGATTCTACCGTCAGTGAAGATGCAGTTGTTGAAACTGCAAGCGCGAGCGCATACATTCCTGCTGGTACTGAATTCGTTGCAGGTCAAAATACCGCAACTTTACAAGTTAGTAAAGCAGAAGCAAACACCGGTAACTTCGCGTTTGGTGACGGCGCAGAACAAGTTGGTATCAACGTTGATATTCCCGAAGTTGCAGATACTAATACGGGCGTAATCGTTGTAACTTTAAAAGGTTATATTAAAGATAAACCGGCAACTATTTCATTGTTCCACAAAGGCGTTCCTATGAACCCCGTTGCTAAGGGCACTGCTCATAAAGATTACAATGCAGACGATTACTATTACGATAGCACGACTGGTGATATCACTTTTGCAACTGACGATTTCTCTAACTTCACCGCAGTTCTCGATTCAATGACTATTACCACCGAACAAGAACTTTACAACGTTGCTTTTGCTGCTAATGACAATGCAAATCGTAAATACTTAAACGTTCACACCGTTATCTTAGCAAACGATATCGAACTTACTAAGCAATTCAACGTTAAGAACGACATTACTGTTTTACTTAACGGCAACAAACTTATCAACACCACTAATTCTTCAAGTGAAATTTTCATAGTTCGCGCGCCTTTAACGCTTGTTGGCGGTGAAATTGAAGTAAACAAATCTGCTTTATTCAACGCTTACGCTGACGTTAAACTTGACGACGTTAAGGTATCCACTACTACTGAAGGCGCTTTTGGTACAAGTTTGTTTAAAACTAACGCTAATTGCAAAGAATTAGCGATTATCAATTCTGAAATTATCGTTAACAACATTAAAATTAACGGAAATGGACTTTTCAGCAACTGGGCTAGCACTAAAATTTTAATTAAAGATACCGTTGCTAACATCGTTCTTGATCCTACTTACGGTCAATACCTTGTTTATAGATCTGCAGCAAACGTAACTATCGAAGGTTGTGAATTCCTTGTAGTTGACACTGATGGTTTCTACTATGAAGTAGCAGAAATTGAAAACGAAGGCGTAAATAATAGAGTAGGTTACGTTAAAGCAGGTTATGCAGTTAGCAATGCAGACGAACTCGTTGAAGCGCTTGAAAAAGCATCAACCGGCGAACTCAAACTCGTTGTTTTAACTAATGACGTTAAGATTGACCCTGCAACTATGAGCAACGCATACGGTAAAACCGGTATCAACGTTAAAAACGGTCAAATTATCGACGGTAAAGGCCACACTCTTGATATCAAGGGCGCAGGCGGTACTTGGGATAGCGGTATCAACACCACCGGTGGCATTATTAGAAATATAAAAATTACCGGTTCGTTCCGCGGTATCTTCATTAACCACAACAGCGATTATAGTGAAAAAGTTGTTCTTGATAACGTTGTTATCGAAGGAACTGTTTACACTATCAGTTGTGACCAAGGTTTATATCAAGGTTTAGAAGCAACTAACTGTACTTTCAACGGTTGGACTTCTTTTGCTGAAACTCTCGGCAACGCTAAGTTCGTAAATTGTTCTTTCGGTGAAGGTAATGGATATGCATATTGCCGTCCTTATGCTCAAACCGAATTCGTTGGTTGTGAATTTGAAGCAGGCTTTAGTTTAGATCCCGCTGCAATCGTAACTTTCGAAGGTTGTACTTTAGATGGCGCTGCTCTTACTGAAGAAAACCTTACAGAACTTATTGCTCCCTATATTGGCGTTGCTAAAAACGCAACCGTTAAGGCTTAATTATTAAACTTTGGCGATTAAATCCGAGCGATTCAATAGTTCGTTTCGCTCGGTAAAACGCCATTATAATATAGATAAGGACTAAATATGAAAAAGAAAACTTTATTTACAGCCATCTTAACGTTGGCAATGTGTTTAAGTTTAACAATCGGCGCAACTTTCGCTCTTTTCTCAAGCGAAAGTGAAGTAAACGTTGCGGTAAGTTCCGCAAACGTTGAAGTTAAAGCGGTTGTTGGTGACTTAAACGTTGATATGTACGCAGGCACGGCGTCTAAAAACGGTGGTGAAGTATCTATCGAAAGAATGCTTCCCGGCGATAGCGTATCGTTCGATATCACCGTTGAAAACTACTCAAACGTACCCGTTCAATATAGAACTGTAATTTCAAGTGAAGATAGCGGTTTATTCAACGCTTTAAAAATTACTTTGAACGATAAGGTTTACGGCGGTGGTTACGTTTATGAAGATTGGGCGGAACTCGTTCCTTCCGATAACGACGCTGAAACTAAAGATAACGTTAAATTGATTAACGTTAAAGTAGAATTCCCCGAAACGGGCGCTGATCAATCTATTTATAACAACACTAATTGCAAGTTCAACGTTAAAGTAGAAGCAGTTCAAGGTAACCACGAAGTTGTTAACCCCATCACTAAGATTGACGATTTACACTATGAAGTTAATAGTGAAGAAGGTATGATGCTTATGAACGGCATCGCTAATACCGTTTCTCACGGCGAAGGCGTTGAACTCAACTTCAAGTTAACCAACGATATGAATATGACCGGTTATAACTGGATTCCTGTTGCAGGCTTATTCGTAAACGTTGACGGTAACGGAAAGACTATCTCCAACCTTAACTGCGGTATTGACGATTGGGGTAGAAGTGGCTTTATAGGTTACTTTGGCGGTGGTAAAATCACCAACCTTACCCTTGAAAACGTAACTTCAAAAGGCTCGCAAGCAGGTCTTGTAGCAGGTTCTCTTGAAGGCGCTTATTTTGAAAACGTTGTTATTAAAGGCAACAACACCGTAACTTACGATTACTTAGCAAACACCCAAGAAGCTTGGGGTGGCGCAGGCGTAATCGCTGCAGTTGGTTCTTACGTTAACGCAAATTCAAGCGTAGTTATTGAAAACGGCGCTAACGTAGTTGTTAACTATAACGGTCTTATAACTTCCGCACCTTACGGCTCAGAATACTGCCTTATCTCTGACGTTAGCGCTATCGTTACCAACAACGGCACTATAACCGTTAACGGCGAATACAAAAAGTTAGTTGCTGAAGGCTTCTATATGGATAAGGACGGCAACTATCTCGTTGAAAGCGCAATCGGTTTACAAAACTTTGCAAGTTTAGTAAACGACGGCACTGATTTCAACGGCGCAACCGTTTTACTTACCACAAACCTTGACCTTGCAGGTATCAATTGGATGCCTATCGGTCGCGATAAAGACGTTAACTCTTTAAAAGGCGTTACCTTTGACGGTCAAAACCACGTTATTTCAAACCTTACCGCAGATAGAGATGAAAATAGAATCGGTTTATTCGGTTGTATTCAAAACTCTAACATTAAAAACTTAACTCTCAACAACGTTGACGTTAAGGGCGTAAGCGTAGTAGGTACGTTAATCGGTCAAATGTGGACTTCAGTAGTTGATAACTGTCACGTAACTGGCACTATCAAAGTAAGCGCAAATCACATGGCTGGTGGTTTAATCGGTCAATCTTACTCTAAAGTATTAAACTCGTCCGTTATAGCAGACGAAAATTCGGATAGTTTCGTAGTTGCTTCTTTCTTGGGTGGTAACTATGAAGGCGATAACGTTGGCGGTTTAGTTGGTCACACCGATTTTAGTAACAATTACGCTACTTTCTCTAACGTTACCGTTAAAAACCTTTTAATCAAGGGCACTAGAAAAGTTGGCGGTCTTATCGGTTATTCTAGCACTTTCGTAATCACTAATCCCACTATTGATAACTGTGTTATCACTACCGATTTCTCTGATTACGTTTACGAAAACGCTTCCAAGATTTTCGTTGGCGGTATTTTAGGTGAAAACGTTCAACCCACTATCGAAGGCACTGCAACCGTTACTAACACCAAGATTTCTGGTTTAACAGGAAAAACCGGTTATATAGCAGGCGGTAGCCGTACTGCTGGTTACGAAGTTACCAACAACGCAACTCTCGTTACTACAGGCTCTTCAATCAATGAAACTGTCATTGATAGCGCAACTGCGGTTTCAACTCTTGCAAACGCAACTGAAGGAACTTTCCTTGTTGATTGTGAATTCGTAATGCCTACCCTTAAAGCAGGTGCAAACATAGTTATCGAAGGCGCTTCTGAAAACGCCGTAGTTGACCTTAATGCTTGTAATGCAAACGGCGCTAACGTAACTTTTAAAAATATTAACGTTGAAGGTATAGACGCTAAGAATAACACTGTTGGAGCAGGCGGTTGGTATACTGAACAATTAGTAGGCGCTAATAAGGTCGTATTCGAAAAATGTTCTTTCACTAACACTATAACCGTATATTCTACTACTGAATTTTACGACTGTACGTTTACTAGTAACGACAATGCAGTTGAAGAATATTCAATCTATTTCTACTCTGGCAATAACCACGTAGTTGACGATTGCACCTTTAACAGTAACGGTAAAATGATTAAGGTTTACTCTGAAAATAGTGCCTTAACTATGAAAGTAACCGTTAAAAATTCTAAGTTTAACGCTCTCAAAGCAAACAAAGCGGCAGTTGAAGTTGATACAAGCACGGGCTTTAAAACCTACGTTTATATGGACAACAACGTTTTAGACGGCGTTAACGTTACTAATTATTACACTACTGAAGCAGCAAGACTCGTTAATGCAAATATTCGCATTGACGGAACTTGGGAAGTTGGTAGCGAACCCGCGTAAGCGTAAAACTGATAAAACGAGCGTTATTAAAAAAAATACTACCTACCAAACCAAAACCTTAAACTATAACGCTCCGTTTAAAATCAACTTCGCTCCTAAGCTTAACAGGTAAATTTCGCTTTTGTTTATTACTATCGAAAGTTATTTGAGCGAAGTTGACGATAATAAAAAAAGCATAGTGGAATTTTCCGCTATGCTTTCTTAATGTAAATTAAAATGCTTGCCAAACGGGCAAGCATTTTTTATTTTATTCTAAATTCCAGTCAATCGGTGGAATATTTACACTTTTTAAAAGTTCGTTAGTTTTTGAAAAGGGCTTAGAGCCGAAAAAACCTTGCCACGAAGATAGGGGAGATGGGTGCGCGCTCTCTATTATAAAGTGTTTTTTAGTATCTATAAATTTCTTTTTAGACCTAGCGTTTCCACCCCATAAAATAAACACGATAGGCTTTTCCCTTTCGTTTAAAATTTTAATAACTTCGTCGGTAAACCATTGCCACCCACAGTCCTTATGAGAGTTGGGGTTTCCTTCTCTAACGGTCAAAACGGTGTTAAGTAACAACACGCCTTGCTTTGCCCAAGCGGTAAGATCGCCGTCAAGCCCCGTATTTACCCCTAAATCGGCTTTTAACTCGGTAAATATATTCTTGAGCGACGGTGGTTGTTTCACGCCTTTTTTGACCGAAAAACAAAGCCCGTGCGCTTGCCCGTAACCGTGATAGGGGTCTTGCCCTAAAATAACGGCTTTAACGTTATCGTAATCGGTGAGTGAAAAGCAATTAAAAATGTCGTGCATGTCGGGGTAAATAGTTCTTTCGCTATACTCCGTTTTTAAAAAGTTTCGTATATTTAAGTATTTTTCGTCTGAAAATAGTGGGGATAATAGTTCGTCCCACGAATTGTTAAATTTTTTCATAAAAATATTTTAACATTTAATTTTAAAATTATCAATAGATAAATATATTTATATAATATATTTAGTAAATAAAGCCCCTTTTTCGCTTATCCTTATATATAATATATAGATAGCAAAATATCAAAAAAATAGTTTACAAATTATCAAGTTTAGTATACAATAAATATCAAATTGTAAAATGGGGGACGGTTTATGCTATCAAAAGTTAAAAGTTACGCGCTTTGCGGTTTACAAGGCTTTTTGGTTGACGTTGAAGTTGACGTTATAAACGGTTTGCCGTCCTTTGATATAGTTGGGCTTCCCGATACCGCCGTTAAAGAGAGCAAAGAAAGAGTTCGCTCAGCAATCAAAAACAGCGGTGTAAAATTCCCAAACAATAAAATAACGGTTAACCTTGCCCCTGCCGATATTAAAAAGCAAGGCGCATATTTAGATCTTCCCATAGCAGTTGGCATAATAAAAGCGTCAACGAGTGAACTCCCTTGTGACGTTAGCGATTTTGCTTTAATCGGCGAACTTTCCTTAGACGGTAGTTTAAGGGCTGTTAACGGCGTGTTGCCACTTTTAATTTCCGCTAAAGAACAAGGTTATAAAAAGTTTATAATTCCAAGCGGAAACGAAAAAGAGTCTTCTTTTATAGAAGGCGTTGAAGTTTACGCTTTATCTTCGCTTAAACAAGCGCTTGATTTGCTTTCTAACAAAGAAAGTTTTTCACCCGTTCAAACTATCGATTATAAAATTTCATCAAGCGAAAAAAGTTACGGGGTTGATTTAAGTTTCGTTAAAGGTCAAGCCTTTGCAAAAAGGGCGGTTGAAGTTGCGGTTGCAGGCGGGCATAACGTATTGCTCGTTGGTCCACCGGGCGCAGGCAAAACTATGCTTGCAAAATGCGTTCCAACCATTATGCCCGATTTAAGTTTTGACGAGGCGCTTGAAACTACCAAAATTCACAGCGTTGCAGGCGTTTTGAAAGGGGAAGACGGTATCGTTAACACCCGCCCGTTTATGACTCCGCACCACAGCGCGTCCGCCGTTTCGCTTATCGGCGGTGGGCAAAGCGCAGCCCCGGGTATTATAAGTTTAGCGCACAACGGCGTTTTGTATCTTGACGAACTTCCCGAATATCCAAGGAGTTTGCTTGAAAGTTTGCGCCAACCGCTTGAAGATAGGGTTATAACGGTATCGAGAGTGAAAGCGTCGGTTGAATATCCCGCAAGTTTTATGCTGGTAGCGAGTATGAACCCCTGTCCTTGCGGTAATTACGGTTCAAAATCAGGCGAGTGCAAATGCACCCTTTCTCAAATTCAACGTTATCGCGCAAAAATCTCAGGTCCGCTCCTTGATAGAATTGACCTTCAAATTTCGGTTGACGGCGTTTTGTATAGCGATTTAGTTGACGATAAAAAGGAAGAAACGAGCGCGGAAGTTCGCCGTCGCGTAAATATGGCTCGTTTAATTCAACGTGAGCGTTTCGCTCTTGACGGGGTTAAGTTTAACGCCGAAATGGGCGAAAAACATATCAAAAAATACTGTCAACTCGATCGTGAGTGTGAAGAAATTATCAAATCGGCGTTTAATTCTTTAAACCTTTCCGCAAGAGCGAGAAGTAGAATTATAAAAGTTGCAAGAACTATTGCCGACCTTGAACTTAGTGAAAATATAAAACCGTCGCACGTGTTAGAAGCGGTTGGGTATAGGAGTAATCTTAATTTATGACCAGTTTCTTTAAAGCGCTTGTCATACTTGACGGGTGCTTTGATATAGACTATAAGTATAAGCGTTCGGCGGTTGATCAAGCGGAAGGTGTTACTGAACTATCAACCCTTGCAAGTGTTTTCTATTCTCATTTAGAAAAAGTTTTACAAGGCGTTTCCGAAAAAGAGTTTAAGTCCTATTTTTCGGACAAAACTTTTGATAAACTTATTAAAGATTACGCTAAAAAGGGTGTAACCGCAATCCCAGAGTGCTCAAAAGACTATCCTTTAGAGTTTTTGTGTATTGAAGATAGACCTATCTGTTTGTACTGCCAAGGCAACGTTGAACTATTGAAAAATTCTAAAAAGTTTTCGATAGTTGGATCGAGAAAAACTTTACCGCAAGTTTTAAAAATCACTGAAGAGTTTTCAAAAACGCTTAGCGAAAACGGTGTTACAATCGTAACGGGCGTTGCTGGCGGTGGAGATTTATCGGCGATAAAAGGCGCGTTAGATAGCGGTAACCTTATTTGCGTTTCAGCGTGTGGCGCAGATAATCTTTTTAGAGAATACACGCGTGATTATATTAAAAAAGTTATAGATAATGGTTTAGTAATTAGCGAATATCCGCCCAAAATGGTGGCTATGCCGTATTATTATCCCTTTAGAAACAGGCTTATTGCTTGTTTATCTTCAGGAACGCTCGTTGTTAGCGGTAATTTAAAAAGCGGAACTCGTTATACCGTTAATTACGCGCTTGACTACGGAAAGGAAGTTTTCGCTTTCCCGTATAATATAGGCGTAACGAGTGGGGAACTTTGCAATCAAATAATAAAAGACGGTGGCTTTATCGTAACCGAAGTTTTAGATATAGCAACCGCATTAGGTTATGAACTTGAAAGTAAAGATAAAATTTTGCTTTCTCAATCGGAAACGGTTGTTTTATCCGTTATAAAATCGGGCAAAATAACAGTTGACGATATTTTGGCGGAGACTGGGCTTAAAATTTACGAACTTATCCCAACACTCACTTCGCTTGAAATAAAAAACGTTATCGTGAAAAACGGATCGGGAGAATATTCCGCCGTAAAATAATTCAGGAGATTTATGCAACTAATCATCGTAGAATCACCAAAAAAAGCAAAAACTATTGAAAGATTTTTAGGTGGAAAATTTAAAGTAATGGGCAGTGGCGGTCACGTTAGGGGACTTCCCGAAAAGAGATTCGCCGTTGACGTTGACAACAACTTCGAGCCTACTTACGTTATCGAGCCAAAGCAAGAAAAACTCGTTAAAGAACTCAAAGAAGCGTCTTCTAAAGCGGAACTTGTTTATCTCGCAACCGACCCGGACCGTGAAGGCGAAGCGATTGCTTGGCATTTATACGAAGTTTTGGGCATTAAAGGCAAAACTCACCGCATTAAGTTTAACGAAATAAGTGAAAAGGCGGTTAAATCGGCGTTGCAAGCGCCTTGTAGAATTGACTATAACTTAGTTAACTCTCAGCAAGCAAGAAGAATTCTTGACCGTATCGTAGGTTATAAACTTTCTCCGCTCGTTAGAACGAGAGTTAAAGACGGGGAGTCGGCTGGTAGAGTTCAATCGGTTGCAGTTAAACTTGCAGTTGAACTTGAACGCAAGATTTTAAACTTTGAGCCTAAGGAATACTGGACTGTTACCGCTCAATTAAAACCCGAAAACGGCTCGGTTAAGTTTAAAATGCTCTTATCCGATAAAAACGGCAAAAAATTCCGCCCGTCCAACAAGGAAGAAGCGGATATCGTTAATTCCGTTTGCACAAATAGTCCCTTCGTTGTTTCTTCGGTTAAAAAAGGCGTGCAAAAATCTCGCCCGTTACCGCCGTTCACAACGTCTACTATGCAACAAGATGCGTCGCACAAGTTAGGTTTATCAGCGCCCCAAGTTATGCAACTTGCTCAACACCTTTACGAAGGTTTGGAAACCGATCGCGGTCATTTAGCGCTCGTAACCTATATCAGAACGGACTCAACTCGTGTTTCGGTTGACGCGCAACAAGAGTGCTTAGAGTTTATTGAGAAAAATTACGGTAAGGAATACGTTCCTTCTAAACCTAATATTTATTCCGCAAAGAAAAACTCTCAAGACGCGCACGAAGCAATTCGCCCCATAGATATTTCTATCACGCCTGAAAAAGTCCAAGGCGTTCTTGATAAAAACCACTATAACCTTTACAAACTCATTTACGAAAGGTATTTAGCATCGCAAATGACGAGCGCTGAATATAACGCTATGCAAATTTCCGCCGTTAGCGGAGAATACGGCTTTAAAGCAAGCGGTAAGAGCGTTAAGTTTAAAGGTTACACGGCAGTTTACGATTACGATACTGAAGTTAAGAGTGAAGACGTTGCTGAGAATAAGATTTTACCCGATTTAGTTGAAGGGGAAGCGTTAACTCTTTTAAAACTTGGTAGCGAACAAAAGTTTACCAAGCCCCCAACGAGATATACCGACTCATCGCTCGTTAAGGCGATTGAAGAAAACGGTATCGGTAGACCTTCAACTTACGCAACTATTATAGGCATGCTCACAAAGCGCAAATATATTTCAAGAAAGGGTAAATATTTAATTCCCACTCAAATCGCTTTTGACGCAACTGATTTATTAAGCAAGTATTTTTCTGACGTTATGGATATCGGCTTTACCGCCAAGATGGAAGATAAGCTTGACGAGATTGCCGAAGGTAATGAAGACTGGCATCAAGTCGTTTCCGATTTTTATAACCCGTTTATATCCGAACTTAAAATCGCCTCGAGCGACAATAGTGAGCCTACCGATATTCCCTGTGATTCGTGCGGTAGTATGATGGTTAAGAAAAAGGGTAGGTTTGGCGAGTTTTTATACTGTTTAAAGTGTAAAAAGACCAAAAACCCCGATGATAAGGTTTCTGAAAATGTATGTCCAAACTGCGGTCAAAAAATGATTTTGAAAGACGGGCGTTACGGTAAATACCTTGCTTGCCCAAATACCGAGTGCAACACCAAAATGCAAGAAGGGGATACCCTTTCCGATGAAAAGTGTTCTAAGTGTGGAGCAGTTATGCTCAACAAGAACGGTAAGTTTGGCAAGTATTTGAAATGTACTAAATGTTCAAATACCAAGAGTTTAGGCGAATTCGTTGGCGTTTGCCCCGTTTGCCATAAACCCGCTCAAAAAATGGTGAGCAAGAAAGGTAAGGTATATTACGGTTGTTCGGGTTACCCGCAATGCAACTTCATCAGTTGGGACGTGCCGACCGGCGAACTTTGCCCAACTTGCGGTAAGCATTTAATCGAAAAGGACAACAAGACCGTTTGTTCAGACAAAAATTGTAATTACGAGGTAAAAAAGAAATGAGTATAGAATTTCGCGGAACTACCATTTGCGCCGTTAAAAGAAACGGCGTAACCGCAATCGCGGGGGACGGACAAGTAACGTTCGGCGAATCGGTAGTTTTTAAAAATAATGCAGTAAAAGTTAGAAGAATCTATAACGACAACGTTATCGTTGGCTTTGCAGGTTCAGTTTCCGACGCTTTCACCTTAACCGAAAGGTTTGAAGAAATGCTCAACAAGTATTCTGGAAATCTTCTCCGTAGCGTGGTTTCTTTAGCGGAACTTTGGAGAGAAGATAAAGTAGCAAGAAAACTTGAAGCGATGATGATTTGCGCCGATAAGGAGAATTTATATATCGTTTCGGGTGGCGGTGAAGTTATCGAGCCCGACGGTGGCGTTTGCGCTATCGGTAGCGGTGGTAATTACGCTTTAGCCGCAGGCAAGGCTATGATTGAAGAAACCGATTATTCCGCCGAAGTTATCGCTGAAAAGGCGCTTAAAATCGCAAGCAAGATTTGCGTGTTCACTAACGATAATATAACCGTAGAGAAGATTTAAGGAGAAGTTATGAATTTAACACCGAGAGAAATCGTTCAAGAACTTGATAAATACGTTATAGGGCAGTCAGAAGCGAAAAAAGCGGTGGCAATAGCCCTTCGCAACCGTTATAGAAGAAGCAAACTTTCGCCCGAACTTAGAGATGAAATCACGCCTAAAAATATTATTATGAAAGGACCAACCGGCGTTGGTAAAACTGAAATTGCAAGAAGACTTGCAAAACTCGTTGGCGCTCCTTTTATTAAAGTTGAAGCAACCAAGTATACCGAAGTTGGTTACGTTGGGCGTGACGTTGAGTCCATGATAAGAGATTTGGTTGAGTGTAGCGTTCGCCTCGTTAAAGAAGAACAAATGAAAATCGTTTCTTCCAAGGCAACCGCAACCGCCGAAAGAAAAGTGGTTGATATTTTATACGACCTTAAAAAGAGTGAAAAGGGCGAAAAACCCGATGAACTTTTCCGCCAAGAACTCTTAAACGACCTTAGAGAAGGAAGATTTAACGACCTTCATATTGAAATGAACGTTGCCGATGCGCCAAAGAATATGGAAATTTTGGCTGGCGGTGGAGCGGAAATCAACTTAGGCTCGATTTTTGGCGATCTTATGCCCAAGCGCACTAAAAAGAGAAAAATCACCGTTAAAGAAGCGATTAACTATATCATCAACGAAGAAAGCGATAAACTTATCGATCTTGACGCTGTTAACGCAGAAGCGGTAAGGCGCGCCGAACAAGAAGGAATTATCTTCATTGATGAAATTGATAAAATTGCCGCTAAGTCAAAACAAGGCGGGGTTGACGTTTCAAGAGAGGGCGTTCAACGCGATATTTTACCGATAGTTGAAGGTTCAACCGTTATGACTAAATACGGGCCCGTTAAAACCGATTACGTTTTATTTATCGCAGCTGGCGCTTTCCACATCTCAAAAGTTAACGATTTAATTCCCGAACTTCAAGGTAGATTCCCAATTAGAGTTGACCTTAAGAGTTTAACGAAGGAAGATTTCGTAAACATTTTAACAATGCCCCAAAACGCTATTACTTTGCAATATAAAACTTTGCTTTTAGTTGATAATATCGACCTTAAGTTCACGCCTGACGCGATTGAAGAAATTGCCTTTATCGCTCAAGAAATGAACGCAAGTAGCGAAGATATAGGCGCAAGAAGACTTCACACGGTTATGGAAAACCTTTTGGAAGATATTTCTTTCAACGCTGGCGCAAACATACCGCTTACCACGGTAGTAGTTGATAAAAACTACGTTAAAGAACATTTTGCAACCGAAGAAAACAACCGCAATCTTAGAAAATATATTCTTTAAGGAGAAATTATGGTAAATATACCCAAGGGAACTAAAGACGTTTTGCCCGCGGAAAGCCACAAGTGGCACTACGTTGAAAACGTTGTGAGAGAAACTGCAAAGATTTTCGGCGTTAAGGAAATAAGAACGCCAACTTTCGAGCATACTGAACTTTTCTTACGTGGCGTTGGTGATACGACGGATATTGTAAATAAAGAAATGTATACCTTTGAAGATAAAGGTAAAAGAAGTATAACGTTAAAGCCTGAAGGAACGGCAGGCGTTGCGAGAGCGTTTATTGAAAACGGGCTTATAAGCCAAGCAATGCCACTTAAAATGTATTATATTACCCCCGTGTTCCGTTACGAGCGCCCACAGGCGGGTAGACTTAGAGAACACCACCAGTTCGGCGTTGAGTTTTACGGCGCAAAAGGCCCTGATATTGATGCGGAAGTTATTTTAACCGCTTATACCGTTTTAACAAAACTTGGTTTAAGCGTTGCGCTCAATATCAACAGTATGGGTTGTAAAGAGTGTAGAAAGGCTTATAACGAAGCGTTAAAAGAGTTCTATAAAGATAAAATTGACCAAATGTGCCCAACTTGCCGTGAAAGATATAATAAAAATCCGCTTAGAATAATCGACTGTAAAGAAGAAGGGTGCAAAAAGATTAACGAAAACGCACCGAAGATCACCGATTATCTTTGCGATGAGTGCCAAACTCACTTTGACGGGCTTAAAAGCCGTTTAGACTTAGTTGGTCTTTCCTATACCGTTAACCCAAGAATAGTTCGTGGGCTTGACTATTACACTAAAACGGTGTTTGAGTTCGTTACCACGGCTCTCGGTTCGCAAGGCACGGTTTGCGGTGGCGGAAGATACGATAACTTAGTTGAGCAAATAGGCGGTAGTTCCGTTCCCGGTATAGGTTTTGGTATGGGGCTTGAAAGAGTTTTAATGCTTATGGAAGCCGAAGGGGTTGAAATTCCCGACAACGAAACCGTGAAAGTGTTCTTTGCGTCTATGGGCGATAAGGCTAACGCTAAGGCGTTTGAACTTTGTTACGAATTAAGGCGCAACGGCATTAGCGCGGAAACCGACCATATCGGTAGAAGTTTTAAAGCGCAGTTTAAATACGCCGATAAAATCAAGGCGGAATACGTTATTGCGCTTGGCGATAACGAAATTGATAGCGGTGAGTGTAAAATCAAAAAGATGGCTGACGGTAGCGAAGCCGTTTGCAAACTTGGCGCTATATTAGATTACTTCAAAGCATAATTTTAAAATAACTGCAAACGATAAAATAAAGGAGTTATTATGAACGATAAAATTTTAGTTGTTAACGATTTAGATTTTAATGAAGTGGTATTAAAAAGCAATAAGCCGGTTTTAGTTGATTTCTATGCGGTATGGTGCAGTCCTTGCAGAATGCAAGCGCCTATCTTATCCGAACTTGCAAACGATTTAGACGGTAAGATTAAAGTTGCTAAAGTTAACGTTGACGAGTGTGAAAAACTTGCTATTTCTTACGGAATTAACTCGATTCCCGCCCTTTATCTTTTCAAGGATGGACAAGTCGTTGAAAAAATGATAGGTTTAACTTCCAAAGAACAACTTAGCGCAACTATTATCAAGCATTTATAATTATGAGTTTCGGCTTTTTTCTATTAAGCGCAGGGCTTGGTGTTGGGCTCGCGGTTGACGCGTTCTCCGTTTCGCTTGCAAACGGTTTAAACGAGCCTTGTATGAAAAGGTCTAAGGCACTAACTATTGCGGGCATATTCGCCGTTTTTCAAGGCGTTATGCCACTTATCGGTTGGCTCTTGGTACATACGCTTTTAGTCTATTTTACGGCTTTTGAAAAGGCTATACCGTGGATTGCGCTTGCATTACTTTCCTTTATCGGAATAAAAATGATAATTGACGGCGCTAAATGTAACGGCGGGGAGGCGTGTAAGTGTGGTGGAGTTAGTTTTGCAAACTTGCTCGTGCAAGGCGTCGCAACTTCTATCGATGCGCTATCCGTTGGGTTTACTATCGCAAGTTACAATATCGGCTTAGCGTTAATTAGCGTTTCTATCATAGCGATTATCACGTTTTTACTCTGTTTTATCGGAGTTTACGTTGGTAAAACTTTCGGCACTAAACTTTCTGGAAAGGCAAGTCTACTTGGCGGTATAATTTTAATAGCAATCGGGCTTGAAATTTTTATAACTGGAATAATTTAATTAAAAAACCACGGCAATCGCCGTGGTTTTTGATTGTCAAGATTAAATAATTATTTTGAAACTTTTTCGTTTGAAGGAATTTTGTTAAAATGCTTTTTATAATTTCTTAAAAAAGTGGGATAACTTTTATAGTCTAAAATCTCGGCAACCTTGGTAGCGCTATATCCGTTTTTTAACATATCGCGCGCCTTGTATATCCGCTTTAACTGAACGTAACTCATAATTCCTATATTCATAACTTTTGAAAAAGAGTGGCTCAAATGCGTTTTTGAAACGAACAAATTTTCCGCTATCGTTTCAATGCTCAATTTTTTATCAAGGTTAAGCTCAATATAATCAATGGCGTTTTTGATAAGTACGGGTAGGTTACTCGGTTCAACGCTTGATTTTCCCGTAGTTAATAAAACTTCGTTTAAAAAACCTTTAAATAAAATTTCTAAAGTCTTTCCGCTGTACAACTTAGAATAATCGTCAAATTTTAAAAACAATTCTCTCACGGTTGAATTGTTCAAGGTGTGAAAAGTTAAATTTTTTTCGAGAGTTTCGGGAAGTAAACTTTGGTCAAAGTAAATAATAATTCTATCGTAATCGGTTTTGGGTGGAGTGCTTAAAACGTGGAATTTGCCTGGCGCAACCAAAAACATTGAATTGTTCGTAAACGGGTGCTCGGTGTTTTCAATAATAAACTTGCCGTTTCCGTTTAAAATATATAAAAGTTCAAACCTTGGGTGCATTTGGTTTGTAAAAAGTTCTTTTTTAACAGCGGTTTCAACCCTTCTTTCATAAGTAGCGTTATCAAATTTAATCATAGTAAAATTTTACCACTTTATAGCACGATTTGCAATATTTTTAAGCATTTTTTGATATTTACTTTTAAAAAATGTTGCAATATAATAAAATTATCAAACAAAAGGCGGTGCAATATGAGTAAAATTATGCTTTCTGCGTTTGCAGACGAATATTCGGAAAATTTTGAAGAACAATTAAAAGCGTTAAACGAGTTTTCAATCCCGTATATTGAAATTCGCGGGGTTGACGGAACTAACGTATCAAAATTATCACTTGAAAAAGCAAAAGAGATTAAAGGGAAATTAGATGCGTATAATATAAAAGTTTGGTCAATCGGTTCTCCTCTTGGAAAGGTTGGTTTAGATTGCGATTTTGATAAGTATTTAGAAGTTTGTGAAAACGTTTTTAAGGTTGCAAATATTTTAGATTGCGATAAAGTTAGGGCGTTTTCCTTCTTTACAAAAGACTATGAAGGCGTTAAAGATGAAGTTATAAGCCGATTAAATAAAATGTGCGCTCTTGCTAAGGCTTACGGGGTTACGCTTTATCACGAAAACGAAAAAGATATTTTTGGCGATAGCGCTGAAAGATGCAAACTTTTGCTTGATAGCGTTCAAGGGCTTAAATGCGTTTACGACCCTGCAAACTTTGTTCAATGCAAGGTTGACGTTAACGGTGCAATGGATATTTTAAACGGCAAGATTGATTATTATCATATTAAAGACGCTTTTTACGCTACTGGATACGTTACCCCTGCAGGTAAAGGCGATGGCGAAATTAAAAAACTTATTGAAAATATTAAGATTGAAGAAACCGTTTTGACTTTAGAACCGCACCTTGTTGTGTTTAAAGGTTACGACCAAATTGATAAATCAAAACTCGTTAATTTCTTCGCTTATAGAACTAATAGAGATGCTTTTATGGATGCCGTTAAGCATTTGAAAGATATTTTAACTATAATCGGATATAAGGAGAACGATAGGGTATGGACAAAGTAAGATTTGGTATAATCGGCATGGGGAATATGGGCTCAGGGCATTTGAAAAATTTTTTCAATGGCAAAATTAAAAACGGAATAGTAACCGCATTTGCCGAAGTCGATTTAGAAAAAATCAAGAGAACAACCGAAAATTTCCCCGGTGAATACGAAATTTATAGTTCGGGTGACGAACTTATAGATAACGCCAAAGTCGACGCTATCTTGATTGCCGTTCCCCACTACGATCATCCTCGCTTAACAATAAAAGCGCTCAATAAAAACATCCACGTTTTATGCGAAAAACCCGCAGGTGTTTACGTTAAGCAGGTTAGACAGATGAACGAAGTTGCATCGAAATCAAGCGCAATCTTTTCAATGATGTACAATCAAAGAACTAATCCTTTATACGTTAAGATGCACGAGCTTGTTGCAGGTGGAGAACTTGGCGAAGTAAGGCGCGTTAACTGGATAATTACAAACTGGTTTAGAACTCAAGCATACTTTGATTCTGGCGCTTGGCGCGCTACTTGGAAAGGCGAGGGCGGCGGAGCGTTAATGAATCAATGCCCCCACCAACTTGACCTTTTACAATGGATTGTAGGGGCTATGCCAACGAAAATTAGGGCGCATTGTCACTTTGGTAAATGGCACGATATTGAAACGGAAGATGACGTTACTGCTTATCTTGAATTCCCAAACGGCGCAACTGGTGTTTTTATAACTTCAACTGCAGATGCTCCGGGCGATAATAGGTTTGAGATTCTTTGCTCAAAGGGTAAAGTCGTTTGTGAAAACGATAAACTGATGATTTATCGCTTAAAAACAGACTTACAAGAATATATAAAGACTTGTGAAAACGGATTTAGTCAACCTGAGTTTGAGGTCGAAACTGTTGAGATGGATTATGCTAAAAACACTCAACACGTTGGAATAATCAATAATTTTGCAAATGCAATTCTTGGTTTAGAAGAACTTTACGTTGACGGCAGTGAGGGTATAAAATGCGTTGAACTTATAAACTCAATGCTTTATTCTTCTTGGACGGATAGCACCGTTACGCTTCCCGTCAACGAAAACGATTATTACGATGAACTTTCAAAGCGAATAGCAACTTCAAGGCTTAAAGATTGCAAAGAAACCGTTTTAGATCTTTCAAATTCTTTCGGTGGAGCAAAATAAAACAAAAACTCCGACGGGTAGCCGAGTCCCTGCAAGGGATTCGGCAACTAAATAAATCCGCGCGGATTTGTGAGATTTGCCTTTTCAGGCAAGTGATATCGCCTACGGCGGTTATATTCGCCTAACGGCGAGTTGTGGATTTATTTAATATCACTTTGGCTTTGCCAAAATACCACTGTTTACTTTGTAAACAATATCACTTTTAGCCATAAGGCTAAAAATATAACTACATTAACTTAACTTTTTTGATAAGAAAAGCCCACCATATTTCGCTTTTTGCAAAGTTTGGTGGGCTACACTTTTGTTATAAATTAAAAATCCTTAATAGGAACTGCCTTAGTCGGAGTTTTTTATATTTTAGGTATGATAAAAGAGTTACCTTTTGGGGTAACTCTTTTTGATTTTTAAATTCAATTACTTAGATGCTTTTAAAGCGTTGAATCTCTTCATAAGGCCAGATTTCTTGTTAGCAGCAGTGTTTTTAGCGTATACGCCTTTAGTTACTGCTTTATCGATTGCAGCCATAGTAGCGGGCAATGCAGATTGAGCCTCTTCGAGATTACCAGCATCAAGCATAGCGTTAAAGTTTTTAATATAAGTTCTTACTTCAGACTTATCACTTTTGTTGATGTTTGCTTTTTTCTGATTAACGAGAACGCGCTTTTTCGCCGATTTAATGTTAGGCATTTCTATCTCCTTTATAGTGGTACTTCAATTTAACTATGGATATTTTAGCACACTTTTTTTTGTAATGCAACTTTTTTTAACACAATTTTGATTTTGTTTTGATTTTTTTGAATAATTTTTTTTGAAACTTTATAAAAAGGCGGGCATAAATTGATTAGCGAGGGAGCGTTATGAAAAAAATAGATAAAAATTTGCCAATAGGCGTTTTTGATAGTGGTTTTGGCGGATTGTGCGTTTTAAAGGAACTTACTGAATTTTTCCCAAGTGAAAGTTTTATTTATTTTGGCGATAACCAAAACGCGCCTTACGGAAACAAATCGAAAAAAGAGCTCAAAAGGCTTTCTATAAACGCTCTAAATCATTTAAAGGCGAAAGGAGTAAAAGCGGTTGTAATAGCGTGTAACACCCTTTCAACTAATCTTTATAAATATATTAAAGAAAAGGCGCGTGTGCCCGTTATTAAAACTTTACCGCCTAAGAGTAAAGATAAAAGAGATTGTTTAATTTGCACGGTAAACACCGCGAACAGTAAATACGTTAAAAGGCATTTTAAAGGAATTGTATTATCAAGTGAAAGTTTGGCTAAAAATATAGAAGAAAACGTTTTTAGCCTTGATGGGATTGACCTTTCTTACTTAACAAGCCAAATTCCTTTGACCACCAAGCGAATAATTCTTGGTTGCACTCACTATCATTACCTTTTAGATAGGATAAAAAAGTTAACGAACCTTCTAGTAATTGACGGGTATTGTGGCGTTAAATTCACCCTTTATAAAAAACTTAAAAAGCATAAGCTTTTTAGTTTACAAAAAAACGGCAACGTAACGTTCGTTGGCGAGAGTAGTCAGTTAAATTCAAAGGTTTATTATAGCGTTTTATGTAAAAAGGACGAAAGTGGTCAAGAATTTTAAAAAATTTTAAAAAAAATTACAAAAAGTTACCAAAAGTGGTTGCAAGTTACCAAAAAGTGTGTTATTATGGTCGTGTAAATACAAAAAAGGGGGAAGGTTTAATGCTTTTCGGTGAATACGATCATCAAGTTGACGCAAAAAACAGAATAAGAATACCGAGCAAGCTTAAAGCTGAACTCGGTTCTAATTACGTGTTTATGAAAGGCGCTTCAAAATGCATAAGCGTATATCCCGCAAGCAAGGTTGACGAACTTGTTGGTTCGTTCTCTGGGCTTAGCGCGTTTGATGCTGAGGCGCAAGAATCTTTCGCTGAATTTATGTCGTCTTTCTATCCTGGCGACGAAGACGGTCAAGGCAGAGTGGTTATTCCTGAAAAATTGAGAGAATACGCCGGCATTGATAAAGAAGTTGTGACTATCGGTATGGTAAACCACATTGATATTTACGCAAAGGAAGAACGCGAAAGACTTAAAAAAGAAAAGACCTACCAAGAAAGAATTTCTATTTTAAAGGACAGGCTTAAATAATGAAGTTTTCTCATTATTCGGTAATGCTTAACGAGTGTTTAGAAGGTTTAGCCGTTAAAAAGGGCGGAACTTACTTTGACGGAACGCTCGGTGGGGGTGGTCACTCCGAAGCAATACTTAAAAAACTTGACGGACAAGGTTTTTTATTTTCAACCGACCTTGATGACGATGCGATTTTATCCGCAACCGAAAGGCTTAAAGATTTTAAGAATTTTAAAGCGGTTAAATCAAACTTCAAAAAGTTTAAAGACGTGTCTGACGGGCTTGGAATTAGTGAGATAGACGGCGCTATTCTTGACTTAGGAGTTAGTTCCTATCAACTTGACAATAAAGAACGCGGTTTTTCCTATATGAGCAAAGATTCACTTCTCGATATGAGAATGGATAGAACTCAAGGCTTATCCGCTTACGACGTTGTAAATTATTACGATGAAAAGAAATTAAAATTCATAATTTCTTGTTACGGCGAAGAGAAGTTTGCATCAAATATTGCAAAAAACATAGTTATAAGGCGAAAAGAAAAGCCTATCGAAACTACTGGCGAACTCGTTGAAATTTGCGATGAGTCAATTCCGTTCAAGTTTAAAAGGGACGGGCATCCCGCAAAAAAGACCTTTCAAGCAATAAGAATTGAAGTAAACGGAGAACTTTCCGATCTTGACACGGTGCTTAAAGACATCGTTGATAAGTTAAAAAGCGGTGGTAGACTTGCCGTGTTAACTTTCCACAGTTTAGAAGATAGAATCGTAAAAACGGTATTTAAAGAGTTATCGTCGGGTTGCGATTGCGATAAGAGATATCCTTGTGTTTGCGGAAAGAAAGAAGTTATAAAAGAAGTTAACAAAAAGCCTATAACGGCAACTGAAGAAGAAACGACGATAAACAGTCGGAGCAAATGTGCAAAATTAAGAGTAATAGAAAAACTTTAGTAATATTGCATAAATAAAAAAGGAGAGCAATATGTTTAATTATAGACAGTCAAACGTAATTGAAAAAAACACTTTCGTTGATGAATTTGAAGTTCAATCTCAAGTTGAAACAAAAATAGCAACTGAAGCGCAAAGCGAAGAAAAAGCGTTCAATTCCAAAATTTCTGATAATTTTGACAGAATTATGCATTACGATGCCTATGATAGAACTAACGCCGTTAAAGAGAGAAATCAAACCGTTAGCAGTTTCGTTGCCGGCGTAAACTACGATGCAACTCCTTCTTCAACCACTATGCAGTTTGAAAAACTTTCAAAAGCGGAAATTTACCAAGACTACCGCGCGGAAAGTAACTATTCAACTCAAACGAAAGTTAGGCTTAGCGCAAAAGTTGCAGTTATTGCAATGGCGCTTATCGTTGCGCTTTTATCTTTACTCGTAGTGCTTAACACTTCGCTTTTAAAGAATTTAAACGGCGTTATCGGTGGTAAAACTTATGAAATTCAACTTTTACAAGAAGAATACAATTCTCTTCAAAAAGAACTCAATGAAATTTCAAGCGATGAAGTTATTATCGATAAAGCTGAAGATATAGGTATGGTAAAGGGTTAAAATTATAAAAAATTTATATTCAATAACAACGGTACGAAAGAGGTTATTTGCGTTTATTTGCGCGATAACCTTTATTTTTTTATTCGTAGTTCTAAGGCTGTTTTACGTTCAGGTAATTTGGGGCGAAGAACTGCAAGTAAAAGCGCTTGATCAGTGGACGAGAAATATCCCAATTCTTGCAAAGCGCGGAGAGATAATCGATAGAAATGGTGTAACGCTAGCGTCAAGCAAAGAAACGTATACCGTTTTCGTTCGGCCAAGGGCGGTAACTAACTTAGATTTAGTTGTAACCGCCTTATCGGACATTTTTTCATTAGATAAATCTGCTCTTGCCGAGAAAATACGAACAACTAAAGTTAGTGAAATTAAAGTTCAAAAGCACGTCGGAAAAGAATACGTTGAAAAACTTTCAAAGTACTCTTTGTCCGGCGTTTATTTTGCCGAAGACGTTACGAGATATTATCCTTATAACGATTTGTTAGCCCAAGTTTTAGGCTATACTTCTGCCGATGGAAACGGTATTTCAGGGCTTGAATTTTATTATAACGACGCGCTTTCTGGCGTTAACGGCGATATTTTATATCAATCTGATTTAACTGGGGTTGATTTAAACGGTAAAAAGCCGTATTATCGCCCGGCGACTAACGGCTTAAATTTAAAACTTACCGTCGATTATGAAATTCAACAAATTTTAGAAAGCGTTACTGACGAAGCGATGCTGGAATATTCACCCGTATCAGCGCAAGCAATAGTTATAAACCCGCAAAACGGGGAAGTTTTGGGTATGAGTATGAAACCTTCGCTCAATTTAAACGAAGTTCCGCTTGGCGATCTTGAAACGCTTAATAAACTTGGCAGAATAACACTTATTAGCGATAGTTACGAGCCTGGCTCAACTTTTAAAGTTTTAACGGCAAGCGCAAACGTTAACGAATACTTAAAAGGAAATAGTGGCGCTTTTTCCGAAACTCATATATTTAATTCTTCAAGATATCGCTATATAGATGGTTCTAAGATAAAATGTTGGTCAACTCACGATAAGGGAAAACACGCAAATGAAACGCTTTCCGATGCGCTTAATAATAGTTGCAACCCCATTTTCGTTGATATAGCGTTAGCGCTCGGTAAGGAAAAGTATTACGACTACGTTAACTCGTTTGGTTACGGCAAGGTAACGGGAATTGATTTGCCGGGCGAAGCGCAAGGTATGGTAATACCAAAGCAAGCGGTAAAAAACGCCGATTTAGCAAGAATTTCGTTTGGGCAAGCGATTGCTTGCACGCCACTTCAACTTTTAATGGCAACTTCAAGCGCAATAAACGGCGGTTATTTATATTCGCCGTACTTGGTTAAAGAAGTGTATTCAACTGGTGGGGAATTGTCCGTTATAACCGAGCCAAAGCGAGTTTCAACGGTTATTGATGAAAAAACTTCCGCGATAATTCGCTCTTATCTTGAAAAAGTTGTGAGCGACGGGTCTGGTAAACAATGTTTTATCGACGGTTATAGAGTTGGTGGCAAAACGGG